>DASRHL010000369.1:0-7123 GCA_035650535.1 Acidimicrobiia bacterium
TGACCTTCGTGCAGCAGGAGTCCGAGTTCTTCGACCTCGACAAGGCCGACTACCCGTTGGCGTCGGTGCCGGCCGACGTGTGGGAGGGGTTCGTGTTCGTGAACCTCGACCCGCACAACACGACGCCGCTACGCGAGTACCTCGGGAAGTTCGCCACAGGGCTGGAGGGCTATCCGTTCCACGAGCTCACGCAGGTCCACAAGTACCGCGCGGAGGTCGGGAGCAACTGGAAGCTCTTCATCGACGCGTTCACCGAGTTCTACCACGCACCGATCCTGCACGCGAAGCAGTCGGTGGCCGAGGAGTCACAGCGGCTGTCGGAGATCGGCTACGAGGCGCTCGCGTACGACGTCGACGGTCCGCACGGCATGGTCTCGACGTGGACCGGCGGGACGCCGCCCAAGGACCTCCGCTTCGTCAAGCCCGTCGAACAGAAGGTCCGCAGCGGGCTGTTCGGCCCGTGGGACGCGCCCGACATCGGGCTCGAGGAGCTGCCGCCGGCGCTCAACCCGTCGGGGAACAAGCTGTGGGGCCTCGACTCGTTCCTCTTCTTTCCCAACTTCATGGTACTGGTGTGGAAGCAGAACTGGGTCCTCACGTACCACTACTGGCCGACGTCGCACAACACGCACATCTTCGAAGGGACGTGCTACTTCGCACCGCCGAAGAACGCCCGTGAACGACTCGCGCAGGAGCTCGCGGTCGTCACCTTCAAGGAGTATGCGCTGCAGGACGGCAACACGCTCGAGGCCACGCAGACGATGCTCGAGTCGCGTACGCCGGTGAAGACGTTCCCGCTCAACGACCAGGAGATCCTGCTCCGCCACCTGCACCGCACGGCGCAGCGCTACGTCGCCGAGTACGAGGCGCAGCCGTCGCCGGCCGGCGCCGCGAGCTGACACACCGAGGAGGACGACCGTGGCCGACCTGCTTCCCCCCGAGTTCGCCGACCTCGAGCCCTTCGCCGAGTGGGCCGTCCCGACAGAACGCGCCCGTTACGCGAGACGCCTGGCGAGCACGATGGACGAGCTCCAGGCGTTCTACGACGCGGCGTTCCCTCGCCTCGACGACGCGCTCGCCTATCTCGACCGGTTCCCGCTCGACGAGATGCCCGCCGACGCCGAGCGCCTGCTCTGGCTGTACTGCGGGCTCATGACGGCGTCGTTCCCGGTCGAGGTGTGGCGCCAGCCCCGCGTCCCCGACAGCGGCGCCGCGACCTTCGACGCGGTGGTCGAGCCCGCCGTCTGACGCCGGGGCAGCCGGCGCCGGGACAGCCGTCCCGCCTGCTCGTTCTCTGAACGATCCGCGTCGGTGTTCGAAGCGCAACGTTCAGAGAACGTGGCGTGCGCGCTCACGCCGGCGTGAACTCCAGGTGGAGCCTGCGCAGGCCGCGGAGGATGAACGTCGGGACGTAGTCGTAGCGGCGGTCGCCGGCCGGGCCGTGGTGGGCCTCCGACACGCGGATGTCGGCCATGCGGTCGAGCAGGCGCTCGAGGCTCACTCGGGCCTCGGCGCGTGCGAGCGGCGCGCCCGGGCACGTGTGCACACCGTGACCGAACGCGAGGTGCTGGCGTGCGTTCGCCCGGTCGACGACGAACTCGTCGGGCCGTTCGAAGCGACGCGGATCGCGGTTCGCCGCGCCGTTGAGGACCATGACGGTCGTCCCCGCCGGGATGTCGACGCCGCCGACCGTCGACGGGACGCGTGACAGGCGGAAGTCGCCCTTGACCGGGCTCTCGTATCGCAGCGCCTCCTCGACGAAGTTCGGGATGCGCTCGCGCTCCTCGCGGAGCAGCTTCTGCAGGTCGGGGTTCTCGGCGATCAGCTGGAGCGCGGTGCCGAGGAGCCGGACCGTGGTCTCCTGCCCGGCGGCGAACAGGTTGGCGGCGACGCGCGCCGCGTCGAGCACCTCGGGCAGCGAGCCGTCGGGGAAGGTGGCGGCGGCGAGGCCGGTGAGCACGTCGTCACGCGGCTCGTGGCGCCGCGCCTCGATGTACTCGGTGAACCGCTGGTAGAGGTATGCGAGCGGCGACTGGACCATGCCCTCCTGGCTCGTGCTGCCCAGCGTCCGCTCGTCGCCGTGCCCGCCGCCCTGCAACCGCTCGCGGAACGCGGGCTGGTCCTCCTCGGGGACGCCGAGCAGGTCCGCGATCACGAGCAGGGCGAACGGCGAGGCGAAGTCGCCGACGAACTCGCACTCGCCGCGGGCGAGGAACTCGTCGATCCGGCGGTCGGCGAGGCGCCACATGAACGCCTCGTTCTCGTTCAGGCGCTTGGGCGTGATGAGGCGCATCAGCAGAGCCCGGTGGTCGGTGTGCTTCGGCGGGTCGAGCGTCGGGAGCTGGTCGCTCATCGGCAGCTCGTCGCGGTGGGCCTCGATCAGCGCGCTCACGTCGTCGCCCTCGAGCGGGACGGGGAAGCCGGGGAACGGCCCGCTGACGGAGTTGCACGACGAGAACGTCGCGGTGTCGTGGTAGACGGCGACGGCTTCGTCGTAGCCGGTCACCATGACGACGTCGTGGTGCGCCTCGCGGAGCACCGGGCATCGTGAGCGCATGGCGTGGAAGTAGGGGTAGGGATCCGCGACCAGCGCGTCGCCGAAGAAGTCGACGTCGTCGTATCCGCTCACAACTTCCTCCCGGATCAGAGCTCGACGAGCGTGGGGACGGTTCGGGTCGCGATCAGCAGACGCCCGAGGTCGGCGACGATCGCGTCGGTCGATCCGAGCAGGCCGTCGAGCGCGATCGTGCGCTTCAGGTAGCGGTGGAACGGATGCTCGGTCGTGAACCCGATGCCCGCGAGCACTTGTTGACAGTGCGCCGCGACGGTGCGCGCCGTACGACCGGCGACGGCCTTCGCGAGCGCGGCGGTGACCGGGCCGGGCTCGTCCCACGCGGCGGCGACCGCGGCGTCGAGCGCTTCGACCGCGACCAGCGCCTCGGCGAGGCGGTGGCGTACGGCCTGGAACCGCGCGACCGGCCGGCCGAACTGTGACCGGTCGAGCGCGTGGGCCCGCGCCTGCTCCAGCATCGTGCGGCACGCGCCGGCGACCTGGTGCGCGAGCGCGCGCCGGCCGGCGGCGACCGCGGCGTCCCACGCGTCGAGGTCGAGGGGAACGGTCGACGCCACCGCGCCTCCGATCTCCACCGCATGAAGGCCGGCGGCAGGGTCGATACCGGCGACGGGCGTGATCGTGACCGCGGACGCCGGCACCGTGGCGAGCGCGAGACGGCCGTCCGCCTCGGCCGCGACGACGAGCTCGTCGGCCGTGGCCACCCGGGCGGTCGTCACACCGGACGCGTGGAGCAGACCGCCGTCGACCCGCCCGGGCGGCGCCCACGTCGTGTACGGGGACAACAGCAGCGCGACCGCGGCACGCGGCTCGATGCCGAGGGCGCCGGCGACGACGTCGTCGAGCACGGTGGCGGTGACATGCTGCGCACCGAGCGCGGAGAACACGATGCCGACCGCGTCGCGGGGCTCGGCGTCGAGCATCTCCAGCCACCCGAGCTCGGTGAGGGCGCCGTCCGCCGTCCCGCCCTCGGCGGCGATCGCCGCGATCGCGTCGCCGACCGTCGCGGCGAGGAGCGCCCGCTCCCCCGCGTCCATCACTCGTCGCCCAGGTCGAGCAGGCGGCGGGCGACGATGTTGCGCTGTACCTCGGCGGTGCCGCCGTAGATGGTCGCGGCACGGGAGTAGAGGTACTCGAAGCGCCAGGTCTCGCCCTCGAGCCCGTCGTCGAGCTCCATGACGCCGGGTCGCAGCGTCCGGATCGTGTCGTAGAGCGTCTGCTCGGCGGTCGCGACGAGGATCTTGTCGACCGACGTCTCGGCGCCGAGGGCCTCGCCCGCCGCGAGCCGGTGCTGGGTGGCGCGCGACCGGGCGCGCAGCGCGTAGAGCTGGAGGAACGCCTCGCCGACGAGGTGCGCGGCACGCTCGCCGGCGGGCACGGCGTCGACGAGGAGCTGCAGCCGCCGGTACAGGTACGCGATGCGTTGCCAGAAGCACGACGACCGCTCGTACGGCAGGATGCTCATGGCGACGGCCCAGCCGCCGTTCGGCGCGCCCAGCATGCGGTCGGCCGGAACCGCGACGTCGTCGAAGAACACCTCGGTGAACTCGAGATCGCCGTTGATCATCTCGATCGGCGACACCGTGATACCGGGCGTGTCCATGTCGACGAAGAACGCGGTGATGCCGCGGTGGCGGGCCTCCGCCGTGCCGGTGCGGGTGAGGAGGACGCACCGGTCGGCGTACTGGGCGAGGCTCGTCCACACCTTCTGACCGTTGACGATCCACCTGTCCGCGGTCTCGGGGTCGCCGTCGGGGACGGCCCGGCAGCCGATCGACGCGAGGTCGCTCCCCGATCCCGGCTCCGAGAACCCCTGGCACCACATCTCCGCGCCCGACAGCAGCCGGGGCACGACGGTGGCCGCGAGCTCGGGCGGCGCGAAGTCGATCACCGTCGGCGCCAGCACCTCGACCAGTGAGTAGATGCCCGGGTCGGCGAGGCCGCGGCCGCACATCGCGGCGCCCAGCTCCGTCCGCAGCATCGGCGACCCTCCGTAGCCGCCGACCCGCTCGGGCCAGCCCCACCGCATCCATCCCGCGTCGTACAGGGCGGCGTTGGTCCGTCGCATCTGCGTGACGCGCTCGTCGAGGGTGCCCGTGCCCGCGAAGGGCGGGGCGAGCTCGGCGTCGTGGGCGTCGAGCCACGCGTTGACCTCGCGCCGGAACTCGGCGACGTCCATCAGGCGGGCCCGGTCACGCGCGCAGAAGGTGACTGCCCGCTCGGGAGAACTGCATTGCCGCGCATAGTAACCTCGTTCTCGTTGCCGCCGCCGTGGGGGCCGGCACTACCGTGACCGCCTGGCCCGGGCCGGGCCGAGATCCCGAAGGAGGCGCCGTGGACTGGCACGAGGATCGGCTCCTGATCGACGGCGAGCTGGTGCCCGCCGCGAGCGGGGCGACGTACCCGACGATCTCGCCGTCGACCGAGGCCAGACTCGGCGAGGCCGCCGACGCCGGTCTCGACGACACCCGCCGGGCGATCGCGGCCGCCCGGCGGGCGTTCGACACGACCGACTGGTCCCGCGACCACGCGTTCCGGGCCCGGTGCCTGCGCCAGTTCCACCAGGCCCTGCTCGACCACGTGGAGGACCTCCGCGAGATCCTCGTGCACGAGGTCGGCGCGCCGGTGTCGAGCACGAACGGCCCGCAGCTGACGGCGCCGATCGACATCGTCTCCTGGTACGCCGACCTGGTCGACCGGTACGAGTTCACCGAGGACCTCGGCGTGCGCGAGACGTTCGCCGGGCCGTCGCATCGCTGGATCGAGAAGGAGGGGGCGGGGGTCGTCGCGGCCATCGCCGCCTACAACTACCCCATCCAGCTCGCGTTGGCGAAGCTCGCGCCGGCGCTCGCGGCGGGGTGCACCGTCGTGCTCAAGGGCGCGCCCGACACGCCGTGGGCGACCCTCGCACTCGGCCGCCTGATCGCGGAGGCCACCGACATCCCCGCGGGCGTCGTCAACGTGCTCGCGGCGTCCGACAACGCGGTGGGCGTCGAGCTGACGACGCACTCCGACGTCGACGTCATCTCGTTCACGGGCTCGACGCCGGTCGGGCGCCAGATCATGGCGGCCGCGAGCGCGACGGTGAAGCGCGTGTTCCTCGAGCTCGGCGGGAAGTCGGCGTTCGTCCTCCTCGACGACGGCGACCCGTCGATGGCGGCGATGTACTGCTCGTACGCGGCGACGTCGCACTCGGGCCAGGGGTGCGCGATCACGTCGCGCCTCGTCGTCCCGCGGAGCCGCTTCGACGAGGCGGTCGACGTCGCCCGCGGCATCCTCGCCGACGTGCCCTACGGTGACCCGACCGACCCCGCGATGATGATGGGCCCGTTGATCAACGCGCGCCAGCGCGAGAAGGTCGCCGGCTACGTAGACCGCGCGATCGCGGACGGCGCCAAGGCTGTCGTCGGGGGCGGCATCCCGGAGCACCTGCCAAGGGGCTACTACTACGAGCCGACGTTGCTCGTCGACGTCGACGAGAACTCGGCCGTCGCCCAGGACGAGCTGTTCGGTCCGGTGCTCGTCGTGCTCCCCCACGACGGCGACGACGACGCCGTCCGCATCGCCAACAACTCCATCTACGGGCTCTCGGGTTCGGTGATGAGCGCGGATCGCGAGCGGGCGCTCTCGGTCGCGCGCCGCATCCGGGCCGGCACGATCAGCGTCAACGGCGGCATCTACTACGGCCCCGACGCGCCCTTCGGGGGCTACAAGCAGTCGGGCATCGGGCGGGAGATGGGCGCCGCCGGCCTCCTCGAGTTCCTCGAGCTCAAGACCCTCGCCGAACCGCCCGCCTGATCCCTCCGGTTCTTGGGGGGGTCAGGCGCGTGGGGTGATCGTCACGGACGGGAGGCCGAGGGTCGCGCCGGCGTGCAGCAGCGCGTCGACGGCGGCGACGAGGTCGTCGACGGGGATGAGCGCGCCGCTCAGGTAACCGCGCGCCGACCAGATCGGGTGCATCTCGGCCGCGAGCTCGAGGTCCCACTCGACGGGGAACTCGGTCGCCGAGTCACCCTCGCCGCCGGCGCAGTCGCCGACGACGAGGCGTGTGAACCCGACGTCGGGATGCTCGGACCGCCACGCCTCGACCAGCTTGTCGAGCGCGGCCTTGCTGACGGCATACGCACCGAGCCCGGGCCACGGCGGCGTCATCGACGCGCTCACCGACGACAGGTAGACGGCCGTGCCGCGCGCCCGGGTGAGGTGCGGGATGGCAGCTGCGGTCGCGATGGCGGCGCCCGTGACGTTGGTGTCGAAGACGCGCCGCCACGTCGCGGCATCCGTGCCGGTCAGGCGGGCCAGCGGGCCGATGCCGGTCGCGTACACGAGCGCGTCGAGCCCGCCGAGCCGATCGGCCGCAGTCGCGATCGCGGCGCGGCAGCCGGCCTCGTCGGTGACGTCGCACCCGACCGCGACGGCACCGCCCCCCGCCTCGCGCGCGGCCCCCTCGACGCGCTCACGTCGCCGGGCCAGGAACGCCACGCTCGCCCCGCTCTTCGCGAGCCCGAGCCCGATACAGCGGCCCAACCCGCTCGACGCACCGACGACGAC
>DASRHL010000370.1:0-14314 GCA_035650535.1 Acidimicrobiia bacterium
CCCCGAGAGCCGCAGCAGTTGCCTCACTGCCGCGTTGGGCCGCCGGAACCGCGGAACGAGCTTGAACCCGCCGCGCCAGAGCGCGACGGCCGGGATGCCGACGAACGCGGCCACGCCGAGCGTGCCGCCCAGGGCGAGCACGAGCTTCTCGGGGACGCTCAACGCGAGCCCCGGGTCCGGTCCCGCGAGCGCGCGGAACGCGCCCATCGCCGAGACGACCACGATCGTCAACCCGATGGGTGCGACCGCCGTCACCGCCAGTCGCCGCTGGGCGTAGAGCGCGGCGACCGCGACCGCACCCAACGCGTACAGCACGATCTGGGGGACGAAGAAGAACAGCAGGAAGGTCGAGAGGCTGCGCTGCTGCGCCGCGATGTGCGGGTCCGGCACGCCCGACGTGAGCAACCGAGCGATCAGCGGCGCCGCGGCCATGCCGATCGCGGCGACGACGGCGAGCGCGACGACGGCGATCCCGAGGAGACGGCCCGCGAGCTCCTCGGCGCCCCGCTGGTCGCCCCGGTCGAGGTACGTGACGAACGTCGGGACGAGCACCGCCGAGAGCGCACCCGACGCCAGCAGCTCGAACAGCACGTTCGAGACCGAGTTCGACGACGAGTACGTGTTGCCCAGGTACGTCGTCCCGAGCACGGCCGCGATGACCAGGATCCGGACGAAGCCGAACGCCCGCGACACCGCGGTCGCGATCCCCATGCCGGTCGCGGCCCGGCGGACGGTGGACGGTTCGCTCACCGCTGGATGCCCGCGCCCGCCATGGTCGCCGGATCTTCCGGCGCCGCCCCTCCGCCGCTCACGGTCCGGGTGACCACCACTCGGGCAGCACCCGGTCGGCGCCCTCGCCGTAGCCGTAGTCCGCCACGACCCCGCGGGCCAGGTCGGCGACGGCGAGGA
Organism: Acidimicrobiia bacterium; assembly: GCA_035650535.1. Taxonomy (GTDB): domain Bacteria; phylum Actinomycetota; class Acidimicrobiia; order IMCC26256; family PALSA-555; genus DASRHL01. Next base: position 910 of record DASRHL010000370.1, read on the forward strand.
CGCCGGCCACCCGGCCCTCCGTCAGGTCGAGATCGTCGACGGTCGACACCTTCTTGGTGAGGGTCTCGTCGCTGCGGATCGCCGTGAGCCGCTGTCCGCGGTCCGGGCCGTTGTCGGTCTGGACGTACACCTCGCCGAACACGACCGGCGTCGCCACGGCTGCCATGGCGTCGGCGAGCGGCCCGACCAGCGCCGAGTCGGGGACCTTCGACTGCGTGCCGTCGACGACGAGGACGCGCCCGCCGGTGCCGTCCAGCTTCGTCAGGTCGAACCCGCCTCCCCCGACGGCCTCGCCGGTGACGAAGCCCGCCTGCTGGAGCGCGGCGAGCGTGTCGCCGGCGGCCGGAGCGCCGCCGAGCCGGCGCGCCAGCGCCAGCCACCCGGCGGCCCGGACGCCCGACTTCGGTCCGGGCTCGAGCCCGAGCGCGGCCTCGAGCGCCTTCGTGTCGGTCGAGCTCGCGAGGGCCCACTTCGGCTCGAGCCACACGATGCCGCCGATGGCGGCACCGGCCTTGCGCGCGAGGTTCACCACGTCGCGCACGCGGTCGGCGTCGACGCCCCGCAGCGCGACGATCTGGACGGAGGCGCCCGCGAGCCGGTCGGTGACGGCGAACTGCGACGACGCGTCGCTGTACGCGTTGAGCCGGTCGACCTCGCCCTGCAGGCGGTCGTTGTCGCGCCGGACCGAGTTGATCCGGCCCTCGACACGGTCGACCCGGTCCTGCAGACCCGACACGGTGGGCTGTCCGAGCACGCCGTAGCCCATGACGATGCCGAGCGCGAGCGCGAGGAACACGGCGACGAGCGAGACGAGGTGGAAGCGGAAGTGGATCACGGCGCCGCCCGGCCTACCCGGTGATGGAGTACCAGATGTCCTCGACGGTCACGCGGAACCCGTTGAGGAGCGTGTGGATGGGTTGCGACACGATGATGACCGTGATGATGGCGACCAGCGCGGACGCGACCAGCATGACCAGATCGAGGCGCCGCACCCGGCCTTCGTAGAGCTTGCTGACCCCCTTGGCGTCCACGAGCATCGGTCCGAGCCGGAGGCGCGTGAGGAACGTCGACGCCATGCCCTTCCGGCCCTTGTCGAGGAACTCGACCATCGTCGCGTGCGTCCCGACGGCGACGATGAGCTGCGCGCCCCCTTCGGCCGCGAGCAGCATCGCGACGTCCTCGCTCGTGCCCTCGGCGACGAACTCCTCGTACTCCACACCCCACTCCACCAGCGTCTCGCGGCCCGGGGCCCGGCCGTCCGGATGCACGTGATGGACGAGGTCCGCGCCGGCCTTCAGCGCCTCGCGTGACACCGAGTCGAAGTCGCCGATGATGACGTCCGGCTTGAGACCGATCTCGAGCAGCGCGTCGGCGCCGCCGTCGACGCCGATCAACACCGGCCGGTACTCACGGATGTACGAACGCAACGCGCGGAGATCCTCGCGGTAGTCGTAGCCGCGCACGACGACGAGGGCGTGACGCCCCTCGAACGACGTCACGAGCGGCGGAAGCTCGAGCGGCTCGAAGATGAGCTGGGCTTCACGGCGGACGTACTCGAGGGTGTTCACCGCGAAGCGTTCGAGCTCGCTGCCGATCGCGGCGCGCGACGCCGCCATGACGGCCTCGACCTCGTCGCTGTGGCGGACCACGCCCTTGCCCACGAGCTCGTCGTCGCGCCAGACCTCGCCGTCGTCGGTGACGCGCACGACGTCGCCCTCGTCGAGCCGCTCGAACAGCTCGGGCCCGATCCGGTCGACGAGCGGGATGCCGGCGCCGAGCAGCCGGATCGGGCCGCCGTTCGGGTAGCGGCCGCTGATCGAGTCGTCCGCGTTGAGGACGGCGACGACCCCGGCGTCGACGAGGGCGTCGGCCGCGATCCGGTCGAGGTCGCGGTGATCGATGACCGCCACCTCGCCCGGCTCGAGCCGCTTCACCAGGTCCTTCGTCCGGTGGTCGAGACGCACGGGACCGGCCACCGCCGGCAGCCGGGCGGCACGCGAGCTCCGGAACCAGAGGTTCACACTCGGGCCCCCGTGCCGGAGCGCCGGCGGCGCGGCGCACGGTCCGCTCTGGCCGCGTCGAGCAGTTCGGCGGCATGACGGCGCGCGTGGTCGGAACCCAGTCCGGCGAGCATCCGCGCGAGCTCGCCGATGCGGTCTTCCCCCTCGACGACCGTCGCCACCGTGACCGTGCGGCCCCCGCGCTCGCGTTTGGTGACCGCGACCTGCGCGTCGGCATGGGCCGCGACCTGGGCCAGGTGCGTGACGCAGAGAACCTGGTGGCGCCGCCCCAGCTCGGCGAGATGGCGACCCACGGCGGTGCCCGCTTCGCCCCCGAGGCCGGCGTCCACCTCGTCGAAGACGAGCGTCGGCGGCGCCTCGGACAGAACGAGGCGCAGCGCGAGCATCGTCCGCGACAGCTCGCCGCCCGACGCCGCGCGCGCGAGCGGGCGGGGTGGCTCGCCCGGGTTCGCGGACAGCACGAACGTGACGGTATCGGCGCCGTCCTCGGTCAGCTCCGCGGGCTCGACGAGCACGGAGATCCGCGCCGCCGGCATCGCGAGATCGGACAGGTGCTCGCTGACGCGCTCGCCGAGTGGCGCGGCCGCGGCGCGCCGGATCTCGGAGAGACGCGCGGCGGCGGCGGCGGCCCGCCGGTCGGCGTCGGCGCGGGCGGCCTCGAGCGAGGCGGCGCGCTCCTCGTAGCTCTCGAGCTCGGCCAGGCGGGCCCGCGTCGTCGCCGCGAACGCCAGCACCTCGGCGAGCGTGTCGCCGTACTTTCGCTGCAGCTCGCGCAGGAGCTGGCGCCGGCTCCGAATTGCTTCGAGGCGCTCGGGATCGTCGGGGACGCGCTCGGCCGCGAGCCGCAGCTCGCTCTCGATGTCGGCCAGCTCGGCGAGCACCGACCGCAACCGCGCGGACAGGTCGTCGAACGGGTGGCGGTCGGCGAGCGCGCTCGCGGCGACGCCCACGGCGTCGTACCCGCGGTTCTCGAGCGCGTCGTACGCGGCCGCGAGCGCGGCCCGATGGCCGGCCGCGTCGCGGAGCAGCGCCTCCTCGGCTTCGAGGGTCACGTCCTCGGCGGGATCGTCGATCACGGCCTGTTCGATCTCGTCGATCTGGAAGCGCAGCAGGTCGAGCTCGCGCGCTCGCGCCCGGGCATCGCCTCCGAGTGAGGCGAGCTCGGCGGTCGCGGCGCGGGCGTCGTCCCGTGCCGTGCGGAGCTCGTGCAGGGCCTGCGCGGCCGGCGTCCCGGCGAACCGGTCGAGCGCGGCTCGCTGCACCGCCGGCGCGAGCAGCGACTGGTGCGAGTTCTGTCCGTGCAGATCGACCAGGGTGGCACCGACGGCCGCCAGCTCACCCGCGGTCGCGAGCCTGCCGTCGACATAGGCGCGCGCCCGCCCGTCGGCGGGCACGACCCGAGCGAGCACCCGCTCGCCGCCGTCGTCGTCGACGAAGCGCCCTTCGACCCGCGCCTCGGGCGCGCCCTCCCGCACGAGCGAGGCGTCGGCGCGGGCGCCGAGCAGCAGCTCGACGGCCTCGACCAGCAGGGTCTTGCCGGCGCCCGTCTCCCCGGTGATCGCGGTGAGGCCGGGCGCGACGAGCAGGGTGAGGTCGTCGACGATGCCCAGGTTGGCGACGTGCAGCTCGACGAGCATCGCGGTCACCGGTCGGCGAGGCCGAACTTGGCCTTCAGGATCTGGTGGAAGTCACGCGGCCCGAAGGTCACGATGCGCGCCGGCTTGGGTCCGCCGGTGCACGTCACCGTGTCGCCGACGTCGAGCATGCCCAGCTCGCGACCGTCGAGCGTCAGGACCGCGGTGCGCGCGTCGGTGACGGTGAAGCGCACCTCTTCGTCGGCGTCGAGCACGAGCGAACGGTCGAACAGCATGTGGGGCGAGACGGGCGTCAGCAGCAGGCACCGATGCCGGGGCGAGACGATGGGCCCCCGCGCGGAGAACGAGTACGCGGTCGAGCCGGTCGGCGTCGCCGCGATCACGCCGTCGGCGACGTAGGTGGTGAACGGCGTGCCGTTGATGGCGACGTCGAGGCGGACGACGCGCCCGCCGGGGGACTTCTCGATCACGGTCTCGTTGAGCGCCCACCAACGGCCGCCTGCACTCCCGTGCGATCCCACCGTCACGTCGAGCACCATGCGCTCGTCGACCTCGAACTCGCCGGCGACGAGCCGCTCGAGCGCGCGGTCGAGGTCGGCGGGCTCGACCTCGGTCAGGTAGCCCAGTTGCCCGACGTTCACACCCAGGACCGCGGCACCGCTCTCGTAGACGAGGTCGACCGTGCGGAGCATCGTGCCGTCGCCGCCGAGCGAGACGGCGACGTCGAGGCCGGCGGCGAACTCCTCGCGCCCGCAGACGAGGTCGTCGAGCGACCCGGCTTCGACGTCCTCGGCGCACACGCGCACGGTCAGGCCGTGGCCCTGCAGCCAGGCCGCGGCCCGCCGTGCCAGATCCTGGGCGACCGGCCGGTCGCGGTGCGGGACCAGCCCGATGGTGGAGATCGGCCGGTTCGGGGTCATCCGCCGGCGCCCTCGTCGCGAGCGGGTCCCGGCGCCGCGAGGGCGTCGAGCTCGTCGAACGGGATCGGCGCCGCACCCTTGCGGCAGTGGACGAGGAACTCGACGTTCCCGTCGGCCCCGAGGAGCGGCGAGCGGATCGCCCCCACCACCGCGATGCCGGCAGCGGCCAGGCCGGTCGCGACGCGCCGGAGCACCTCGGCATGCACCGCCGGATCGCGCACGATGCCACCCCGCCCGACGTGGGCGCGCCCCGCCTCGAACTGCGGCTTCACCAGCAGGACGAGGTCGGCGTCCGTGCTCGTGCACGCGGCGAGAGCGGGCGCCACCGTCAGCAGCGAGATGAACGAGAGATCGGCGACCGCGAGCTCGACCGGGCCTCCGAGGTCGGCCGGCGTCAGGTCGCGGACGTTCGTGCGCTCGCGCACGGTGACGCGCGGGTCGGTCCGCAGCGACCACGCGAGCTGGCCCCGGCCGACGTCGACGGCCTCGACGTGCGCCGCGCCACGTTGCAGCAGGCAGTCGGTGAACCCGCCGGTCGACGCGCCGGCGTCGAGGGCGTGCCGGCCGGGGACCGCGACCGGGAAGGCGTCGAGCGCGGCGGCGAGCTTCTCGCCGCCGCGCGACACGTACGCGTGCCGCGCGGCCGCGACCCGGATCGCCTCGTCGGGGCGGACCTGGCGGGCCGGTGTGGCCGCGGGTGCACCACCGACGAGCACACGACCGGCCCGGATCGCGTCGACGGCCCGGGCCCGGCTCGGGGCCAGTCCCCGGCGTACGAGCTCCGTGTCGAGCCTGCGCCTCACCGGCTGTGGGTCCACATCGCCGTCGCTCCTCGCCCGTCGGAAGGGCCACCCGAAACCCCTCCGGGGCGGGCCCGTCGTGGGCGGCCGTGCCGGCAGCCCGTCCAGACACTCGGCGCGGCTCCGGACCGACCGCACGCCGTGCCCGTACGGCGGCCGAGTCGCCCGTCGCAGGTTACCTGCGCGCCGCCGATCGTCTCCGTGACCGGGCACGCTTCGGCGGCGGGCGTCTCAGCACGCTCTCAGCCGCCGGCGGTGCCGCGGCCCGGCGCGGGCGCCGACGCGGCCACGAGCCGGGGCGCCAGCGCGCGCAGATCGTCGGCGACGAACGGCGGGGGCGGCGTCGGGATCGCCTCTCCTCCCCCGGCGGGGTGCGCGGAGGCGACGCCCGAGAGGACGAGCGCGAACGGCCATCCGAGCGCGTCGGCCATGGCGCCGTCGGTGGAGGGACGATCGCCGACCATCACGCCGTGGCGGCCGAAACGGCGGTGCACGAGCGCGGCTGTGGGCGGGTACGGCTTCCCCGCGACCTCCGGCGACCGTCCCGATGCCGTCGCCACCGCGGCGACGAGCGCACCCGCGCCGGGAACCAGCCCGCCGGGCACCGGATACGTCGCGTCGAGGTTGGTGGCGACGAACCGGGCGCCCTCGCGCACCGCGCGCGACGCCCGGTCGAGGCCGTCGAAGTCGAAGTCGCGGTGCCATCCCACGACGACTGCGGCAGCGGGCGGTTCACGTACGACACGGAACCCGGCCGTCTCCAGCGCCTCGACCACGCCGGGACCCGCGCACGCCAGGACGCGCGCACCCTGCTCCAAGGCGTCCGAAAGGAGATGCGCGGCCGCGACCGCGCTCGTCAGCACGGTCTCCGCCGAGGTCTCGATCCCGCAGCGCGCCAGCTTCGCGACGACGTCGGCGATCGTCGCGCTGGAGTTGTTGGACAGGAACGCGACGCGCAGGCCGGCGGCGCGCAGCGTGGCCACACCGACGTCGGAGCCGGCGATGGGCGCGTCCCCGCGCCAGATCACGCCGTCGAGATCGCAGCAGACGACCGGGGTGGCCGACGCGGAACCCGAAGCCGGACCGGCCTCGGCGGCCGCGACGTCCGACACCTCAGCCGGCGAGCTCGGCCACCTGCGCCAGCGCGCGGCGGTACTCGTCGCGCGGGCGCATCGCGACCGCCAGCTTCAGGTGCCGGCGCGCGCCGGCCCGGTCGCCCGTCCGGAGAAGGCAGAGGCCGAGGCCGAAGTGCGCGTAGTCGTTGACGGGGTCGATCTCGACGGCGCGCGCGAACTCCGACCTGGCCGCGGGGAACCGGCCGCAGCGGAAGTAGGCGCGCCCGAGCGCCTCGCGGATCGAACCCTTGTCGGGTTCGAGGTCGCGGGCGCGCTCGAGCACGACCGCGGCCGCGTGCGGGTGCGAGTCCTCCAGCAGCCGGCTGCCCTCCTGGAAGGCCTCGTACGCATGCGCCCGCTCGGAGTCCTGGTTCGGTTGCATCGCTCGCCTCGCTCACGTCGGTCTGCGCCACACCCGGCCGTCGGGGCCTGCTCGGGGAGCGCCACGACGAGCGCCCCGACGACGGGCCCGGCACAAACGGTATGCGACAATCGGGCGTCCCCGACGAAAGCGAAACCAGCCGGTGCCCCAGTTCCTTCCCTTCCGCGGCCTTCGGTACCGAACGACGCCGGGGCCCGGGGCGGACGGCGCCGGCCCCGTCGATCTGAGCCGGGTGGTGGCGCCTCCCTACGACGTCATCGACGACGATCTCCGGGCGAGCCTCGAGGCCACCGACCCGCACAACTCGGTGCAGCTGATCCTCCCCCGCGGCTCCGGCGCCCGCGACGGCTACGAGACCGCCGCCGACCTCCTCGGCGCCTGGCGGGCCGGCGGTGTGCTCACCGTCGACGAGGCCCCCTCGTTCTACGGCTACCGCATGACGTTCCGGGGCCACGACGGCACCCTCCGCCACACCTCCGGGGTCCTCGGTGCGCTGGCTCTCCCGCCCGCGGGTGCCGACCCGTCCGACGCCGGCATCCTCCCCCACGAACGCACCCTGCCCAAGGCGCGCAGCGACCGTCTCTCGCTCCTGCGCGCGACCCGGGCCAACCTCGACCCGATCTGGGGGTTGTCGCTCGCGTCCGGGCTCACGTCGCGACTCCCGCTCGACACGGCGGCCGACGCCACCGCCGTCGACGGGGACGGCGTCGTCCACGAGCTCTGGCGCCTCGACGACCCGGCGGTGCTCGACGCGGTCACCGCCGCGGTCGGCTCGGCACCGGTCGTCCTCGCCGACGGCCACCACCGGTTCGAGACGGCGTCGACCTACCGGGCCGAGCGCCCGGCCGCCGACGCCGGGGCGGCGGCGATCATGGCGCTCGTCGTCGAGCTCGCCGACGAGCAGCTGTCGGTGGCGGCGATCCACCGGCTCGTGCACGGCGCGCCGGGTGACGTGCGAGCCCGGATCACGGAGTCGTTCGAGGTCCGCGACGCGGGCCCCAACGGGCCCGATGCCGTCGCCGCGCTCGAGCGCCGGATGCGGGATGCGGGCGGCCTCGGCCTCGTCGACGGCGACGGTCTGGCGCTGCTCGTGCCGCACCCCGACGCGCTGGCGGCCCTCGACGGGTTGCCCGCACCGCTTCCCGATGTCGACGCCAGCCGCTTCGACGCCGGCATCCGCCCGGCGCTCGGCGCCGCCGAGCTCACCTACCGCAACGACGCCGCGACCTGCGCCGCGCTGGTCGACAAGGGCGCCGCCGACGCCGCCGTCCTGCTGCGGGCCGTGACCGTCGAGCAGATCCGCACCGCGGCGTTCGGGCGCGTCCGGATGCCGGAGAAGACGACCTTCTTCGAACCCAAGCCCCGGACGGGCATGGTCTTCCGCAGCCTCGACGACACCTGAGCGCCGCGACGCGGCCGGGGATCGGCGGCCGGCTGGGGATCAGCGGGTCAGTTGACGTCCCACACGGCGCCCGAGTTGAGCAACGCGGCCAGGTCACCCGGCCCGTTGCGCTCCGACGCCGTCACCAGCTGGCGCTGCACCTGGAGCTCGTAGCTCGGGCGCTGCACGTCCCGGAACACCCCGACCGGGGTCGGCGTCGTCGGCTGGTCCGCGATGCGCGACAGCGCGAAGGCGAGCGTCGGATCGGGCCGGTGCTCGTCGTGCACGAGCAGCTTGTCCTCCCCGACGGCGGCGACGTCGACGATCTCGCACTCGCCGAACGCGTTCAGCGCGACGCCCTTCTCCGAGTCGGCGCCGAAACGCACCGCCTCGCCGTGACGCAGCTCGATGAGCATCTCGGCCCGCACCTCCTTGCCCGTGATGCCCTCGAACGCGCCGTCGTTGAAGACGTTGCAGTTCTGGTACACCTCGATGAAGGACGCGCCGTTGTGCTCGTGCGCCCGGCGAAACGCCTCGATCATGCCCTTGCGGTCCATGTCGTGAGTACGGGCGACGAAGGTCGCCTCGGCACCGAGCGCCACCGAGATCGGGTTGAAGGGCTGGTCGAGCGATCCGAACGGCGACGACTTGGTGATCTTGCCCATCTCGCTCGTCGGCGAGTACTGGCCCTTCGTCAACCCGTAGATCTGGTTGTTGAACATGACGATCTTGAGGTTCACGTTGCGCCGCAGCGCGTGGATCAGGTGGTTGCCACCGATCGAGAGCGCGTCCCCGTCGCCCGAGATCACCCAGACGTCGAGGTCGGGCCGCGCCAGCGCCACGCCGGTCGCGACCGCAGGAGCCCGGCCGTGGATCGAGTGCAGGCCGTACACGTTCATGTAGTAGGGGAAGCGCGCCGCGCAACCGATGCCCGAGATGAACACGAGGTTCTCGGGCCGGATGCCGGCCTCGGCGAAGTAGAGCTGCATCGCGGCGAGGATCGAGTAGTCGCCGCACCCCGGGCACCACCGGACCTCCTGGTCGGACTGGAAGTCCTTGCGGCCCAGCGCGATCGCCGCGCCGCCGTTGTCGTCAGCCATGGTCAGATCGTCTCCATGATCGCGTGCTCGATCTCGGCGGCCCGGAAGGGCAGGCCCTGGACCTTCGTGACGCTGCGCGCGTCGACGAGGAACTCGGCGCGCACGAGACGGGCGAGTTGGCCGAGGTTCATCTCGGGGACGAGCACCTTCGGGTAGCGGGCGAGCACCTCGCCGAGATTCTTGGGGAACGGGTTGAGGTGCACGAGGTGCGCGTGGGCGACGCGCCGGCCGGCGGCCCGCGCCTGGCGGACGGCCTGCTGCGCCACCCCCCATGTGCTGCCCCATCCGAGCACCAGCAGGTCCGCGTAGCTGCCATCCGCTGCGTCGGGGTCGTCGACCTCGACGGCGGGGATGTCGTCCGCGATGCGTGCCACCTTGTCGGCGCGCAAGTGGACCATGTGCTCGTGGTTCTCGGGGTCGTAGTTGACGTTTCCGGTCCCGTCCTGCTTCTCGATGCCGCCGATCCGGTGCATCAGGCCGGGCGTGCCGGGGATGGCCCACGGGCGCGCCAGCGTCTCCGGGTCGCGCAGGTAGGGCCAGAACGCGCCGTCGTGGTTGGGCTCGGTCGCGAAGTCGACCGAGAGGTCGGGCAGCGCGTTCACGTCGGGCAGCAGCCACGGCTCGGCGCCGTTGGCCAGGTAGCCATCGGTCAAGAGGATGACGGGCGTCCGGTACTTCAGCGCGATGCGGACCGCCTCGATCGCGGCGTCGAAGCAGTGGCTCGGCGACCGGGCCGCGACGATCGGCAACGGAGCCTCGCCGTGCCGCCCGTACATGGCGAGGAGCAGGTCGGCCTGCTCCGTCTTGGTGGGGAGCCCGGTCGAGGGGCCGCCCCGTTGCACGTCGACGAGCACGAGCGGCAGCTCGAGGCTCACGGCGAGCCCCATGCCCTCCGACTTCAGGTCGACGCCCGGGCCGCTCGTCGCCGTCACCGCGAGCTGACCCGCGAACGCGGCACCGATCGCGACGCCCACCGCCGCGATCTCGTCCTCCGCCTGCAGCGTCCGCACACCGAAGTTCTTGTGTCGCGACAGCTCGTGGAGGATGTCGGACGCCGGCGTGATCGGGTACGACGCGTACAGCAGCGGCAGATTCGCCTGTTGCGACGCGGCGATCAGGCCGTAGGACGTCGCGAGGTTGCCGGTGATGTTGCGGTAGCGGCCGGGAGCGAGACGCGCCGGCGCGACCTCGTATGGATGGTCGAAGAGCTCGGCCGTCTCGCCGAAGTTGTAGCCGGCCTTGAACGCGGCGAGGTTCGCGCCCTTCACGAGCTCGCGGTTCGCGTACTTCTCCTCGATCCACTCGAGCGTCGCCTCGATCGGGCGCGTGTACATCCACGAGAGCAGGCCGAGCGCGAAGAAGTTCTTCGACCGCTCCGCGTCGCGCGGCTTGACGCCGAGCTCCTTGGTCGACTCGAGGGTGATCGTCGTCATCGGCACCTGGATCACGCGGTAGGCCGTGAGCGAGCCGTCCTCGAGCGGGTTCGCGGCGTAGCCGGCCTTCTCGAGGGCACGGGCGTCGAACGCGTCGGAGTTCACGAGCAACGTCCCGCCCGGGGCGAGCTCGGCCACGTTGGCCTTGAGCGCAGCCGGGTTCATCGCCACGAGGACGTTGGGCATGTCGCCCGGGGTGAGGATGTCGTGATCGGAGATGTGGACCTGGAACGACGAGACCCCGGCGATCGTGCCCGCCGGCGCCCGGATCTCCGCCGGGAAGTTCGGCATCGTCGCGAGGTCGTTCCCGAAGGCGGCGCTCACGTCCGTGAAGCGGTCGCCCGCGAGCTGCATCCCGTCGCCGGAGTCGCCGGCGAAGCGGATCACGACCTGGTCGAGCGCCTCGGGTCTCAGATCAGTGGTCTCGGCGGTCACTCGGTCTCGTTTCTCTCCGTTGCTCTCGTCGATTGCTCGCGCCGGACGGGCCGGTACTGAGCGGCACCCGCGCGGAGCGGGCCGGCGACGAGGCGGTTCGCCCGTGGCGCCGTCCGCCCTGGATGCCGGCATCCCATCTTAGGGGTGCCCGGTCCGAGCCTCGGGAACGGGCCGCGCGCCGCGGCGCGGTCGTCGTTCACGCGAGACCCTCGAGCGCGTCCTCCGCGCGGCGCCAGGCGGTCGCCAGCCGCTTCGGCGTCGCGCGGGCGACGTAGGTCGCCTCGACCTCGGCCTTGGCGGCCGAGCCCGTCGGTGTGCGGAAGAACCGCCGGTGGACCGCGCCCACGACGACGAGCTCCTCGCCGCCCGCCAGCGTCTCGAGCCAGGTCGGCGGGTCCCACACGGTGACCGGGACGGAGGTCGCGCGGGCACCGGGACCGTGCGTGCGGAGGGCGAGTGACCCGAGGCGGCGGCCGGACTCGAGCACACGCACGTCGGGCGGGTTCGGACACACGCCGCGGAGCACGGCGACGTTGACGGTGGCGGACTCGGGTGCATCCGCAGTGGACGGCATCGCATTCCCCTTCGTCGCGACGAGGTGGCTCGTCGGCCGGCACGGGGAAGCGGCTCGGGGAAGCGGCGCGGGGAACGAGGTCGAGCGTACCGGCGGGGTATGACCGTTATCGGAGGAGCCGTCAGCGAAGCGCCGCGGCGCGCTCGGCGACGTCCGCGAAGTCGGGCTCGTGACGCCGGACCCGCCCGAACAGCTCGCGGGCGCGTGCGAGGTTGCCGGCCCGCTCCTCCAGGTCGGCGAGGGAGTACCAGAGCCGCAGATGGTGCTCGCGCGGGTTGCGGACGTCGCCGGCCTTGCGGTCGAGTTGCGCGATCGCGTCGCGCAGCCGGCCCCGGTCCGCGAGCGACCCCGCCAGCACGATCCGGCCCTCGGTGACGAGCTCGGCCGACGGCGACGCGGCCGCCAGTTCCTCCCAGAGCTCGTCGACGCGCCGCCATCGCTTGCGGGCGCGGTAGCAGTCCATGAGCACGGGGTGCTGCTCCACCGAGTTGGTGAGCTCGACGAACGACTCGAGCTCCGTGGAAGCCGCGTTGAAGTTCCCCAGCCGGTAGTGCACCAGGCCGGTCAGTTCGCGCACCGACGGTGCGTCGGGCAGCGCGTCGCGCACCGGCCGCAGCATGCGCAGCGCGTCGCGGTCACGCCCGCGGGCGAAGGCCTCGGCCGCGGCCAGGAGCTGGCGATAGAGGTAGGCACCGCGCCGCCCGCCGAGGCGGAGCACCTCGGATTCGATGTCGGTCGGGCCCCGCCGCCGGCGCCGCGCGGGTTCGCCGCCCGACCGGCGGGCGCGGCCCGCCGGCGCGGGCTCGGGAGCCGCCGTGCGCCGCTGCCCCACCGTCCGCAGGGCCGGGCGCCGGGATGGTGCCGGCACGCGCGCCGGTCGCTCCGCTCTCTCCGGTCGCTCGGGGCGCCGGGCCCGGCCCGTCCCCTCGGCGGGCGCGCCGTAGGGTCCGAAGCCGCCGTCACGGCCTCGCGCCTCCCGGCGTGCGGGCGGGCGAGCGCCTCGCTGCGCGGGGCCGCCACCACCGCTCGCTGCCGGCGGGCGACCGCCCCGCCGGCCGGGCGACGCCGACGGCTGGTGAGGCCGCGCCGGCTTCGCCGACCGTGCGCCTCGCCCCGGGTCGGAGCGTCCGCCCTTCCCCCGGCCGGAATCCGCCGCACCACCGCGGGCGGCGCCGGCCCCGCCGCGACGGGCGGCGCCGGGCTGCGGTCGCCCACGCCCGCCCCGTCCCGCCGCCGGGCGCGGCCGTCGTTCGTCGTCATCGTCGTCGCGGGCGGTCACCGGCCGAGCGTACCGGCCCGGTCCCCGGTTCCTTCCTCCCTGGCCGGGCGTCAGAACCCGGACGCGACGAAGCGCCCCGGCCGATGGACGGCGGGGGCGCTTCCTTGGGAAATCCCGGCGGCGACCTACTCTCCCAGGGGGTTTCCCCCCAAGTACCATCGGCGCGGGCGGTCTTCACTGCCGTGTTCGGGATGGGAACGGGTGTTTCCCCGCCGCTGTTGCCACCGGAAACCTGTTGTCAATTCCGTCCCCTGCGCCAGACCTTCGGGCCGGGCCGGTCGGAAGAACTCCAGAGCGAGCACGAGCACTGGCGAAAGAAGCCAGAGCAAGGAAATCCCAAGCCCTCGGCCGATTAGTACCGGTCGGCTGA
>DASRHL010000371.1:0-22530 GCA_035650535.1 Acidimicrobiia bacterium
TCCCTCGCCGACGTGCGGGAGTGGGCGATGGAGACGCGCCTCCCCGACGGGCGCCGCGTCATCGACCAGGAGTGGGTGCAGCTCAGCCTGGCGCGTATCCACGCCCGCCTCGAGTTCCTGCGTCTCATCAACTGGAAGATCGCGTGGGCGTCGACGCAGGGCGCGCTGCACCCGGCCGACGCGTCGGCGACCAAGGTGTTCGGCACCGAGTTCTACCTGGAGGCCTTCCGGCTGATGATGGAGATCATCGGCCAGCACGCGTACCTGAAGGACGGCGCGCCCGGCGAGGTGCTGCAGGCCCGGCTCGAGCACCAGTACCGCGGGCTCATCATCCTCACGTTCGGCGGTGGCGTGAACGAGGTGCAGCGCGATCTCATCGCCGTGTTCGGCCTCGGCATGCCCCTCGCCCCGCGGTAACCATGAGCCAACTGGATCCCGCGGAGCGAGCGAAGCGACCGGAGCGGCCGAGCGAGCGCCCGCGGGGCGGGTATCCCGCCCCGCAGCGAGGGAGGCAATAGAGAGAGATGGACTTCGCCTTCAACGAGGAGCAGAACGACCTGAAGGGGCTCGTCGAGCAGATCCTGCGGGGCGAGCTCACGCACGAGCGGCTGATGGAGGTCGAGGGCGGCGACGAGAACTTCGACCGCGAGCTCTGGGGGAAGCTGGCCGAGGCGGGGGTGCTGGGGATCGCCCTCCCCGAGGACGTCGGCGGTGGCGGCTACGGGTACCTCGAAGCGGCGATCGTGCTCGAGCAGATCGGGCGGACGGTCGCGCCGGTCCCGTACCTCGAGTCGGTCGTGCTCGGCGCGCTGCCGGTCGCACGGTTCGGTTCGGCCGAGCTGCGCAAGGCGCTGCTCCCGGGTGTCGTGGCGGGCGAGTCAGTGCTGACGGCGGCGCTCGTCGAGCCCGGCAACCCCGACCCGTTGGCGCCCACCACGGCGGCCCGGCGTGACGGCGACGCGTGGGTGCTCGACGGGGTGAAGACCTGCGTCCCCGCGGGCATGGTCGCGGACCGCGTGCTCGTCCCCGCGACCTCGCCGGACGGCGTGGTGATCGCGGTGGTCGACCCGGCCGCCGGCGGAGTCGCGCGCGAGCGTCAGGCGACCACGAGCGGGCACCCCGAGGCACGCCTCGAGCTCGCGGGTGTGCGCGTGGCGGGTGCCGACATCGTCGGGTCACCGCAGCAGGGCGCCGAGGTCCTCCAGTGGACGGTGGAGCGCGCGACTGCGGGGCTGTGCGCGATCGCCATCGGCATCTGCGAAGAGGCGCTGCGCATGACCGCCGAGTACACCAAGACGCGTGAGCAGTTCGACCGGCCGATCGCGACGTTCCAGGCGGTCGGGCAGCGCGCGGCCGACGCGTACATCGACACCGAGGCCGTGCGGTTGACGGCGTGGCACGCGATCTGGCGTCTCTCGGAGGGCCTGCCCGCGACGGCGGAGGTCGCCGTGGCGAAGTTCTGGGCCGCGGAGGGCGGCCAGCGGGTCGTCCACGCCGCGCAGCACCTGCACGGCGGGATGGGCGTCGACCGCGACTACCCGCTGCACCGCTACTTCCTCTGGGCCAAGCAGCTCGAGCTGACCCTCGGCGGGGCGACGCCGCAGCTCCTCAAGCTCGGGGCCATCCTCGCCGCCGAGCCCGTCTGAGCCGCGGGCCGGATCCGCGCTGGCCGCCGCCCCCGCCGTCGAACCGGTCGCGCTCACCGTCGACCACGACGGTGTGTCGATCGCCGCGCTCGACTGGGGTGGCGCCGGCGAACCGCTCCTGCTCCTGCACCCGAACGGGTTCTGTGCCGGCTTCTTCGACCCGCTCGCGCGCCGGCTGCGCGACCGGTACCGGCCGATCGCGGTCGACCTGCGGGGCCACGGCGCGAGCGAGACGCGCGCCGAGCGTGACTGGTACCGCTACGACTGGATGGCGGCCGACGTCGCGGCCGTCCTCGACGAGCTCGGCGTCGGCGAGTTCGTCGCGCTGGGCGAATCGCTGGGTGGGGGAGTGGCGACGTACGTCGACCGGCTGCGCGCGCCCGCGATGCGGCGCGTGATGCTCTGCGAGGCCATCGCCTTCGACCTCCCGGGCGAGGCGACGCGTGCCGCGGAAGCCGACGCCGGCGGCCACAAGAACTTCATGGCCGAGATCGCGCGGAAACGCCGGCCGGTGTGGACCGACCGGGCGACGGTGCGGGCCTCCTACGGGAGCCGGGCCCCGCTCGACGTGCTCGCCCCCGAGTTCCTCGACGCCTACGTGCACTGGGGGTTCCGCGACCGACCCGACGGCCAGGTGGAGCTCGCCTGCCCGCCCGAGGTCGAGGCGACGATCTTCGAGATCGCCGCCGACCCGCACGGTGCGATCGGCGCCTGGAGCAACCTCGCCGGCCTGTCGGCGACCGCCGTCGTGCTCTGCGGCGACCGTTCCGACCTGCCGATGCCCTGGTTCGAGGCCCAGGCGGCACGGGCCGGCGCCGAGCTGGTGGTCGTCCCCGGCGGCCACTTCTTCCTGCAGGAGGACCTCGACCGGGCCGAGGCGCTCGTCCGCCGCTATCTCGCGTGATCGAGGAGCTCGCGGGCCGACGCGTAGTCGGCCTTGCCCGCCGGGCTGCGCGGCACCTCGTCGACGGCGACGATGCGGCGCGGCACCTTGTAACCCGCCAGGCGGTCGCGCGCCCACGTCACGAGTGCTCCGGGGTCGACCGTCGCGCCGGCGACGGGCGCGACGACGGCGACCACGGTCTGGCCCCACTCGTCGTCGGGGACGCCGACGACCAGCGCGTCGGCGACCGCGGGGTGCTCCTTCAGCGCCTCCTCGACCTCCTCGGGCCAGACCTTCTCGCCGCCGGTCGTGATGCAACCCGACCCGCGGCCGAGGAACGTGACCGTCCCGTCCGCGTCGACGGTCGCCCAGTCGCCGGGGACGGCGTAGCGCCTCCCGTCGATCTCCCGGAAGACGCGCGCGGACCGGTCGGGATCCTTGTAGTAGCCGGTGCCGATGTAGCGCGTGACCGCGAGGAGCCCGGCTTCGCCGCTTCCCGGCTCGAGGAGCCGGCCGTCCTCGCCGACGAGCGCGGCGTCGGGTCCGAGGCGGAAGCGCGCGGTCGCGGCCGGTTCGTCACGGGCCCCGACCTCGGCGATCGCGAAGCCGATGCCCTCGCTCGCGCCGAGGGTGTCGTACAGCACCATGTCGCCGCGCGCCCGCAACGCCGCCTTGACCGGCGCGCTCCACACCGCGCCCGACGACAGGATCCGCCGGACGGACGACAGGTCGTAGGGCTCACCGCGCGCGTCCGCTTCGTCGAGCGCCTCGACCATCCGGCGCCCGATCGGGTCGCCGACGATCGTGATGTTCGTGACCCGCTCGCGTTCGACGGCACGCCACAGCTCGTGCGCGTCGAACCGGCGTGACGCGAGCAGGACGACCCGGCCACCCTGCGAGAACCCCTGGAAGGCGTTGATCATCGCGGTCGCGTGGACGAGCGGCGTCGTCGGGAGTTGCACCTGCGCCGTTCCGCGGGCCTGCAGCATCGCGGCGGCGGGTCCGGCCTCCTCGAGCGAACCGGGCGGCTCGAGTCCCTGGGTGAGGTAGCCGCGCGTCACCGCGTAGTCGAGCAGCGTGCCCTGGTGCCAGATGACGCCCTTGGGCAGACCGGTCGTGCCGCCCGTGTACCAGAAGAGCGGGTCGTCGCCCGATCGGGTGATGCGGGGTGCCGGCGCGTGCGCGGCGACGAGCTGCTCGTAGCCGTGCGCGCCGTCGGGAAGCGGCGTGGTGGCGCCGTCGTCGCCGGCGTCGTCGTCGACGGCGATCACGGCCGGGCGCGGGTCGAGCGCGGCGAGGGCCTCGGCGAGCGCGGGCAGCAGCGAGCGATGCGTCACGACCGCCGCCGCGTCCGCGTTGTCGAGCAGGTAGGCGAGCTCGTGCGATCGGTACCGGAAGTTCACGTTGACGGGGACCGCCCGGAGCTTGAACGCGGCCGCGCACGCCTCCAGGTACTCCGGGCAGTTGAAGAGGTGCAACGCGACCTTGGCGCCGGCACCGACGCCGAGCCCGGCGAGCGCGGACGCGAGGCGCGCGGCGCGGTCGTCCCACTCGAGGTAGGTCAGCCGCCGTTCACCCTGGACGAGCGCGACGGCGTCGGGGACGGCGTCGACCACCGCTTCCCACCAGCTCGCGTAGCTCTCGTACACCGCCGAGAGTCTGCCCGCGCCCGCCGCCCCGGGCCGCGCCGCAGCTGATAGACCGGTCTCCGTGGCAGATGCCGTCGACCGGCTCCTCGCGTACGAGGAGATCCGCCAGCTCGTGGCCCGCTACGCCGTCGCGACCGACGCCCGCGACCTCGACTCGCTGGTCGCCCTGTTCGTCGACGACGTGCGGATCGGCCGCGACGCGCACGGCCGGGCCGCGTTGAAGGCGTTCTTCGAGCAGTCGCTGCGGGCCGTCGGCATCACCATCCTCAACGTCGGCACCCACGTCATCGAGTTCGCCGACGACGACCACGCCACCGGCATCGTCTACTGCCGGGGAGAGGTGCAGGAGGGAGACCGGTGGATCGTGCAGGCGATCCAGTACCGCGACTCCTACGAGCGGCGCGACGGCCACTGGTACTTCGTGCGCCGCAAGCATCTGCTCTGGTACGGCCGCGACGTCGGCCAGTCGCCGCTCGGCCTCGCGCCCGCGAACTGGCCCGAGCACAGCACCGGCACCGGCGAGCTCCCGCAACTCTGGGAGACCTGGCGCCGGTTCTGGGAGGGCTAGCTGTGGTGCCCGTTCCCGTTCTCTGAACGATCTGCGTCGACAGTCGAAGCGAATCGTTCAGAGAACGTCAGGCGACGATGCCGTCGGCGCGGAGCTTGGCGATGGACGCCTCGTCGCGGCCGAGCCCGGCGAGGATCTCGTCGGTGTGCTGGCCGAGGGTCGGTGGCATCGCCCGCGGCCTCCACGGCGTGCCCGCGAAGTCGACGGGTGACGCGACCATCGTCGCCGTGCTGGGGCCGTCGGGCACCTCCACCAGCCCGCCCGCCGCGAGGAACTGCTGGTCGGCGAGCAGCTCGTCGACGGTCTGCACCGGTGCCCACCACACGTTCTCGCGGTCGAACTCGACACCCCACTCCTCGCGCGTCCTCGTCGCGAAGATCTCGTCGAGCTCGCTGATGAGCTCGTGGCAGTGGTCGCGGCGGGCGAGGACCGTGCCGTACCGCTCGTCGTCGATCCACTCCGGACGGCCGATCGCCCGGCACACGTCGGGCCAGTGCCGGTCGGCCTCGAGGCCGATGAGCCAGAAGTAGCGGCCGTCGCGGTCGCGGTACCAGTTGAGCAGCGGGTTGCCCATGGTGCCGTGCGTGCCGATCGCGACCGGCAGACCCAGCCGCACCGAGATGTTGACGTCGAAGCCGACGGTGTAGGCGCCGTGCCGCAGCAGCGACGTCGACACGAGCTGCCCCTTGCCGGTGCGCTCGCGCGCGACGAGCGCGGCGCAGACCGCGGCCGCGCCCGCCATCCCGGCACCGTGGTCGCCCATCCCGCCCCGCTGGAAGGGGGGCGCGCCGTCGGGCGGCGTGAGCAGCGACGCGAGACCCGAGCGGGCCCAGAAGGCGCCGATGTCGTACGCGGCCCGGTCGCGCTCGGGGCCGGTGACCCCGAACCCGGTGACCGCGCAGTAGACGAGGCGGGGGTAGCGCGCGAGCAGCGTCTCGTGGTCGAGGCCGAGCCGTTCGAGCGCGTCGAGGCGGACGTTGGTGAGGAAGACGTCGGCGTCCTCGATCAGCTCGTGCGCGATCGCGAGACCGACCGGGGTGCCCAGGTCGATCACGATGCTGCGCTTGGAGCGGTTGTCGAGCTCGAAGGGCGGGTTGAACGGGAGCTCGCCGCCGAACATGGTCATGAACCGGCGCGCCGGGTCGCCGTCCTTGCCCTCGATCTTGACCACGTCGGCGCCCCAGTCGGCGAGGAGCCCGCCGGTCGCCGGACCGGCGATCCACACGCCGAGCTCGACGACCTTCACGCCCGCCAGCGGCCCGGGCCCGACGGGAGCCGCCTCCTCGGGACCGGTGTCCGCCGTCTCGTGTCGCCCGGCCAGCCGGCCGAGGACGCCGCGCGCTCGTTTCGCCGCCAACCGACTCCCCTCCCGCAGACAGCCCCGGAAGTCTAGAAAGCCCGATCACCGGGGCGTGTCCCTAGACTGGCGTCCATCGAAGCGACACCCGTCGAGCCGGCACCCGCAGCGACCGCGGCCGGACTCGACACCGCCGACATCCTCTTCGTGTGCACCGGCAACATCTGCCGCTCCCCGATGGGCGAGGCGCTGCTGCGCGCCCACCTCGCCCGCCGCGGCGTGCACCCCCGGGTCCACTCCGCCGGCACCATGCATTGGGACGGGCCCGCGACCGACCACACGGTCGAGGTGCTGCACGAGCTGGGGATCGACGCCCGCGCCCACCGCAGCCGGGCGCTGTCGCGGCGGCTCGTCGGGCGGGCCGACCTCGTCCTGGCGATGACCCGCACCCACCTCTGGGCGGTCGTGAACCACGACCCCACGGCGGGCGACCGCACCTTCCTGGTGGGCGAGATCGTGCGGCTCGGTGAGCGGGTCGGCCCCCGCGCGCCCGACGAGCCGCTCGCGGGCTGGGTCGGTCGCGTCGCGGCAGCCCGGCCGCCCGGCGGCGTCGTCGGGCTCGCGAGCGACGAGGTGGCCGACCCGGTGAACGAGCCGGTCGAGGTGTACCGGGCGACGGCCGCCCGCCTCGACGCGCAGCTCGGCGCCCTGGCGCGGCTCCTCGCGCCCTGAGCCCGGGTTCGGTGGTTCTGGAACAGGTTCTCGCCGTCTGAGAGCATTGCGGCGATGGACATCGAGGGCAAGGTGGCGGTGGTCACCGGTGGGGGGTCGGGGATCGGGCGCGCGACGGTGCTCGCGTTCGCGGGCGCGGGCGCGACGGTGGTCGTCGCCGACGTCGACGAGGCGGGTGGCCACGAGACGGTCGGGCTGGTCGAGGACGCCGGGGGCCGGGCGACGTTCGTCCGCGCCGACGTCGCCGAGGCCCGCGCCATCGAGGCCCTGTACGCCGGCGTGGAACGGGACCTCGGCGGCCTCGACATCGTCCACAACAACGCCGGCCTCGTGAGCGGCGAGCCCGAGTGGCCCGACACCACACCCGAGACGCTGATGCGGGTCATGGCCGTCAACCTCGGCGGGGTGGTGCTCGGAACCCGGCTCGCGGTGGAGCCGCTGCGCCGCCGGGGCGGCGGCGCGATCGTGAACACGGCGTCGATGGCGGCCCTGTACCCGCTCGCGCCCGACCCGATCTACTCCGCCACGAAGGCCGGGGTCGCCATGTTCACCCGGGCCTGCGCGCCCCTGGCCGACGAGGGCATCCGGGTCAACGCGGTGCTCCCGGCACTGGTCGACACCCCGCTCCTCCCCAAGAGCGGTGACGGCACCCGGTGGGCGGGCTGGGCGACGAACGCCGAGAAGCTGATGGGGCTGATCCCGCCGTCGGACGTGGCCGACGCCGTCCTCGACCTCGTGCGCGACGACACCGCGGTCGCCCAGGAGCGCATCGTCGGTCCGCTGCCCGACCGGGCCGGAACCGGCGCCGGGCCATGATGGCGACGACCGAGACGCTCACGGCGAACCAGGCGGCCCGCCGCGAGCGGGTGCTCGAGGCGGCGATGGACCTCGCCGGCGAGGGCGGCTACGACGCGGTGCAGATGCGCGACGTCGCGGCCCGGGCCCAGGTCGCGCTCGGGACGATCTACCGGTACTTCAGCTCGAAGGACCACCTGCTCGCCGCCTGCCAGCTCGAGCTCTGGCGGGGCACGTCCGAGCGGTTCGTGCAGCGCCCGCCCGAGGGCGACACGGCCGCCGACCGGGTCGTCTCGTTCCTGCGCCGCGCCATGCGGGCGGCCGAACGCGAGCCGCGCCGGACCGCCGCCCTGGTCCTGGCCACCTCGTCGCCCGACCCGGCGGTGCGGGACTGCCAGCTCGAGGTGATGGCGCTCATCGAGCGGACCCTGTTCGCGGCGATGGGCGACATCGACCCGGACGTGAAGACCCGGGTGGCGGTGGCGCTGCGTCAGATCTGGCACGCCATCCTCCTGGAATGGGTCAACGAGTGGTCGGAGCCCCCCGCCGTGGGACGTGACCTCGAATCCGCGGCCCGCCTCCTCCTCGACGGCCGCTAGCCAGACGCCACTCAAGAGGCCGATGGTCGCGGCCGATCAAGTCCTCAGTCGTGATGGCGGGGCGGTCCCGTCCCCGGCGTTCGCGCCGACACGGCAGGGAGGCTGGACAGCGATGACGAGGTTGCTGCTCGCGACCGCGGACCCGGACTTCGAGGCGCGAGTGCGCGGCGCCTTCGGCGACGAGGACGCGGGCGTGACGACGTTCTGGCACGACGGCATGCCCTTCGGGGACGATCTGGATCGCACCCTCGCCGGCCTCGGCGACGCCGAGGTGGTCGCGCTCGGCCCGGACCTGCCCGACCAGACTGCCATCGCGCTCGCCCGATCGGTCGACCGGAGCCGGCCCGACGTCAGCGTCGTGATGTTCGCCGAGGCGTCGACCGAGATGATGCGCGAGGCCCTCCGCGCCGGTGCGCGTGACGTGCTCGACCCGCGCGCCTCGTACGAGGAGATCCGTGACGCGCTGGCGCTCGCGTTCGACGCGGCCGAGACGCGTCGCACCGCGTTCGAGGGTGACCGCGAGACCGAAGCCGACGCGCCGCGGGTCATCACCGTCATCTGCCCGAAGGGCGGCGCCGGCAAGACGACGGTCGCCACGAACCTCGCGTCCGGCCTGGCCCAGGGCGCACCGAACGACGTCGTCATCGTCGATCTCGACCTGCAGTTCGGCGACGTCGCGAGCGCACTGCACATCGAGCCGGAGCACACGTTCGCCGACGTGGTGCGCGCGTTCGACGGGCTCGACCCGGCGACGCTGAAGGCGTTCCTGTCGCCCCATCCGGGCAACCTGTTCGCCCTCTGCGCGCCGCTCTCGCCGACCGACGCCGACGAGGTGACCTCGGAGCACGTCGGACGGGTGATCGAGATGCTGAGCGCGTCGTTCAAGTACGTCGTCGTCGACACCGCCGCCGGTCTCGACGAGGCCTGTCTCTCCGCCCTCGAGTACGCGACCGACTTCGTCGTCCTCTCGGCAACCGACGTGCCGTGCGTTCGCAACACGCGCAAGGAGGTCGAGGCGCTACGGCTGCTGTCGAGACCCGACCAACGCTGGCACTTCGTGCTCAACCGGGCCGATGCCCGCACCGGCCTCAACATCTCGGCGATCGAGAAGGCCGTCGGCCTGACGCTCGACGTTGCCATCCCGAGCTCGCGCACGGTGCCCGTGTCGCTCAACCAGGGGACGCCGCTCGTCGTCGCCGAGCCCCGCAAGCCGGTCTCGCTCGCGATGGCGCAGATCGTCCGGCGGGTCGCCCCCGAGCTCTCGGGCGAGGCGGCCTCGAACGGAGCCCGTCGCAGGAAGAACGCGTAAAGGAGAGCTGGGCGGATGAAACTCAGCGAACGGCTCCAGCAGACCGCCGACAACGCGGTCACGACCGCCGGCGTCGACACCCCGGCGCGCCACGGCCGGGCCGAGGCGCGCAAGGCGCCGACCGAGCGCAAGGACCCGTTCGCGGAGATCAAGCGCCGCGCCCACGAGGCGCTGTTCGAGCGCCTCGGCGCCGAGCTCTACAGCAGCTCGAACACCGAGAAGGAGCTCGAGAAGTACGTCGTCCAGGACCTGAACCGGATCATCGAGGCCGAGCGCATCCCGCTCACTGCGGAGGAGCGCAAGCAGGTCGTCAAGGCGGTCACCAACGACGTGCTCGGCTTCGGGCCGATCGAGGAGTTCCTCGCCGACTCGAGCGTGACCGAGATCATGGTGAACGGCCGTGAGCAGATCTTCATCGAGCGCGCCGGCCGGCTCCACGAGACCGAGGCGCGCTTCCTCACCGAGGACCACCTCTACCGGGTGATCGACCGGATCGTCGGTCAGGTCGGCCGGCGCGTCGACGAGGCGTCGCCGATGGTCGACGCCCGCCTCGCGGACGGGTCCCGCGTCAACGCGGTCATCCCCCCGCTCGCGCTCGACGGTGCCGCGCTGACGATCCGGAAGTTCTCCCAGGGCGTCCTCTCCGTGGCGGACCTGATCCGGATCGGGACGCTCACACCCCAGCTCGCCGAGTTCATCGACGGGTGTGTCCGGGGCAAGGCCAACATCCTGGTGAGCGGCGGCACGGGTACCGGCAAGACCACGATGCTCAACGCCCTCTCGTCGATGATCCCCGACGACGAGCGGATCATCACGATCGAGGACGCGGCCGAGCTCCAGCTCGACCAGCGGCACCTGATCCGGCTCGAAGGCCGCCCGCCGAACATCGAAGGCAAGGGAGAGATCCGCATCCGCGACCTGGTCCGCAACGCGCTGCGCATGCGGCCCGACCGGATCATCGTCGGCGAGGTCCGGGGCGGCGAGGCCCTCGACATGCTCCAGGCGATGAACACCGGCCACGACGGTTCGCTGTCGACGCTGCACGCGAACTCGCCACGCGACGCGCTGATGCGGCTCGAGACGATGGTGCTGATGGCCGGGTTCGACCTCCCGATGCGTGCCGTGCGTGAGCAGGCCGCCTCTGCGATCGACCTGATCATCCACGTCGCCCGCCTCCGCGACGGAACGCGCCGCGTCATGCGGGTGTGCGAGGTCGAGGGCATGGAGGGCGAGGTGGTCACCCTGTCCGACGTGTTCGCGTTCGACTTCAGCGTGGTGGGGGACGGTCCGGGAGCGGCGAACGGGATGATCCGGCCGACCGGCATCCGCCCGAAGCTCGCGGAGCGGCTCTCCGAGCGGAACGTGACCTTCGAGCCCCAGCTCTTCGAGCCGACGTACGCCGGGAGCGGCCGTCACTGACCGGACCGCCCGGCCGGACGGCCCCACTTGTCCGTCAGAATTGGAATGTGTTCTACTCCCGGCCGTGACGGCACGGAAGACCACACATACCATCGAGTTCCCGTACACCCGCACGCTCGGGCCCGCGCTCCGCGAGTTCATGACGGGCCTGCGCGACGGCAGGATCGTCGGGGTCCGGTCCAACGACGGTCGGGTCCTGTGCCCGCCGTGTGAGTGGGATCCCGAGACGGGCGAACCGCTCGCGCTGGAGTTCGTCGACGTGGGCCCCGGCGGCGTCGTGCAGACGTGGAGCTGGGTGACCGAGCCGACGGCGAAGCATCCGCTCCCGCACGAGTTCGCCATGGCGCTGATCAAGCTCGACGGCGCCGACACGGCGCTCGTACACGCCGTCGACGCCCGCGACATCGACGCGATGTCGACGGGCATGCGGGTGACGCCCCGCTGGAAGAGCGAGCGGGTCGGCCGGATCGACGACATCGAGGCGTTCGTACCGGAGGGAGCGGCGTGAGCGACACCGGCACCCAGGACGCCGCGGCGAGTACCGAGCCCGTCGCGATGATGGACTACTTCATGCACCTCGAGTACCACGAGGTGGTCGCGCCGAACTTCCGCCGGTACGGCGAGGCGCTGATGAACGAGAAGATCATCGGCGGCAAGTGCCCGGGCTCGTGCGGGCTCATCTACGTCCCGCCCCGCAGCTTCTGCCCGATCGACGTCGTCGAGATGACCGAGGCGGACGACGTCGAGCTCGCGCAGACCGGCACCGTGACCAACTACACGGTCGTCGCGCCGGTGCAGTACTACGGCCAGGAGGAGACCGAGCCCTTCGTCCGGGCGTCGATCGCCCTCGACCCGCCCGGCGGCTCGCTCATGCTGCAGGACATCCTCGACGTCCCCGTCGACCAGGTGCGGGCGGGCATGCGCGTCCGCGCCGTCTGGCTGGACCCCGCCGAGCGCAGCGTCGACGAGATCGACAACCGGGCCGGGCGCGGCGCGCCGGGGCTGATCAAGGGCTGGACGCCCACGGGTGAGCCGGACGTCCCCGAGGGCCAGTACCACGACGAGGGGTTCTGAGACCGTGGAAGACATCGCGATCATCGGCTACGCCCAGTCGCCGTCGTGGCGCGAGGCGGAGCAGACCGAGAACCAGTTCCTGTACCCGGTCATCTCCGAGGCCGTCGAGCGGGCCAAGATCGGGCGCCGCGACATCGGGTTCACGTGCGCGGGCAGCTGCGACTACCTGTCGGGCCAGACGTTCGCGTTCGTCATGAACCTTGAGGCGGTCGGCGCGTGGCCGCCGATCTCCGAGAGCCACGTCGAGATGGACGGCGCGTGGGCGATGTACGAGGCGTGGGTGCGCCTTCAGGAGGGCGACATCGACACGGCGCTCGCGTTCGGTTCGGGCAAGAGCTCGCCCGGGAACCCGCGCGAGATCTACCCGCTGCAGAACGATCCCTACACGCTGACACCGCTCGGCGCCGACCCCGTGTCGCTCGCCAGCATGCAGGCTCGCGCGCTCATCGAAGCCGGCAAGATCACCGAGCGCGAGATGGCCGAGATCGTCGTCCGGAGCCGCCGCAACGCCGAGAGCAATCCGCGCGCACAGGTCAAGGGGAGTCCCGACGTCGACGTGCTGTTGAAGGAGCCGTACTTCGCGGCGCCGCTGCGCAAGCACGACCTTCCGCCGATCTCCGACGGCGCCACGGCGGTCGTGCTGGCGACGGCGAAGAAGGCCCGTGAGGTGTGCGAGCGGCCGGTCTGGATCCGGGGGATCGACCACCGCATCGACATCCACCAGCCCGGGTTCCGCGACCTGACCGTCTCGAGGTCGGCTGAGCTCGCGGGCAAGGCTGCGGGCATCGGCGACGCGCCGGTCGAGTTCGCCGAGCTCTGCGCGAGCTTCTCGCACGAGGAGAAGATCCTGCGCGAGGCCCTCGGTCTCGACGACGGCGTCGAGGTCAACCTCTCGGGTGGCGCGCTCGCCGCGAACCCGATGATGGCCGTCGGCCTCGCACGCATCGCCGAGGCGGCGCGCCTCATCGCCGAGGGCGGCCGGAAGCGGGGCGTCGCCCACGCCACGTCCGGCTCGTGCCTGCAGCAGAACCTCGTCTGCGTCCTCGAGGGGGACTGAGTCTTGAGCAAGCAACCGTGCGCGGTCATCGGCATCGGTCAGACGAAGCACAAGCGGCGCCGCGACGACGTCTCGCTGCCCGGTCTCGTGCGTGAGGCGGCGCAGCGCGCGCTCGACGACGCCGAGCTCACGTGGACCGACATCGACGCCGTGGTGATCGGCAAGGCGCCCGACCCGTTCGAGGGCGTGATGATGCCCGAGCTCTCGATGGCCGACGCGCTCGGCGCCAACGGCAAGCCCATGCTGCGCGTCCACACCGCCGGCAGCGTCGGCGGATCGACGTCGATCGTCGCGTCCCACCTGATCGAGACCGGCCGCCACGACCGTGTGCTGACCGTCGCCTACGAGAAGCAGTCCGAGGGGAACGCCCAGTGGGGCCTCGCGGGCGGGCGCTCGGGCGGCATGGGCGCGGGCGGGATCTTCGCGCCGTGGATGAAGTCGTTCCGCCAGCGTTCGGGCGCACCGGAGGACATCGGCTGGAAGGTCGCGGTGAAGGACCGCCGCAACGCGGCGAAGAACCCCTACGCGCACCTCCAGATGCCGAACCTCACGATCGAGGAGGTGAAGGAGTCCCCGATGCTGTGGGACCCCATCCACTTCCACGAGTCGTGCCCCTCCTCCGACGGTGCGTGTGCCATGGTCCTGACCAACGAGGACGGTGCGAAGCGGTCGTCGAAGCCGCCCGCCTGGGTGCTCGGGTCGGCGATGCGCAGCGAGCTCGGCACGTTCCCCGGCCGCGACACGGTGCGGCCCCAGGCCGGCGTCGAATGCGCGCACGCGGTCTATGAGGCCGCGGGCGTCACGAACCCGCGCGAACAGATCGACATGGCCGAGCTCTACGTGCCGTTCAGCTGGTACGAGCCGATGTGGCTCGCCGGCCACGACATCTTCACGCCCGAGGAGGCGTGGAAGATGATCGACGCCGGCGAGACGAACCTCGGCGGCAGCTTCCCCGTCAACCCCTCGGGCGGGGTGCTGTCCTCGAACCCGATCGGCGCGTCGGGGATGCTGCGCTTCGCGGAGGCCGCGCTGCAGGTTCGGGGCATGGCCGGCGACCACCAGGTCGAGGGTGCGAGCGTCGCGTTGGCCCAGGCCTACGGTGGGGCGGCACAGTACTTCGCGATGTGGGTCGTCGGTTCGACGCTCGACGCGGTCGAGAAGAAGAAGCACAAGTGACCGCCGTCGCCTCGCCGCCGTCCAGCGAAGCGCCCGAGCTCGCCGACTTCCGGGCCGAGGCGAAGGCCTGGCTCGAGGCGAACGCCGAACGCCGCAGCACGGACTCGAGCGACTTCAAGCGGAAGTTCGCGGCGACCCACCAGACCCGCGAGCAGGAGCTGCAGGCGGTCGAGGCGTCGAAGGCGTGGCAACGGCGCATCTACGACGCCGGGTACGCCGGGCTCACCGTGCCGACCGAGTACGGCGGCCGCGGCCTGACCGCCGCCCACGACCGGATCTGGCGCCAGGAGTCGGCCCGCTACGCGATCGACACCGGCGTGTTCGCCGTCGGCCTCGGCATGGTCGTCCCGACGATCCTGGTGCACGGCACCGAGGAGCAGAAGCGTGAGCACGTGCCCGCGCTCGTGCGCGGCGAGAAGGTGTGGTGCCAGCTGTTCAGCGAACCGGGCGCCGGCTCCGACCTGGCCGGGCTGACCACACGCGCCGACCGAGACGGTGACGAGTGGATCGTCAACGGGCAGAAGGTGTGGAACTCGTACGCGCACGTCGCGGACTGGGGCATCCTCCTCGCCCGTACCGACTGGGACGTCCCGAAGCACCGCGGCATCAGCTACTTCCTCGTCGACATGACGACACCCGGCGTCGAGGCGCGGCCGCTGCGCCAGATCACCGGCGTCGCCCACTTCAACGAGACGTTCCTGACCGACGTCCGCATCCCCAACGACAACCTGCTCGGCGGGCTCAACAACGGCTGGGCGGTCGCGCAGACGACGCTCATGAACGAGCGGACGTTGATCGGAGGCAGTGGTGGTGGCGGCGTCGGCTTCCGCGACTGGGTGGAGCTGGCCCGTCACTACGGCAGGCTCGGCGACCCGACCATCCGCCAGCAGCTCGCTGCGCTCTACACGCGTGGTGAGCTGCTCAAGTGGCTGGGCCAGCGGGCGCAGGCATCGATGCGCGCCGGCAAGGGACCGGGCGCGGAGAGCTCGGTCGCCAAGCTGTTCGCGTCGCTGCACCTCGAGCAGAACGGCAACCTCGCGATGGCGATCGAGGGCGCCTCGGCGATGCTCTACGCGACCGACGCGTTCGAGGACGGCTTCTGGCAGCAGCAGTTCCTCGGCCAGTGGGCGAGCCGCATCGGCGGCGGCACCGAGCAGGTCCAGCGCAACATTCTCGGCGAGCGCGTCCTCGGCCTGCCCTCGGAGCCGCGTCCCGACAAGACCGAGCCCTTCCGGGACCTGCCCAAGAACACGTGACGGACGATCCGACGACCGCGCGCCTTCGGGGGCTGCTCGTCGGTCGGCCGCAGGCCAGCGTCGTCGCCGGGCCGGTGACGTGACATGGTGACGATCGACGCCGTGGCAGCGACGGTGTCGGAGCTGCCCGAGGTGACCGAGGGCCTGCGCCACGGGACACGGACGTGGTCCGTCGCGGGGAAGGCGTTCGCCTGGGTCCGGCCCTTCAGCAAGGCCGACATCCGTCGCTTCGGCGACATGCCGGTACCTGACGGTCCGATCCTCGCCGTCTCGGTGGCCGATCTGCACGACAAGGAGGCCGTCCTCCAGGAGGGGGCGAAGGGCTTCTTCACGATCCCGCACTTCGACGGGTACGCGGCCGTGCTGATCCAGCTGAAGGTCGCGGGCAAGCGGCGCGTGCGCGAGGCGCTCGTCGACGCCTGGCTCGCGGCCGCGCCCGACAGGCTCGCGGACGAGTTCATGGCGTCACGACGGCGACGGGGGGCGTGATGGCCGACGAGATGTTCTCGCTGGAGGGACGGGTGGCGGTCGTCACCGGCAGCGGGACGGGCATCGGCCGCGCGTGTGCGCAGGTGCTCGCCGAGCACGGCGCCGATCTGGTGCTGGCAGCGCGCCGCGAGGAGCTGCTCGAACGAACCGCCGCGTCGATCCGCGACGCCGGACGGCGGGCGCTCGTCGTCCCCACCGACGTCACCGACCCGGAGGCGTGCGAGCGGCTCGTCGCGGCGACGCTGGCCGAGTACGGCCGCGTCGACGTGCTGGTCAACAACGCGGGTGGCAGCATCAACAAGGCGCCCGAGGACTGGTCGGTCGCCGAGTGGCACCAGATCGTCGACCTGAACCTGGCCAGTGTGTGGTTCATGTCGCGGCTCGTCGCTCCACCGATGCTGGAACAGGGTCGGGGTGCGATCGTCAACATCTCGTCGGGCGCGAGCTTCCTCGCGCTGCCGATGGTCGCGCCCTACGGTGCGGCAAAGGCCGGGATGAACAGCCTCACGCGTTCGCTCGCCGCCGCGTGGACCAGCCGCGGCGTGCGCGTGAACGCCGTCGCGTGCGGCGCGGTCAAGACCGAGGGCTACGGCGCGTCCGCGAAGCAGGCGGGCCGGGCCGACGACGCCGTCCTCGGCCCCGGCAACGCCATCGGCCGCGTCGGTCGCCCGGAGGAGATCGCGTACCCGGTCCTGTTCTTCGCCTCCGACGCGTCGAGCTACTGCTCGGGCCAGACGCTCTGGGTCAACGGCGGCATGAAGGCCCCCGAGACGAGCTAGCTGGATCCGGTCACCGGGTTCGCGGTCGGTGTGCCGACCGCCTTCTGCAGCTGCTCCCGCAGCCCGGGCACGGAGTCGATCGGGACGGAGATCGTGTCGGGCGGGATCGTCTGGTCGACCGACACGTTCACCTGGTCGAGGCTCAGGTCGAGGGTGAACCGGAGGCGGTCCGCGCCCGTCCTCGCATCGAGGTGAACCTCGAAGTCGACGACGTGGTGCTGGTCGTCGATCTCCGCGGTCCCGCTCATGTGGGTGCGCTTCCCCGTCGGGAGCTGCCCGTAGAGGTGGAGGAACGCGGTCCGCACGTCGTCCGGAACGGCGCGTTCGGCGGCGTCGAGGTCGACCTCGAAGGTGTAGACGTGGTGCCCTGCGCCCTTCTTCGGCTCGTACTTCACGTGGGTCGCGCCGAGCAGGAGGTAGACGGGCGCGAACCAGGCGGCCGGGTCGGTGCTGACGAGGCCCGCCTTGGCGAGGTCCTGCACCGGCAGCGTGACGAATCGCTTGCCGGCCGGGATCCGGCTCCGGAACGCCGGATCCGCGAGGTCGAGCCAGGCGGTGTCTCCCGACGCGTAGACGGTCGCTATCTCGTCGAGACTGTCGCCCGTCGTGAGGTCGCTCGACGCGTACCGCGTCGTCGTGTCGAAGGCGAAGCTGTTGTCGATGCTCGTCGTCTTCCCGGCGGTTCGCACCTCGACGTCCTCGCCGCCCTGGGCGCTCGTGATCTGCGGGACGGCGGCGAGGACCTGCCGAATCCACGACGGTTGCCTCGGTGCCGACCTGGCGGTCGCGGCGGTCGGCAACGACGCCAGCGCCGTGAAACCGACGACGATCCCTGCCGCCACTCTCGCCGCTCGTATCGGTCCATTCTGCCTGCTCCGCGGCGATCAGCGGCGGCGGCCGAGCACGTGTGTCGCGCCCCGCACGAGGTTCGTCGCGTAGCGCCAGGCACCCGACGCGTACTCCGGGCATCGCAGGGGCGGCGGCTCGAACAGGTTGCCGCAGAAGTGCAGCCCGTCGGGGCTGCGGACGGCGACGCGAGACCGCGTCGTATGGCACACCCGCGCCGCCTCGGCCATCCTCGTCTCGGCGGGCAGGCACCGCTGCGTCAGCGCGAACCGGCCGTGCGGGGCGATCCGGCGGCTGGCGTCGAGATAGTGGACGCCGGGCCGCGTCGCGGCGAGCTCGCGGTCGAACGCGTCCAGCGCGTGCCACTCGGCCTCGCGTCCCACCGAGATCGGAGGCGACGCGAGCACGATCGGGCGGCCGGCCCGGACCGCCTCGTCGACGGCCGCGCCGACGTCGGCACGGTACTTGGCGATCGTGGCGTCGCCGGTGAGCGGCGTGCCGGACGCGTCACGCATGCAGGTGATGAAGCTGTTGCCGCTGAACGCGAAGACGACGAGATCGGGGAGCGGCCGGCTCGCGAGGTCGGTCGCGAGCACAGGCACGTAGTCGCACGGCGCGGTGCCGGGATAGGCGCGGACGGTCAGGTCGACGTGCAACGTCTCGGCCGCGTCGTGGAGATACGGCTCGGCCTGAACCGTCAACGAGTCGCCGTAGATCGTGACGCGACGCGGCCGTGTCGCCGCGTCCGCCCCGCCCGAGATCGACACCGTCAGGAGGAGCAGTGCGACCGCCGCGATCGACCCCACGGGCCGGGCCCGTGCCATGACCGTGCTTACATCGGCATCGTCGAGCCACCGTTGGGCCGCATGATGTTGCCCGTCCAGAACTTGGCGGCGTCGGACGCGAGGAACAGGATCGCCACGGCGATGTCGTCGGGTTCGCCGGCCAGCCCCATCGGCGACAGCCCCTTGCGCTGCTCGACGTAGGCGGCCTTGCGCTGCGGGTCGACCTCGCCGGCGTCGTCGAGGACGTGGCGCTCGTTCATCGGAGTGTCGATCCATCCCGGGGCGACGGCGTTGACGCGGACCCCGAACGGAGCGACCTCGACCGCGAAGCTGCGGCTCAGCTGTGCGACCGCGGCCTTGGCGGTGGCGTAGGGGATGATCCCGGGCGTCGCCATGTCGATTGCGCCCGACGCGAGGTTGATGATGCTGCCGGAGCGCTGCTCGACCATGACGCGCCCCGCGGCCTGGCAGCCGAACACGACGCCCATGAAGTTGACGCCGTGCACGCGCTCGAAGTCGGCTTCGCTCGTCTCGAGCAGCGTGGCGTCGGTGATGATGCCGGCGTTGTTCACCATGACGTCGAGGCGGCCGTGCGCCGACACGGTGTTCGCGACGAGCGCGTCGACGTCGCCCCGCTGCGAGACGTCGACTTCGCGGGCGGTGGCCATGCCGCCGGAGTCGGTGATGGCGGCGGCGGTCTCCTCGGCGGTGCCCGTCTTGAGGTCGGCGCACACGACCATCGCTCCCGCCTCGGCGAGCCGGGCCGCGGTGGCGCGGCCGATACCCCGCCCGGCCCCGGTCACGACGGCCACCCGGCCGGTCAGATCGAACAGTTCCGCGATCGTCGCCATAGGCCCCGGAGCGTAATGCGGGCGCCGGGGGGCTCACCTCGGCCCGGTGGCCCAGCGCGTACGCTCGGAGCAGTGGCTGGAGCACTGGACGGTCTGCGGGTCGTGGAGCTCGGCGGCGAGATCGCCGCCCCGTACGCGACCAAGCTGCTCGGCCTGCTCGGGGCCGAGGTGATCAAGGTCGAGCCGCCCTCCGGCGACCCGCTCCGCGCCTGGGGCCCCTTCGCGGGCGACGTCGCGGACCCGCATCTCGGCGGCGGCCTGTTCCGCTACCTCAACACCGACAAGCGCAGCGTCGTCGCCGACCTCTCGTCGCTCGAAGGCGCGGCCCTCGTGCGCGACCTGATGGTGTCGGCCGACGTGGTCGTCGAGCATCTGGGCGCCGGCGGTCTGGAGCATTTCGGCATCGGGCCCGACGCGCTCGGTGCCCGCACCCCCGTCGGGCTCGTGCGCATCTCCGACTTCGGGCAGCACGGCCCCCACGTCGGCGTCCCGAGCAGCAGTCTCGTGGTGCAGGCGATGGGCGGCTGGGTGTCGACCCACGGCATCCCGCACACCCACCCGGTGCAGACCGGCGGCCGGCTCCACGAGTTCACCGTCGGGTCGTTCGCCGCCTGCGCGGCGCTGACGGTCGCCCGAGCGGCGCGCCGCGCGCACACGCCGATCGTCGCCGACCTCTCGATGCTCGAGTGCGCGACGGGGACGCTCGCCTACCCCATGCTGCTCCAGGAGTCGTTCGACCGGCTCGGATTCCCACGTACCGAGGAGCGCCAGGCGACGATCCCGGGCATCGTCGCTTGCAAGGACGGCTGGGTCGGCATCAACGCGCTCACGGGGCAGCACTGGCAGGACATCTGCGCCATGCTCGACGCTCCCGAGTTCGCCAACCGCCAGACGGAGCTGACCTGGGGCGGCGCGGAGCTCGAGGCCTTCTTCGAGCGGGTCCGGCCCTGGCTCCAGGAGCACACCGTCGAGGAGATCGTCGGTGTCTCCCAGGCCTTCCGGATCCCGGCCGCGCCCGTCGGCGACGGTCGCTCGGTGCCGCGCTTCGCCCAGTTCCGCGCCCGCCCCTTCTTCACCACCGAGCCCGGCGGCGAGCTGCCGTTCCCGGGCCCCCCGTGGCGCATGTCGGCGACGCCGGCGGCCGCCCGCGTCCCCGCGCCCGTCCTCCCGACCGGCCCGGGCGCGCCGCCGCCCTGGGCCCAGCCCCGGTTCGACGAGCTCGACGAGGGCGGCGACCCCGAGGCCCCGTTCGCGGGGCTGCGCGTCGTCGACCTGGGGACGTTCTGGGCCGCGCCCTACCTCGGCATGTACCTCGGCGCCTTCGGTGCCGACGTCGTCAAGGTCGAGTCGATCCAGCGACCGGACGGGTTCCGCTACAGCGGTGCGTTCCCGCAGGAGGGCGACGACTGGTACGAGCGCAGCCCGGTGTGGCAGGCCGCCAACCTGAACAAGCGCGACCTCACGCTCGATCTCACGCGTCCCGACGGCAGGGAGCTCCTCGAGCGGCTCGTCGCGGGCGCGGATGTCGTGCTCGAGAACTTCTCGGCCCGGGTGGTCGAGCAGTTCGGGCTCGGATACGACGAGCTGCGCGCGATCAAGCCCGACATCATCATGGTGCGCATGCCCGGCTTCGGGCTCGAGGGCCCGTGGCGCGACTACGTCGGCTGGGCGATGGGGCTCGAGCAGGCCTCGGGGATGGCCCAGGTCACCGGCTACCCGCCGAAACC
The DNA here is from genome assembly GCA_035650535.1 of Acidimicrobiia bacterium. GTDB lineage: Bacteria > Actinomycetota > Acidimicrobiia > IMCC26256 > PALSA-555 > DASRHL01. The sequence goes on from DASRHL010000371.1 coordinate 20,938, forward strand.
GATGCACCCGGGCGGCTTCCTCGACCCGGTGATCGGCATGCACGCGGGCGTCGCGGTGCAGGCCGCGCTGCGGCACCGGGCGCGTACGGGCGAGGGCCAGATGATCGAGATCGCGCAGCTCGAAACCGCGGTCTGTATGACGGCCGACCAGTTCATCGACTTCGCGCTCAACGAACGCGTCGCGGTGCGCACCGGCAACCGGCATCCGGTGTACGCGCCGCAGGGCGTGTACCGCTGCGCGGACGACCGCTACGTCGCGCTGACCGTGCGCAACAACCAGGAATGGGGCGCCCTGCTCGAAGCGATGGGCAGGCCCCTCTGGGACTCCGAGGATTTCCGCAGCGCGCGCCGGCGCCGCGCGCTGCACGACGACATCGACGAGTACATCACCGAGTGGACGCAGGATCGCGACGTCGACGACGTCGTCACGCTCCTCCGTCGGCACGGCGTGCCGGCCGGCGCCGTGATCACCGCGTCGCTCATGCTCGGGGAGCCGCAGCTCAACGCGCGCGACTACTACGTGCCGCTCGACCATCCGCTCACCGGGGTCCGCCGCTACCCCGGGTGGCCCATGCGGTTCTCGTTCGGCGGCCCCCAGCAGCGAACGCCGCCGCCGACGCTCGGTCAGCACAACGCCGAGATCCTCGCCGAGCTCGGCGTCGACGACGCCGAGCTCGAACGCCTCACGAAGGAGCGGATCATCGGGACCCGCGTGTAGATTGAAACACGTTCTATGTTTCTCGACTACACCCCGGAGCAGGCGGCGCTGCGCAAGGAGCTGCGCGCGTACTTCGAGCGCCTGCTGACGCCCGAGGTCCGGGCCCGGCTGGGAGCGGCGGGGGAGGGGAGCCCGCACTTCCGCACGGTCGTCCGGCAGATGGGCGCCGACGGCTGGCTCGGGATCGGCTGGCCCAAGGAGTACGGCGGCCAGGGCCGAGGCGTGCTCGACCAGTTCATCTTCTTCGACGAGGTCCAGCGCGCCGGTGCGCCGTTCCCGTTCGTGACGATCAACACCGTCGGGCCGACGCTGATGGCATACGGCTCCGACGAGCACAAGCGCACCTACCTCCCCGGCATCCTGCGGGGGGACGTCAACTTCGCGATCGGCTACACCGAGCCGGAGGCCGGCACCGATCTCGCGTCGATCCGCACGCGCGCCGTCCTCGACGGTGACGAGTGGGTGATCAACGGCAACAAGGTGTTCACGAGCGGCGCGAACCAGGCCGACTACATCTGGCTCGCCTGCCGCACCGACCCCGAGGCGCCGAAGCACAAGGGCATCTCGATCATCATCGTCCCGACGTCGTCGCCGGGCTTCAAGACCACGCCGATCGTCACCGTCGGCAGCGTCGTCACCCAGGCGACGTTCTACGACGACATCCGGGTGCCGAAGGGCAACGTCGTCGGCGAGGTCAACGGCGGTTGGCGGCTCATCACCAACCAGCTCAACCACGAACGCGTCGGTCTCGCGGCGCTCGCCGGGTTGACGTTCCGTCTCTACGACGACGTCGTCGAATGGTGCCGTTCGACGCCGTCGGGGCTCGCGGGTGGCGGCCGGATGATCGACGTGCCGTGGGTCCGTGCCGATCTCGC
>DASRHL010000372.1:0-16731 GCA_035650535.1 Acidimicrobiia bacterium
GCCGCGTGTCACCGTCCCCGACGTCACGTCACGGAAGGGCTCGGGCACACCCCTCGTGATGGTCACCGCGTACGACGCACCGTCGGCGCGCGCCGTCGACGCGGCGGGTGTCGACATGATCCTCGTGGGCGACACGCTGGCGATGGTCGTGCTCGGTTACGACGACACGCTGCAGGTCACGACCGACGACATGGCGCACCACGTCGCCGCCGTCGCCCGGACGCGACCGCGGGCGCTCCTCGTCGGCGACCTGCCGTGGCTCAGCTACCACGTGTCGCTCGACGACACCGTTCGCAACGCGGCGACGCTCGTGCGGGCGGGCGCGTCGGCGGTGAAGCTCGAGGGCGGGCGCAAGCGACTCCCGGCCGTGCACGCGATCCTCGACGCCGAGATCCCGGTAATGGGGCACATCGGCCTGACGCCCCAGTCGATCCACGCCCTCGGCGGGTTCCGGGTGCAGGGCAAGGACCTCGAGGCCGCCCGGGCGATCGTCGACGACGCCATCGCGCTCGCCGAGGCGGGGTGCTTCGCGATCGTGCTCGAGTGCGTTCCCGACGCCGTGGCCCGTCTCGTCACGGACTCGGTCGCGGTCCCGACGATCGGCATCGGCGCCGGCCGGCACTGCGACGGGCAGGTGCTCGTGTACCACGACCTGCTCGGGATCGAGGAGCGGATGGCGCCGAAGTTCGTCCGCCGCTACGCGCAGCTCGGCGCGGACGCGAAGGCCGCGGTCGCGCGCTTCGCCGAGGACGTGCGCGCCGGCCGCTTCCCGTCGAGCGAGGAGACGTACCACGCGGCGGACACGGTCGCGGACGCCCTCGGTCTCTACGGCCCGGCGGCCGCCGACCGTCCCCGCGAGCAGAACACCAGCGCGGGCGCCAGCGCTCCCGCGTGACGCGCCCGTCCGCGGCGCGTCTCGGCGCCGCGGCATTCGGTCTCGTCGCGGTGGCGTTGCTCACCGTCGGGATCGTGAAACTCGTCGACGACGGCGGCGACGGCGCGTCGCGGCCACCTCCTACTGCGGTCGCGGCCGCGCTCCGGGCGGCCACGCCCGCGTCGTCGCCCTTCGCGGACCTGACCCGGACGCGGGTCGCCGTCGGAGGCCACGTGCTCGACGTCGTCGTCGCCGACACCGAGCCGGAGCGCGAGACCGGGCTGCGCCGCCGCCGCGACCTCGGGCGCTACGGCGGGATGCTCTTCGTCTTCCCCTCCCCGACGACCGTCGGCTTCACGATGTCGACGGTTCCCGTCGCGCTCGACATCGGCTTCTACGACGCGGCGGGCGCCGTGGTCGACCGGCTCCGCATGGAGCCCTGCGCGGGAACCGACGCGTCGTGCCCCGTGTACCGGGCGCGCGCCTCCTTCTCCTACGCGCTCGAGACGCTGCCCGGCCGCCTCCCGCACGGCGCGCTCACCGGCGCCGCCGCCGGGTGAGGCCGGGGGCCCGGATGAGCGTCTCACCCTCCCGGTAGGGTGATCGTCGATAGTTCCCGTCGAGATGCGTCCCCCGCGAGGCGGCCCCCGCAGGTCCCTCTGGTAGCCTCCTCGCTCCACAACCGAGTCCTGCTCCTCCACCGGGGTGCCGCGTCGAGCGGGCACTACGGCAGCGGGGGAGCCCCGGGCCGGACCTGCGGGTCCGGGCCCGTGGTCCGAAGGAGGTACCGGCCGATGCGGCCGTACGAGGTCATGATCATCTTCGACGCGGATCTGGAAGAGGCAGAGATCCGGGCCGCGGTCGAGCGTGCCACCCAGCTGTTGCAGTCGAGAGGTGCCGAACAGGGCCACATCGACTTCTGGGGCAAGCGCCGGTTCGCCTACCGGCTCAAGCACCGGTGGGAGGGCTACTACGTGGTCCTCCAGGCCCGGGCCGAGCCGCCGGCGATGGACGAGTTGTCCCGGGTGCTCTCCCTTGCCGACGAAGTGCTCCGCCACAAGGTGCTGCGGATCCCCGAGGAGGTCTACGGACCACCGAAGACCGCGAGCACGCCGGCGGAGTCGTAGGGAGGTCCCAGAGCAATGGCTGACAGCAACGTGACGATCGTCGGGAACATCACCCGCGATCCCGAGATCCGCTACACCGCGAACGGTGCCGCCAAGGCGTCCTTCGGGGTCGCGGTGAGCCGCCGGTGGCAGAACCGGAACACCCAGGAGTGGGAGGAGCAGACGTCGTTCTTCAACGTCGTCTGCTGGCGGGAGATGGCGGAGAACGTCGCCGAATCCCTCGGCAAGGGGTCGCGCGTCGTCGTGACCGGCCGTCTCGAGCAGCGCTCCTGGGAGACGGAGAACGGCGAGAAGCGCAGCGTCGTCGAGATCGTCGCCGACGAGGTCGGCCCGAGCCTCCGCTGGGCGACGGCGCAGATCACCAAGAACGACCGCCGGGGTGGGGGCGCGGGCGCGGCAGCCGGCTCCTTCGACGGTGGCGGCCGGTCCCAGGGCGACGCCGGCGGGACCAGCTACGACGAGTACGGCGAGGAGCCCTTCTGAGGGCTCCTCGCGACCCGCGGGCACGGCGCCGTGCCCGATCGTGACGTGAGGGGATGAACGGGAATGGCGAGACCGAGGACCCGCCGCAAGGACTCCGCGGCGGAGCGCAAGCCGAAGAAGAAGGTGTCGATCCTCGACAGCGAGCAGATCACCTGGATCGACTACAAGGACGTCAACCTGCTGCGACGCTTCATGTCCGAGCGGGCCAAGATCCGCGCCCGCCGCGTCACGGGGAACGACTCCCAGCAACAGCGCGCCGTCGCCCGGGCGATCCGCGTCGCGCGTGAGATGGCGCTCCTGCCCTACAGCGTGCGCCAGGTGACGCACCGCAACAAGGGCAAGGGCCGCGGCGACCGCGACGGCGGCCGCGAGGGCCGTGAGGGCGCGCCGATGCCCGAGAGCGTCGGCGCCGACGAGGCGGGCGTGCCCGAGGAGCTCGTCGAGGACCTGGCCGGCGCGGAGTTGCTGGCCGACGGCGACGGCGCGACGGAGGGCGCGGGTGACGGCGCCGGCGACGAGGTGGCGCCGTGAGGATCGTGCTCCGGGAGGACGTCGAGAACCTGGGTCGCAAGGGCGACCTCCTCGAGGTCGCCGACGGCTACGCGCGCAACTACCTCGTCCCCCGGGGCCTCGCGATGAAGGCGACGCGCGGGGTCGTGCAGCAGGCGGAGGCGATGCGCCGCAACCGTGAGGCCCGGGAGGTGCGCGAGCGCGCCCACGCGACCGACCTCGCGCAGCGGTTGTCGAGCGCCCGCATCGAGGTGAAGGCGCGGGCGGGCGAGGGCGGCAAGCTCTTCGGCTCCGTGACCGCCGCCGACATCGCCGAGGCCGTTCTCGCCCAGACCGAGGTCGAGCTCGACCGGCGCCGGATCGGCCTCGCCGACCCGCTCAAGGAGCTGGGCCCGGTCGAGGTGCCGGTCCAGCTCCACTCCGACGTGCAAGCCGTCCTGACCGTGGACGTCGTCGCGGAGTAGGCGCGCCGGCGAGACCGCCGTAACTGTCTCACCCTCCCGGGACAATGTCCTGGTGAGCAGGTTCTCCACACGCCTGTGGACGGCTCGACCCTCGTTCCACAGTGATGCCACAGGGTCGTCGCGCGCTGTCCACAGGCAACCCACAGCGGAAACCCTGGTTTCGGGGCTATCGATCCACAGCCTCCGACCCCCAGAATCGGCAGGTCCGGATGGGGTGAATGCCGGGTGAACGACTCGGTTCGGGGAGGGCAATCGGTGGTCCAGGCGCTGGAGCCGACGCGCCGGCAGACGGTCGGTCGGATCCCACCGCACAATCTGGAGGCCGAGGAGTCGCTGCTCGGGGCGATGATGCTCTCGCGCGACGCGATCACCTCCGCGGTCGAGGCGCGCGTCGAGGCGTCCGACTTCTACAAGCCCGCGCACGCCCACATGTACGAGGCGATCATGAGCCTCTACAGCCAGGGCGAGCCGGTCGACCCGATCACCGTCGCCGAGGAGCTGCGCCGCGCCGACCTGCTCGACGCGATGGGCGGCAAGAACACGCTCCTGCGCATCCAGGCGCTCACGCCGGCCTCGGCGAACGCCGCGCACTACGCCAAGATCGTCGGCGAGCTCGCGCTCCTGCGCCGCCTCATCGCGGTCGCGGGCGACATCGCGGAGATGGGCTACGCGCTCACCGACGACGTCAGCGAGACGATGGACCGCGCCGAGTCGCTCGTCTTCGAGGTCGCCGAGCGGCGGGTGTCCGATTCGATGGTCGGCATCTCCGACGCGTTGCAGGAGACGCTCGACCAGCTCGAACAGCTCTACGGCAGCAGCGGCGAGGTCACGGGTGTTCCGACCGGCTACGTCGACCTCGACGACCTGCTCCTCGGGCTCCAGCCGTCCAACCTCGTCGTCATCGCCGCCCGCCCCGGCTGCGGCAAGACCGCGTTCGCACTCGGCGCCGCCGCCAACGTCGCGATGCGGGTCCGCCGACCGGTGCTGTTCTTCTCGATGGAGATGGGGACGCTCGAGCTCACGAAGCGCATGCTCGCCGGCGAAGCCCGGGTCGACGCCCGCAAGCTGCAGACGGGCAAGATCCCCGAGGGCGACTGGACCCGGATCAGCCACGCGGTCGGCCGCCTCGCCGAGGCGCCGCTGTTCATCGACGACAACCCCCACTGCACGGTCATGGAGATGCGGGCCAAGGCCCGGCGGACCAAGGCGCGGCACGGTGACCTGGCGCTGGTCGTCGTCGACTACCTCCAGCTGATGACGCCGAGCACGGCGCGCCGTCCGGAGAACCGCCAGGTCGAGGTCGCGGAGATCTCGCGTGGGCTCAAGATCCTCGCCCGCGAGCTCGAGTGCCCCGTCGTCGCGCTCTCGCAGCTCAACCGCCAGCTCGAGTACCGGGCCGACAAGCGGCCCATGCTCGCGGACCTCCGCGAGAGCGGCTCGCTCGAGCAGGACGCCGACGTCGTCGTCTTCCTCTACCGTGACGAGATCTACAACCCGGAGTCCGACCAGCGCGGCACCGCGGAGGTGATCGTGGCCAAGCACCGCAACGGCCCGACCGGTGTCACGCGGCTCGCGTTCCTCGACTTCCTGGCCAAGTTCGAGAACATGGCCCGCGAGTAGGGAGCGGTTTCCCGTGACCGACCTGGACCTGACCGGCGCGTCGGTCGTCGTGACCGGCGGCGGCCACGGCATCGGCCGGGCGCTCGCCGAACGCTTCGCGGCCGAGGGCGCCAAGGTCACGGTCGCCGACGTTCACGGCGCCCGGGCGGAGAAGATCGCGACCCGGATCGGCGGTCTGGCGGTCACGTGCGACGTGGGCGACCGGGCCGCGGTCGCCGACCTCGTCGCCCGGGCCACGGCCGCGCACGGGCCGGTCGACGTGTTCTGCTCGAACGCGGGCATCCTCGACCGGGCACCGGGTCTGACCCCCACCGCCGAGCAGGTCGAGGCCATCACGCGCGTGAACCTGCTCGCCCACGTGTGGGCCGCGCAGGAGGTGCTCCCCTCGATGCTGGAGCGGGGCGGCGGCCATCTCGTCCAGACGATCTCGTCGGCCGGGCTCATCTCCGGTGTCGCGGACATGGGCTACACGTTCACGAAGCACGGCGCCCTCGGCCTCGCCGAGTGGATCGCGGTGAACTACGCGCACCTCGGCATCCACGTCACGTGCCTGTGCCCCAACGTCGTCAACACCGGGATGATCGGTCGCGACGAGGACGCGGAGGAGGCGGCCGGCGGCGGATCGGGCGCCGTCCCGGGCGGGCTGGGCGACGTCGTCGAGCCCGAGGAGTGCGCGGCCCTGGTGCTCGACGCGATGCGCGCCGGCCGGTTCCTCGCGCTCCCACATCCCCGCGTCGGCGAGTCGTTCGCCCGCAAGGCGGCCGGGTACGACGACTGGATCGCGGGCACGAACCGCCGGCTGCGACGGATGCGCGGCGAGGACGTCTGAAGGGGAGGGCGGCGATGGGTGAGCGCGAGCAGGTGATGGCTGCGCTCCGCGGCGCGTCGAGGCGCTTCTGCGACCTGGTGGAGTCGCTCGATCCGGCCGACGCGGCGCGGCCCGTCGAGGGACTCGACTGGAACGTCGGCGACACGGTCGCGCACGTGCTCACCGTCGTGCGACGCGGCTTCGCGGATCTCCGGCGTAGCGACCGCGCGGAGGCGACCGCGGCACTCAACGCGCTGTGCCTCGAGGAGACACCCGAGCGTGATCCGCAGGTGCTCGGCGAGTTGCTCCGCCGCGACCTGCACACCGCGCTCGACGTCGTCTTCCCCGCGATCCCCGACGACCGCGTGTTCCCGTTCCACGGCGGCGTGTCGACGACGATGACACCGGCGCTGCGGGTCGTGCTCGGCGAATTCGTGGTCCACGGCTTCGACGTCGCGCGGGCGGTCGACCGGCCCTGGCCGGTCGCGGGCGACGAGGCACGGCTCCTGGTCCCGGGCGAGCTGCTCGGTGCGTGGCTGCGACCCGAGGCCGCCGACGGTGCCTTCGAGATCCGCATCGCAGGCGCTGCGCCGCTGCTGCTCACCATCCGCGCCCGGCGGCTCAGCACCGGTTGCGTCCCACCGGCCGGTTCGGCCGGGGCGGCAGACGTGGCCGTGATCGCGCTCGACCCGGCCGAGTTCGTGCTCGGGTTCTACGGGCGCGTCCCCGTCGCCGACCCCGGTCTGCTCGCGTTGAGAAGCCGCTTCCTGCCCGCCTGACCCGAAATCCACCCACCGAGGAGGCCCGTATGGCGAGCGTGTTCCGGGAGTTGGTGATCGACAGCAACGATCCGGCCCGCCTCGCCGCCTTCTGGTCGGACGTGCTCGGCTGGACCGCCGTCGCCGACGAGGACGGCGACTTCTGGATGTCGTCGAGCGGCGCGCCCGACGATCCCGGGCCCGTCCTCGTGTTCGTCGCGGTCCCCGAGCCCAAGGCGGTGAAGAACCGCATCCACATCGACTTGAACCCGAGCGGGTGCGACCAGGACGCCGAGCTGCAACGCCTGCTGGCGCTCGGGGCGCAGCCGGCCGACGTCGGGCAGGGCGAGCAGTCGTGGGTCGTGCTCGCGGATCCGGAGGGCAACGAGTTCTGCCTGCTGGCCCGCCGGATCGACCGCTGACCGCGGGTCAGGCGCCGGCGCGCTCCTGGGCGAGCGCGAGCGCGAGCTCGACGGCCTCGGTCGGGCCGGGAGCGGCGACGACGTCGCCGAGCTCCCAGGTCCCGATCCCGACGACCGGCACGCCGGCTCGGAGCGCGAACGCGATCTCCGACAGCGTGCCGTATCCGCCGCCGACCGCGACCACGACGTCGGCGGCCCGTACCACGAGCGCGTTGCGCATCTCGCCCATGCCGGTGCCGAGCGCGACGGTGAGGTGCTCGTTGCCCTCCGCCCGGTCGGTGCCGGGGAGCAACCCGACGACGGTTCCGCCTGCGCTCCGGGCACCGCGCGCCACGGCCTCCATCACACCGCCGAGACCGCCGCAGACGACGACGCAGCCGCGTCCGGCGAGCAGCCGGCCGACGGACTCGGCGGCCGCGGCCTGGTCCGCGTCGGCCGTGCTCGTGCCGACGACCGCGACGTAGGCGGGCACGTCGGAGCGATCAGCCGGCCGGGATCGGCGTGTGCACCTCGGCCGGCTGGCCGGGGGCGGTGTACTCGACGGTGCGCGCCTTGCCCATGGCGGCGAGCGCCTCCTCGGGCGTGAGCAACGGGGTGGTGCGGATGCTGCGCAGCCCGCCGCCCGCGGCGGCCGCCATCGACACCGATGCGGCCGCGATGTTGTCGGGCACGTCGAGGATGGTCACGACGTCGTGCTCGCCGAACGCGAGATAGAAGCACTCGAGGTGACCACCCGCGTGCTGCACCATCCGGCGGACCGAGATGCTGCGGTCCTCGGGGTGCTCGACCATCGCGGCCCATGCATCCGCGGTGTACGACGCCTGGACCAGGTACCGAGCCATGCGTCCTCCTCGTCCTCGGGTCCCCCGCGCCATCCTCGGCCCGGCGCCGACCCGGGTCAATCGACGGGCGGGTCAGGCCTCGCTCGGGACGGCGTAGCGGTCGCGGTAGGTGGCGAATCGCTCCTCGAGCTCGCGCCGGTCGAGGCCGGTTCCCTCGAGGGAGTAGCTGTGCGTCCCGAACCGGGTCTGCGGGTTGGCCGCCACGTACTCGCGCATCCGGGTCTCCGCCTCGGCGGTGAGGTCGTCGCCGGCCCAGTCGTAGATGCGCTTCATCGTCGCCAGCGGGTCGGCCACGAGATCCGCGTACTGGACGTCGAGGAACGAGGCGTCGCCGTGCGCGTCCCGGTACTCCATCACGCGGTCGACGATGACGCCCGCGATCGGCGGCCAGTGGGTCGCGATCGTGGCGCGGTGGTCGGCGTCGCTGAAGGTTCCGATCAGCGCCGCCGCGAGACTGCACAGCGAGGCGGCGACACGTACCGGGTCGCGGTGCATCACGACGACGCGTGCGTCCGGGTACTGCGCGAACAGCTCCGGCAGCGCGATCGAGTGGTGCGGGCTCTTCAACGACCACCGCCCCGGCGCGCGCGACTGGAGCAGCTGGAGAACGAGGTGGTGGTGCTGGTATGCCGACGTCTCGTCGCAACCGATGAGCCACTCGTCGTACGTCGGGACGTTGGCGACCACCGAGAGCTGGAGGCTCTTGAAGTCCTGGGCCAGGAGCGTCACGCATTCCGTCGGCTCGTCGGGCGCCTCGTAGTGCATCGCCTTCACCGCGGGGTTCAGGGCGTCGAGCATGTCCGCCGCGGCGCGCGCCTCGGCGATGCGTGGATCGGTGGTGAACGTCGCCGCCTCCGGCGGCGGGACGCAGTCGCGCGCCTCCCATCCCATGAGCGGGCGCCGCGCCGGATCGCACCCGAGCAGGCGTGAGATGTACGTCGTGCCGCTGCGGGGCAGGCCGAGGACGAACAGGGGCGCCGCGACCGGTTCGTCGCGCACTTCCGGATGCTGTTTCACCCAGTCGACCACGCGGAGCCGGTTCACGAGGTTTCCCGTCACCTGCGCTTCGAGGGCGACGGCACCGATCGCCGAGAGCTGCGCCTCGGTGTTCAGCGCGTCCACGTAGCGGACCAGGCCCTCGCGGAAGGAGTCGCTCCCGAAGTCGTCGAGGCCCGTCTGCTCGCACGCGCTTTCGATCAGCCGTTCGCTCTCCACGCGGGACCCCTCTCACCCGGACACGACCGGCCGTGCCCGCCGCAGCGCCGGATCGTAGAGCGGTGGCGCGACGCCGGGCCGCGCTCCGCCGGGCGCCCGCCGTCGTGTATCGTCCCCGCTTCGCCACTGAGGGTGGCGACGGGCTGCAGCGACGCAGGGCACGGGGCAACGGGTCGGGTCGCGACGAGCTGCGAGGCAGGTTCGGTGGGGCGGTGGACTGGTCGAGTCGTTGGTGGCGCGCGCGCCGGGACGGGGCGAGGAGCCGGGGCCGCGGCGCTGGTTGCCGTCGCCGCGGTGGTGCTGACTGCCTGCTTCCCACCCGCGCCGAAGCCCTCCAGCGATCCGCCGACGTCGTCGTCGACCTCGTCGACCACCACGTCCTCGTCGACTACGACGTCGTCGTCGACGACCACGTCCTCGTCGACGACCACGACGAGCTCGACCACGACGACGACGACCGCGCCGTCGGGTCCGCACCTGGTCGCGTCCCCGACGTCGCTGAGCTTCACCGCCGAGGCAACCGCATTCCCACCCCAGGTGAGTCAGACCATCACGATCACGAACACGGGCACGGCGCCGACGGGAACGCTCGAACTGCCGGACCTGAGCGGTCTCGACGAACCTGGCGGGGCCCCCGGAGCGAACTTCATGGTGTCGAGCTCTACGTGCCCGTCCTCGCTCGCCGCGGGCGCGAGCTGTCAGTTCGACCTGGTCTTCACGCCATCGCGCCATCAGAACTCGGCGCCATGGACGGGCGACCTCACGGAGACGGCGTCGCCGGGAGGTACGGCGCATGTATCCGTCACAGCCCAGTACACGAGCAAGCTCGTGTTCGAGGACAGGCCCGCGACGCTGATCGCGACGCCCGGCGCGGACGCGGCGACGCACTTCCAGATCACCAACAGCACAGCGGGCGACATCGGGCCGATCGATTTCAACTTCACGGTCATCGGCGGGATGGTCAACGTCGCCGGCACCTTCACGGCGACCACTGACAACGGCGTGGCGATTCCGCCGTGCAGCGACATGATGACGTTGCACGGCGGCGACAGCTGCCAGTGGCTCGTGACCTACACGAACGTCACAGGGAGCGGGTCGAACACCGCTCGTCTGACCTTCGATACGAGCACGGTGCACGGCAGCGTGCTGTTCTCGGGCGTCGGGAGCCCGTAGGGGAGCCGAGCCACACCTGACGGGGCGTCAGATACGATGGGTCTCCCCGTGTTGTGGAGGCAGCCATGCTCGACGTCCTGGTCAAAGGTGGCACCGTCGTCGACGGGAGCGGGGCTCCGGGGGTCCGGGCCGACATCGGGGTGCGCGACGGGCGCATTGTCGAGGTCGGCGCCGTCGATGACAACGCCGCGACGACGATCGACGCCGACGGCCTGATCATCGCCCCGGGCTTCATCGACCCGCACACGCACTACGACGCGCAGCTCTTCTGGGACCCGACGGCCTCGCCCTCGAACCAGCACGGCGTCACGAGCGTCATCGGCGGCAACTGCGGGTTCACGCTCGCACCCCTCGATCCCGACGACGCGGACTACCTGCGCCGCATGATGGCGAAGGTCGAGGGCATGCCGCTCGCAGCCCTCGAGAACGGCATCGCGTGGGACTGGCGGTCGTTCGCCGACTACCTGAGCCGGCTCGAGGGCAACCTCGGCGTGAACGCGGGCTTCCTCGTCGGCCACTGCGCCCTCCGCCGGCGCGTGATGGGCCCGGACGCGGTCGGCGGCACGCCGTCGGCCGCACAGCTCGACGAGATGCGCGCGCTGTTGCACGAGTCGATCGAGGCCGGCGGTCTCGGGTTCTCCACATCGCGGGCGTACACGCACTCCGACGGGGACGGCGCGCCCGTCCCGTCGCGTCACGCCGCGCCCGACGAGGTGCTGGCCATGTGCGAGGTGGTGCGTGACCACGCCGGCACGACGCTCGAGTTCATCACCGACGGCTGCCTCAACGGCTTCACCGACGACGAGATGGACCTCATGGCGCGCATGTCGGCGACGGCCCGCCGCCCGCTCAACTGGAACGTCCTGACGGTCGACGCGGGCGATCCGGGGAAGACCGAGCACCAGCTCGAGGCGTCGACGCGGGCACGGGCCGTCGGCGGTCGCGTCGTCGCCCTGACGATGCCGACGCTCGTCGGCATGAACATGAGCTTCGGGAGCTACTGCGCGCTGTACCTGCTGCCCGGGTGGCGCGAGATCCTCGAGCTGCCCCTGGCGGAGAAGATCGCGAAGCTGCGCGACCCTGCCGTCCGGGAGGAGATGGACCGCCGCGCCCACTCGCCCGAGGCCGGCGTCGTCCGGCGGCTGGCGGGTTGGAAGGGGTACATCATCGGCGACACCTTCTCGCCCGCCAACGAGGGCCTGTCGGGCCGGACCGTGGCCGAGATCGCCGCCGAACGGGGGACCGCGCCCTTCGACACGTTGCTCGACGTCGTGATCGCCGACGACCTGCGCACGGTTCTCTGGCCGGCGCCGACCGACGACGACCCCGACTCCTGGACGAAGCGCGCCGAGGTCTGGCGTGACGAGCGGGTGCTCATCGGCGGCTCCGACGCGGGTGCCCACCTCGACCGGATGTGCGGCGCGCCCTATACGACCGGCTTTCTCGCCGACTGCCTGCGGGGTCGCCGACTCCTCCCGATGGAGGAGGCGATCCGGCTGATGACCACGGCGCCCGCCGCACTGTTCGGTCTGCGCGACCGGGGCAGCCTCCGCCCGGGCGCGTTCGCCGACATCGTCGTGTTCGATGCCGCGACGGTCGGGTCGGGCCCGATCTACATGACCAAGGACCTGCCCGGGAACAGCTCGCGGCTCGTCGCCGACGCGATCGGTGTCGAGCACGTGCTCGTCAACGGCCGCGAGACGGTCCGGGCGGGAGCGCCGACGGGGAACCTCCCCGGGACGCTCATGCGTTCCGGGCGCGACACCGACACCGTCGAGCCCTGAGCCGCGCGGCGTCCGGATCCGATCGGCGCAGGCGTGGGCGCGCCGTCCGAGCCGTCGCCGGAACGGATCGCCGCGGCGCGCGCCGCCGGGCGCGACCTCGTCCGCCCGACCCCGTTGCTCTCGGCCGCCACGGTCGACGCCGCGGTCGGGAGGCGGGTCGTGCTCAAGGCGGAGAACCTGCAGCGCACCGGCGCGTTCAAGCTCCGGGGCGCGGTCGCCAAGCTCGCGGCGCTGGGCGAGGGCGCGCGGCGGGGAGTCGTCGCCGGAAGCGCCGGTAACCACGCGCTCGCGCTCGCGTGTGCCGCGCGGGCCGCGGGCGTCCACTGCGACGTCTTCATGCCGGCCGACGCGCCGGTCAGCAAGGTCGACGCCGCCCGCCGGTACGGTGCGACCGTCCATCTCGACGCACCCACCCTCGGCGACGCGGTCGAGGCCGCGGAGGCGCTCGCCGGATCGGAGGGCCTGGCGTTCGTGCACCCCTTCGACGACCTCGACGTCGTCGCGGGCCAGGCGACCGTCGGGCTCGAGCTCCTCGAGGCCGTCGACGACCTCGCTGCCGTCGTCGTGCCGCTCGGTGGCGGCGGGCTCCTCGCCGGGATCGGAGCGGCGGTCAAGCGGGCCCGACCCGAGGTCCGCGTCGTCGGCGTCCAGGCCGCGGCCTGCGCGGCGTTCCCCGAGTCACTCGCGGCCGGCCGCGCCGTCGAGTGCACCGCGGTGCCGACGATCGCCGACGGCATCGCGGTCAAGCGCCCGGGCCGCCTGACGCTGCCCCTCGTCGAGCGGTTCGCCGACTCGGTGGAGGTGGTCACGGACGACGAGATCGCGGAGGCGATGGTCCTGCTGCTCGAGGAGTCGAAGGTCGTGGTGGAGGGGGCCGGCGCCGTCGCGGTGGCGGCCGTGCTCGCGGGCCGGGTCGCGGTTGCGGCGCCCGGGACGATCGCCGCCGTCCTGTCGGGGGGCAACGTCGACGCCACGGTCCTCGCCGCGGTCGTCCGCCACCACGAGACGCTCGTCGGGCGCAGTCTCGTGCTCGTGGGGCGGATGGCCGACCGCCCGGGGGAGCTCGCGCGGCTGCTGACCGTGCTCGCCCAGTTCGGGGTCAACGTGGTCGACGTGAGCCACGTTCGTGAGGGCATCGACCTCGGTGTGCGCGAGACGGCCGTGCAGATCGTCGTCGAGACACGCGATCCGGCCGACGCCGCTCGGCTCGACGAGTGGGCCCGCGACCACGGCTTCGCGATCCAGGTCGTCGACCACGCGCGCGCCTGGCGCGCCGACCAGCGGTCAGAAGAGGCGTAGGTCGAGCGGCGCGCCCGCGCGCAGCTCCTCGAGGTCGACCTCGACGCAGACGATGCCGCGGCTCTCGGCGAAGACGCGGGCCTGCGGCTTGATGCGGGTCGCGACGAACATGCCGACCGTCGGCGCGAGGGTGCCGTCGAGGTCGAGCCGTTCCTGGTAGCGGATGAGCTGCTCGACGCCGGCGATCTCGCCGATGCGCTTCACCTCGACGGCGACGGCGCGCCCCTCGCCGTCGCGGCAGAGCAGGTCGACCGGGCCGATGTCGGTCGGATACTCACGGCGGACGATGCGCAGGTCGTCGCGCAACGCCTGGACCCGGGCCGCGATGAGCTGTTGCAACTCCGCCTCGACACCGTCCTTGGCGAGGCCGGGATCGTCGCCGAGGTCGACGCTCCGGTCGAACAGGACCTCGTGCAGCTCGATGCTGAGACGCTCGCCCTTGGGCGTGACCGCGGTGATCAGAACCTCGGTCTCGTCGATCACGCACGGTGGGTTCATCCAGTTGAGCGGCTTGTACGCCTTCGTGTCGGAGTGGATCGCGATGGAGCCGTCGGCCTTCATCAGGATCAGGCGGCGCGCCGGCGGCAACCGCGCCCCGAGGCGGCCCTCGTACTCCACCGAGCACTCGGCGATCAGCAGGCGCACGCCCCGCGTTGTAGCACGGTCGGGCCGGGTCCGGCCGGACGGGCACGGCGTTCTACGCTTCCGCGCCGACGACGACACGCGGAGGTGAGCGAGATGCCGTTCGTGTTCGGAGCTGTCGGCGACGACGGCTACAACGTGGTGCTGGTCCTCCACATCCTCTGCGCGATCGTCGGGTTCGGTGCGGTGATGCTCAACGGTGTCTACGCCGCGCAGGTGCGGAGTCGTCGGGGTTCCGAGGGACTCGCCATCGCGGAGGCCAACTTCCGGGTCTCGAAGGTCGCGATGTACTTCGTCTACGCGGTCATCCTCCTCGGGTTCGCGCTGGTCGGCATGAGCGACAAGGCGTGGAAGTTCGACCAGACCTGGATCTGGCTCGCGATCGTGCTGTGGGTGGCGGCGGTGGGCGTCGCGCACGGCGCGATCGTCCCCCGTGAGAAGCAGGTCGTCGCGCTGCTCCGCGAGCAGGTCGTAGCCGGCGACGGGCCGGGCGCAGCGGCCGGGTCGGAGATCCGCATCGAGCAGCTGATGCGCCAGGTCGCGGGCTTCGGCCTGTTGTACGCGGTCGCCGTCGTCGCGATCCTCGCCCTCATGGTGTGGAAGCCCGGCCTCTGACCGGGCATGCCCCGACGGGCGCCGCCCGCGCCGCCAGTCGTACCATCCGGTCTCGATGGACTTCTACGGTGAGGTGCTGCGCGAGCTCCTCCTCGCGCTCGGCGCCGCCCTCTTCGTCGCGAACCTGTGGGCCCTGCTGCGCCGCCGGACCGACGCCCGCAACGCGGCGAAGGAGGCGGTCGTCCGCGGGCGCCCGGGGAGCCCGGTCCGGCGCCAGGTCCGCGTCGCGACCACCGGGAACCTGCCCCAGGCGCCAGTTGCCCGGACGGTCACGTTCATGGTGCTCGGGCTCGCGGTCGCGATCTGGGCGCTCGCATCCCTGACGTCCTGAGCGGCGGCCTGCGGAAGATGCCGGGATTCGCGCTGTTGCCGATCGACGCCGACGCGTCGGAGGAGCAGGCGCGCGCCGTGGTCCGCGACTGGGCCAACGAGCACGTCCCGGCGGAGTGGCGGCGCGCCGCCGCGGAGGGCGGCCCGGCGGCGGTGCGCAAGGTGCGGAGCCGTGCCGACTACGAAGCGTGGTACCCGACGTTCGCCGACGCCGGGCTCGTCGTCCCGACGTGGCCCCGCGAGTACGGCGGGCTCGGGGTCAAGAGCCGGGTGGCGCGCGCGGTCGACAACGAGCTCGCGCCCCTCAACCTCGGGCGACTCAACGTCCTCGGCCTGAACCTGGCGGGGCCGACGATCATGGCCTGGGGCACCGACGAGCAGAAGGCCCGCTTCCTGCCGCCGATCGTGCGCAACGAAGAGGTCTGGTGCCAGCTCTTCAGCGAACCGGGCGCCGGCTCCGACCTGGCGTCGCTCGCGACGCGCGCCGTGCGCGACGGCGACGAATGGGTCGTCACGGGCCAGAAGGTCTGGTCGACGTGGGCGCACTTCGCGGACTTCGGCATGCTCATCGCGCGTACCGATCCGCACGCGCAGAAGCGCCGCGGGATCACGTACTTCCTGCTCGACATGCACCAGCCCGGCGTCGAGGTGCGTCCGCTCAAGCAGATCACCGGCGAGGCGGACTTCAACGAGGTGTTCCTGAGCGGCGCCCGCGTCCCCGACGCCAACCGGATCGGCGAGCCGGGTGAGGGTTGGAAGGTGGCCAACTCGACGCTGTCGGGCGAGCGGCAGATGATCTCCGGCCCGGGTTCGGGCGGCGTCGACCGCATCGGCGGGTCGAGTGTCGAGCGGCTGGTGCAGGCCGCCCGCGACCGCGGGCTCACGACCGACCCGACGGTCCGTCAGCGGATCGTCGCGCTGTGGAGCGAGGAGAAGATCCGGCGCTGGACCAACGCCCGCGTGCGCGACAACGCGCGCGCCGGGCGGGTCGGCCCCGAGAGCTCGGTCGGCAAGGTGCACAGCGGCGAGCTGAACCAGCGGACCCAGGAGCTCGCGGTCGACCTGCTCGGGCCGGAGGCGCTGGCCTGGGACCCCGCCACCGTCGACCCCGACGCCGACGGCGGCCTGCCCCGGGCCGTCCACGGGTTCCTCCGGAGCCGGGCCAACACGATCGAGGGCGGCACGTCGGAGGTCAATCGCAACGTGCTCGGCGAGCGGGTGCTCGGCCTCCCGCGCGAACCCGATCCCTACCGCGAGAGCCCGTGGGAGGACGTCCCCCGCAACTGACGGGGAGTGGGCGTCTCACGCGAGGGGTTGCCAGACCGGGTCGCGCCGCTCCGCGAAGGCCGCCGGTCCCTCGGTCTGGTCGGGGTGACCCCACATCGCGATGAGGTCCTGGCCGCCGGCCCGGCACGCGTCGCGCAGGTTCAGCTCGAGCGCGCGCCACAGCGCCCGCTTGGTGAGCATCATCGCCGTCGGCGAGTTCCGCGCGATCAGCTCGGCGACCTGCTGGGCGACGTCGCGCAGCTGCTCCGGAGGATCGACGAGCTGGCCGACGATCCCGAGCTCGTACGCCCGGGCCGCCGAGAGGCGCTCGCCGTTGCCGACCAGCGCCATGCGGAGCACCGGCTCCATCGGCGACTTCCGGGCCAGCGCGATCGTCTCGTACGCGCTCACCTGGCCGACCGAGACGTGCGGGTCGAGGAACTGCGCGTCCGCGGCCGCGATCACGATGTCGGCGTCGGCGACGAAGTGCAGCCCGCCG
>DASRHL010000373.1:0-12271 GCA_035650535.1 Acidimicrobiia bacterium
CGGTGTGGAACCAGCCGTCGGTGAACGCCTCGGCCGTCGCGTCGGGCTTGTTCCAGTAACCCCGCACGACGTTTGGCCCGCGGAACCAGAGCTCGCCCACCGATCCTGCCGGCAGGTCGGCCCCGGTCTCGGGATCGACCACGCGCGCCTCGACGACGGGCAGCAGCCGCCCGACGCTCGCCGGATGGGCGAGGTAGTCGGCGCCCCGGTTGGACGTGACCGCCGACGTCGTCTCGGTGAGGCCGTAGCCGTTCGACGGCGCCGCCTTCGACGCGAACACGTCGTCGACGCGCCCGACCAGGTCGGGCGGGACCGGGGCACCACCCGATCCGACGGTGCCGAGGCTCGACAGGTCGTAGTCGCCGAACCGGGGCGAGTCGAGCACCTGACGCAGGATCATCGGGACCGCCGCGAACGACGTCACCCGCTCGCGCTCGATGAGCTCGAGCGCCTGGTCGAGGTCCCACTTGTACTGCATCACCATCTTCACGCCGAACCCGGTCGACATGTAGACCATCGTGAGCCCGCCGATGTGGAAGAACGGGTATGTCTGCAAGGAGCACGGCGCGGGCGCGTCGCCCGCCGGTGCCGGCGGCGCGGGGCGGCTGGCGGCGAGCACCGCGTCGAGCGCACCGCCGAACGCCATGTTCATGTAGTTCGTCACGTGGTTGCGGTGCGTCCCGACGGCGCCCTTGGGCTGTCCGGTCGTGCCCGAGGTGTAGAGGATGGTCGCGTCGTCGTCCGGTGCGATGTCGACGTCGGGGAGCTCCGGCGACCGGTCGAGCCGGTCGAACACGTCGCCCCAGTG
This sequence comes from Acidimicrobiia bacterium, assembly GCA_035650535.1. Classification (GTDB taxonomy): domain Bacteria; phylum Actinomycetota; class Acidimicrobiia; order IMCC26256; family PALSA-555; genus DASRHL01. The sequence continues at coordinate 809 of DASRHL010000373.1, forward strand.
GATCGCCGCACCGGCGACCGGGCGGTCGTGTCGGACGACGAGGGACGCCAGGTCGAGCGCGGCGAGATCGCCGGCCAGGCGCTCGTACCGTTCCCCGTCGAGCACCGCGAAGGTCACGCCGCTGTCGTCGAGCGCGTACCGCAGCTCGGGCGCCGTCCACCACGCGTTCAGCGGCACCACGACCGCGCCGAGCGCCTCGGCGGCCCAGAACGCGAACAACCACTCGGGGTAGTTGCGCATCCCGATCGCGACGCGGTCACCCTTGCGGACGCCGCGCTCGGCCGCGAGCCACCGCGCGAGGCCCGCCACGATCCCGAGATGGTCGGCGAAGGTGTAGCGGTCGGTCTCGTAGACGAGGAAGTCACGCGTTCCGTGGGCCCGGCTGCTCTCGAGGACGGCCGCGAGCGACCGCGGCGCGTTCGCGTAGACGCGCATGGGCACGCCGCCGACCTCGGCGTCGACGATCTCGAACGGGCTCCCCGGCTTCGTGAGCTCGGCGAGCGCCTGCTCCCGGGTCATCGGGCTCATGAACGACCTCCCCTCCGTCGCGACCGGGGCCGTACGTGCTCCTCCTTCGTAGCCGCTACCCTCCAACGCGCGCACCGGACAAGAGGAAGATCCCCGTGAACCCCGACGACCACTACCTCGTGATCACCGCCGACAGCCACGCGGGAGGCAGCCACGCGCAGTACCGCGAGTACCTCGACCCGAAGTACCGCGACGACTTCGACGCCTGGCGCGCGAAGTACAAGAACCCGTTCAAGGACCTGAAGGACACCGACCTGCGAGTCCGGAACTGGGACGGCGACCTGCGCGACCGGCAGCAGAACGAGGACGGGGTCGTCGGCGAGGTCATCTTCCCGAACACCGTGCCGCCGTTCTTCCCGAACTTCGTGCTGTTCGCGCCGCCGCCGACACCCGACCGGTACGAGCACCGCCACGCCGGCCTCCAGGCCCACAACCGCTGGCTGGCCGACTACTGCGCGCAGAAACCCGAGGCCCGGGCCGGCATCGGACAGATCTTCCTCAATGACATCGACGACGCCATCGCCGACGTGCAGTGGTGCCACGACAACGGGTTGCGCGGCGGTGTGCTGATCGGGTCGCCGCCCGTCACGTGCGACTGGCTCCGGCCGCTCTACGACCCGCACTACGACCCGATCTGGGAGGCCTGCCAGGAGCTCGGCGTGGTCGTGAACGCGCACTCGGGCACGGGCGGGCCGGCCTACCAACCGGCGCCGGCGATGCCGATCGTGCACATGGTCGAGATGATCTTCTACTCGCAACGCCCGCTCGTCTACATGATCCTCGGTGGCGTGTTCGAACGGTTCCCGAACCTCACGTTCGTGCTCACCGAGACCGGGTGCGCGTGGGTCCCGGCCCTGCTGACCCAGCTCGACGTCATGATGGCGACGTTGCGGACGGGCGCGAGCGGCGAGATGCGGTTCGAGGGCGAGACGGTGCCGCCGCGCAGCGCGACCGAGTACTTCCGGCAGAGCTGTTACATCGGGATGAGCCAGCCACGCCCGGCCGACATCAGGGCCGCGCTCGGCCCGGTCGGGATCGACCGCGTCATGTGGGGCAGCGACTATCCCCACGAGGAGGGGACGCTGCCGTTCACGCGCGAGCACCTCCGCCAGGTCATGCACCACCTCGAACCCGACCAGATCCAGCAGATCGTCGGCGCCAATGCGGCCCGCGTCTACGGGTTCGACATGGACGCGCTGCGCCCGGCCGCGGACCGGTTCGGTCCGACCGTCGCCGAGATCGCCCGTCCGCTCACCGAGCTCCCCGAGAACCCCAACGAAGCCCTGCGCCGCTCGGCCGGCGAGCTCGCGCGAGCGAGCTGAGAGCCTGAGCCGAGGTCATGCCGGACGAGCTGCTCGTCGAGGCCCGCGGCGCGGTCGCGGTCGTCACGCTGAACCGGCCCGACGCGCTCAACGCCGCGAACGAGGCGCTCCACGGTCGGCTCGCGCGCGTCTGGGGCGAGCTCGACGGCGATCCCGCGGTCGGGGCGATCGTGCTGACGGGCGCGGGCGGTGCCTTCTCGGCGGGCGGCGACCTCAACCTCCTCCAGCGCATGGTCGACGACCGCGCGCTCCGCGACGCGATCATGGCGGAGGGGATGGAGATCGTCCGGGCGATGACGGCCGTGCGGGTCCCGATCGTCGCCGCGGTCAATGGTCCGGCGGTCGGGCTCGGTTGCAGCCTCGCCTCCATGTGCGACCTCGTCGTCGTGGAGGAGCACGCGTACTTCGCCGATCCCCACGTCGCGCTCGGGCTCGTGGCCGCCGACGGCGGCGCGCTCACCTGGCCGCTCCTCACGAGCCTGCTCCGGGCGAAGGAGTTCATCCTGCTGGGCGACCGGCTGCCGGCGGCCGACGCCCTCGGGATCGGGCTGGCGAACCGAGTGGTGCCGACGGGCACGTCGGTCCAGGTCGCGCTCGAGCTCGCGGAACGCATGGCGGCCCTGCCGTCGCAAGCGGTGCGCGAGACGAAGGCGGTGCTCAACGACGCGCTGCGCCGCGCCGTCGGTTCTGCGCTCGAAGGCGCGATCGCGGCCGAGACCGCGTCCTTCGACGAGGCGACGTTCCGGGCGAACCTGGCCACGATGCTGCGCCGCTCGCGGAGCTGACGCCGCCGGGTTCGGTCCTACGCGCCGGGCTCGAGCCCGAGGGCGTTGGCCCAGAGGATCGTCAGCTGCTCGACCGCCTCGTCGAAGTCGTAGTCGCGGTAGCCCTGCACCAGCCACAGCTCGGCGAACCGGGCCACCATCCCGCCCAGCACGTCCGCCGCCATCGACGGATCGAGACGCCGGTCGACGAGACCCTCCCGTTGCATCCGTCGGATCGCGCGCTCGGCGCGCTCGGCGAAGTGCTTCATCGTCGCCATCCGCGCCGCGTTGACGTGCTCGTCGTAGCGCGAGACCTGCTCGATCACGCCCATCAGCGCGGCGTTGTCGCGGTAGCGCTCGAGGTACACACGGTTCGAGCGGCGGATGCGCTCGACCACCGGCTCGTCGGGACCGCGTGGGTGGCCGGGCGGCGCCGTCAGCCGTTCCTCCTGCGTCGCCGCCACCTCGCGGAAGATCTCCTCCTTCGAGTCGAAGTAGTGGTAGAAGGTCCCGGGCGCGACGCTCGCCGACTCCGCGATGTCGACGATCCGGGCGTCGAGGAAGCCGTCCCGCTCGAACACCGACTTCGCCGCGTCGACCAGCCGCGCCCGTGTGCGCTCGCCCTTGCGGGAACGCGGCGCGCCGCGCGCCGTGCCGGGAACCTGGGGCTCGCTGCTCGCGACGTCCGCCACGCGGACCCTTCCTCTCGCCGGCGGTTGAGCGCGCCGGAACCCCGATCGTAGACTCGAAACCGAATTCGACATCGGCCGCGAGCTCGGAGGGGACGTGGCGCCGTCGGACATCGGACCGCTGCGCGGTGCGGACGAGGGCCTGAACCACCAGATCGTCGACACCTTCGCGACCGTCGCCGAATCCGACTACTCGTGGACCGAGAAGATCTGGGTCTCGGTCGCGAGCGCCGACGGCTCGTTGCAGCTCGACTTCGGCCTCGGGAAGTACCACAACCGCGGCGTCGTCGACGGCTTCGGCGGCATCTCGCGCGGGCGCGAGCAGTGGACGGTCCGGGCGAGCCGCGAGCTGGACGCCGCGCCCGAGGATGCGGCGATCGGACCGATCCGCTACGAGGTCGTGGAGCCGCTCCGGCAGATCCGCGTCCGGCTCGAGCCGAACGACGTGCAGCCCGTCGCCTTCGACGTCGTCCTGTCCGCCGTCACCCCGCCGTTCTTCGAGGACCGCAACCTCGTGCGCAACCGCCGGACCGGGCGGATCGACGTGAACGTGATCCGCTACCACCAGGGCGGCTGGGCGTCGGGCACCGTCGCCGTCGACGGCGAGAGCTACGCCGTGCGACCGGAGGCGTGGTTCGGGTTCCGCGACCACTCGTGGGGTGTCCGCCAGGGTGTGGGCGCGCCGCTCACCGATCTCGCGGCGCCGCCCACGCCGGCGCGGGTCGACGGCGCCCGCGGGATGATGAAGTGGTCGCCCTCGTTCTTCCGGCGGCCGGACGGCAGCTTCTACGAGACCGCGATCTTCCTCACTGGCGGCGCGTGGAACTACAGCTCGGCGTACGTCAACGAAGCCGACGGCCGCCAGGCGCGCGTGCGGGCCGTCGAGCCGCGCCTCGAGTACGACCCGCACACACGCTTCGTCCGCAGCGGAGAGCTCCGGCTGGTGATGGACACGGGGGAGGAGCGCACGATCGAGGTGGAGGCGCCCGGCGACGCCGGCTTCTTCCTCAAGACCGCGGGCTACGGCCGGTGGGCCGGCCACATCCACGGCGCGTGGAGAGGGCCGCTGCACCTCGACGGCGAGTACATCCCCGACTGCTGGGACGACGAGCACCTCGGCCGGCTCGGCCAGCTGCGCGACACGCCGATCCGCGTCCGCGAGGGCGACGCCACCGGCTTCGGGATCATGGAGAGCATCGTGACCGGCGTGTGGCCCGAGCTCGGCCTCACCGCGGAGTCCGACCGCTCGGTCGCCCACTCGTGACCGATGCCGCGGCCGTCCGGCAGCGGCTCACGGCCTGGCTCGCCGCCCAGCTGCCCGGCGCCGCCGGCGTCCGGATCGACGGCCTCGATCGCGTCGAGCTCGGACACTCGGCCGAGACCCTCCTCCTCACGGTCGCCTGGCGCCGCGGCAACCACGACCACCACGAGGACGTCGTCGTCCGCATCCGGCCGCCGGCCCCCGGGCTGCTCGAGCCCTACGACCTGAAGCGGCAGTTCGACATCCTGCGCGCGCTCGAGGGGACGCCGGTGCGCGCGCCGCGCGCACTCTGGTACGAGGGCTCGGGCGAGGTGCTCGGGCGCGAGTTCTACGTGATGGAGCGCCGGGCCGGCGTGGTCTACGAGCGGACACTGCCCGAGGAGCTGGCGGCGGCGCCCGACCGGATCCGCCGGATGTCGGAGAGCATGGTCGACCAGATCGCGGCGATCCACAACGTCGACCTGCACGCGACCGGGCTCGACGCGATCGGCGACGGGCGCGACTACCTCGACCGCGAGCTCGACCACTGGGAGGGCGAGCTCCGCCGCGTTCAGCGCGGCCCACTCCCCGCGCTGGATCGTCTCGTCGTCGAGCTGCGCCGCCGCCGGCCCGAGCCCTGCCCGCGCGTCACGCTCGTGCACGGCGACCCCAAGCACGGCAACTTCGCCTTCGTCGACGACGAGGTGAACGCGGTGTTCGACTGGGAGATGGCGACCGTCGGCGACCCGCTCGCCGACCTCGGGTGGGCCGAGATGCTCTGGAACCTCCCGGGCTCGTTCACCTCGCTGCCGGGCTCGCTCTCGGCCGACGAGCTCGTCGCCCGCCACGAGGCGCTCACCGGGATCGTGGCTCGCAACCGCGAGTGGTACCGCGCGTTCCAGCTCTTGAAGATGACGGCGATCATGTTCGTCGGGGGGATGCTCTTCGCCGCCGGCCACAGCGACGACGTGCGGCTCGCCGACATGGCCGCGGGCGTTCCGTTCTTCACCCGGCAGGCCCTCGCCGAGCTCGGCGTGGAGGATGCCCCCGACCCGGATCCGAATCCGAACCCGACGTCGAAAATGGGTAGCCTGCGCTCGTGACCGGGAACCGCGTGGCCTTCGCTCCGGGTGTGTTCACGTGGCCGGCGGACGCACCCCAGCTCATCGGCGGCCGGTGCGACGCCTGCGGCGCGGTCGTGTTCCCGGTCGCGCCGTCGTGCGCGCGCTGCGGCGAGCCCGGGATGGCGGAGCACCGGTTGCCGCGGCGGGGCACGTTGTGGACCTGGACCACCCAGGACTTCCTGCCCAAGGAGCCGTACGCGAGCGGCGAGACGTTCGAGACCTTCACGCCCTACGGCGTGGGTCTGGTGCAGCTCGGCGACGACGTGCGCGTCGAGGGTCGGTTGACCGAGGCGGATCCGGCGAAGCTGCGCATCGGGATGGCGGTCGAGCTCGTCGTCGTGCCCTTCCGCGTCGACGACGACGGCACCGAGGTGATGGTCTACGCGTTCGCGCCCGTCGAGGAGCAGTGACATGGAAGACGTCGCGATCGTCGGCGTGGGCCTGCATCCCTTCGGTCGTTTCGGCTCCAAGTCGGCGATCGAGATGGGCGCCGAGGCCGTCCGCGCCGCGTGCACCGACGCCGGTGTGCAGTGGCGCGACGTTCAGTTCGCGTTCGGCGGGAGCTTCGAGGTCGACAACCCCGACGCCGTCATCGGGCTGCTCGGGCTCACCGGGATCCCGTTCATGGACGTCTACAACGGCTGCGCGACGGCCGCGACCGCGCTGCAGCTCACCGCCGAGACGATCCGGTCGGGCAAGTACGACATCGGCGTCGCGGTCGGCATGGACAAGCACGACGCCGGCGCCTTCACCTCCGACCCCGTCGACTACAGCGCCCCACCGTGGTACGGGGACATCGGCCTGTTCCTGACCACGAAGTTCTTCGGCATGAAGATCAACCGCTACATGCACGACCACGGCATCTCGCACGAGACGCTCGCCAAGGTGGCCGCGAAGAACTACCGCAACGGATCGCGCAACCCGAACGCGTTCCGCCGCAAACCGATCCCGGAAGGCGAGATCCTCCGGTCGCGCATGCTCAACTACCCGCTCACGCAGTACATGTTCTGCGCGCCGAACGAGGGCGCGGCCGCGGCCGTGCTCTGCCGGGCCGACCTCGCCTCCCGGTTCACGTCGAAGCCCGTCTACCTGCGCGCGTCGACGCTGCGGACGCGGACGTACGGCGCCCACGAGGTGCACGGCACCTGGGCCGCCGTCGAGCAGGACCACGCCCCGACCGTCTACGCGTCGCGGGCTGCGTACGAGGAGGCGGGCATCGGCCCGGAGGACGTCGACGTCGTGCAGCTCCAGGACACCGACGCCGGCGCGGAGGTCATCCACATGGCCGAGAACGGGTTCTGCGAGGACGGCGAGCAGGAGACCTTGATCGCGGACGGCGCGACCGAGATCGACGGACCCCTCCCGATCAACACCGACGGCGGCCTCATCGCCAACGGCGAGCCGATCGGTGCCTCGGGGCTCCGCCAGGTGCACGAGATCGTGCGGCAGCTCCGGGGTGAGGCCGCCGACCGGCAGGTCCCCGGCGACCCACGGGTCGGCTACGCGCAGCTGTACGGTGCCCCCGGCACCGCGGGAGTCTCGATCCTGACGAGGTGAGGGGGCTCCCGACGTGGCTCCGCGCGACTCGGGCAGCGCCGTCACGCTCGCCGGCCGCGAGTGGCCGAGCATCCCCGCGCTCGGTGCCGCGGCCGCCGCCGAGTTCGCGGACCGGTCCGCGATCCTCGACGGCGATGTCGAGCTGAGGTACGCGGAGCTCGTCGAGGCCGCACGCGACTTCGCCGCGTCGCTCGTCGCGGCCGGCGTCGCACCGGGCGACCGCGTCGCGATCTGGAGCTTCAACAGCGTCGAGTGGGTGATCGCCGTGCTCGGCATCTGGGAGGCAGGCGCGGTTCTCGTCCCCGTCAACACGCGCTTCAAGGGTGTCGAGGCCGCCGACATCCTCGGCCGGAGCCGGGCCCGCGTGCTCCTCACCGTCACCGACTTCCTCGGCACCGACTACGTCGCGATGCTGCGCGAGAGCGGTGCCGAGCTCCCCGATCTCGACACGACCATCGTGCTGCGGGGCGCGGCACCCGCGGGCGCGGTCGCGTGGCACGACTTCCTCACGGCCGCATCCGGGGGCGACCGGGCCGAGGCGCGGCGGCGGGGCGAGGCCCTCGGGCCCGGCGACCGGTCCGACGTCCTGTTCACGTCGGGCACGACCGGCGCGCCGAAGGGCGTGGTGCAGACGCACGCCCGGACGCTGCGCATCGCCACCGACTGGGTGTCGATGACCGGGCTCTCGCCCGACGACCGCTACCTGATGGTGAACCCCTACTTCCACATGTTCGGGCTGAAGGCGGGCATCCTCGCGTCCGTCGCCGCGGGGGCGACGATGCTCCCGCAGGCGGTCTTCGACGTCGACCGCGTCCTCGCACGTGTCGCCGAGGAACGCGTGACCGTGCTGCCGGGCCCGCCCACGCTGTACCAGTCGATCCTCGACCACCCCGACCGGCACCGGTACGACCTCTCGAGCCTGCGCGTCGCGGTGACGGGCTCGGCCGACATCCCGGTCGAGCTCGTCCGCCGGGTCCAGACCGAGCTGCCGTTCTCGGTCGTCGTCGCCGGTTACGGCCTGACCGAGGGCGGGACCGCGACCGCGACCGACCCCGGCGACGACCCCGAGACGATCGCGACGACCGTCGGGCGGCCCCGTCCCGGCTTCGAGCTGCGGGTGGTGGACGGCGAGCTGCGCGACGTGCCGGTCGGCGAGTCGGGCGAGGTCCTGCTCCGCAGCGCGTGCGTCATGCAGGAGTACCTCGACGATCCCGCCGCGACGGCCGAGGCGTTCACACCCGACGGGTGGCTCCGCACGGGCGACCTCGGCGTGCTCGACGAGCGCGGCTACCTGCGCATCGTCGGCCGGTCGAAGGACATGTTCATCGTCGGCGGGTTCAACGCCTACCCCGCGGAGATCGAGAACCTCCTCCTCGGGAACCCGGACGTCCAGCAGGTGGCCGTGATCGGCATCCCCGACGAGCGCCTCGGCGAGGTCGGGATGGCGTTCGTCGTCCCTCGCTCGGGTTCCGAGGTGAGCGGCGAAGAGATCGTCGCGTGGGCGCGCGAGCACATGGCCAACTACAAGGTCCCCCGCGTCGTCGAGCTCGTCGACGCCCTCCCGCTCAACGCGACGGGAAAGGTCATGAAGAACGTGCTGCGCGAGCGCGCAGCCGATCGACCGTCGGGATGACCGTGGCCGAAGAGGAACCGGTCAGCAACGTCCGTCGGGTCCGGGAGCTCGCGGCGGAGCGGCCGGGCGAGGCCGCCTACGTGCACCTCGCGATGGACGGCGGCGAGCTGGCGGTGACGTGGGCCGAGCTGCACCGGCGTTCGAGCCAGGTCGCGGCCGCGCTGGCGTCGCGCGGCGTCGGGTTCGGCGACCGGGTCGGCCTCGGCATCCGCAACTCCCCCGAGCCCGTCTTCTGCGTGCTCGCGACCTGGAAGCTCGGCGCGGTTCCGGTCCCCGTGCGGTGGGACGTCCCCGACTGGGAGCTCGAGCGCCTGAAGGAGGTCGTCGAGCCCCGGGTGTACGTCGGCCCCGGCGACCTCCCGTGGATCCGGGCGACCGTCGACGATCCGGCCCCCGCGTTCCCCGAGGTGCTCTCGCCCTACAGCAATGGGATCTGCAGCAGCGGCGCGACGGGGACGCCCAAGGTGATCCTGTCGAAGGCCCCGCCCGCGTTCGATCCGACGTTGAGCATCCCGATCGCCGAGGCGTTCACGGCCGTCACGCGACCGCAGCGCATCCTCGTGCTCGCGCCGATGTACCACGTCAACGCGTTCGCGACGCTGAACAGCATGCTCACCGGCGACCGCCTCTTCGTGCTCGAGAAGTTCGACGCGCCACGGATCGTCGACGTGATCGAGCGGCACCGGATCACGACCTTCACCGCGACGCCCACCATGCTCCAGCGCATCGGTGATCTCCCCGGCGTCGACGGGCGCGACCTGTCGAGCCTCGAATGGATCCTCGTCGGCGCCGCTCCGATCCCGCGCTCGCTCGTGCACCGCTGGGCCGGGCTCGTCGGCGCGGAGAAGATCGTCATCGCGTACGGGTCGACCGAGGGCCTCGGGCTCACCGTGGTGACCGGCGACGAGTGGATGCAGCACCAGGGGAGCGTGGGCCGAGGGTTCCGCGGTGCCGAGGTCCGGGTCCTCGACGACGCCGGTAGCGACGTCCCGGTCGGGGAGATCGGCAACGTCTTCGTGCGGTCGCCCGACTCCCGGGGTGCGCTCTACCTCGGGACCGCGCCGCAGATCCCGATGACCGACGACGGCTTCGGCAGCGTCGGCGACATGGGCTACCTCGACGAGGACGGCTACCTCTACCTCGTCGACCGCCGGGTCGACCTGATCATCACGGGCGGCGCCAACGTGTTTCCCGCCGAGGTGGAGGCGGCGCTCGTCGACCATCCGAAGATCGCGGACGTGGTCGTCATCGGGCTGACGGACCCGGAATGGGGGCGGCGGGTGCACGCCATCGTCGAGCCGGCCGACCCGCGCGACCCGCCGACGGCGGACGAGGTGCGGGCCTACGCGCGGGGCCGCCTCCTCCCGTACAAGGTCCCGAAGACCGTCGAGCTCGTCGACCGCATCCCCCGCAGCGAGGCGACGAAGGTCAACCGTGGGCGCCTCGTCGAGGCACGCGAACCGGACCGTCCCCGCGATCGCGCCTGAGCCCTCCCGGACGGGGGAGTTTCAACGTCGGCGTTGACGGGTACACCCCGGGCGGCCCTAGCTTCTTCGACGCCGACGTCGGTTTTGAAAAACCGGCCGCCGGGATCGAGTGGCCCGGGCGGGTCCGAGTTCCTGGGGGGAAGAGATGCATCGGTTCCGGTGGTTGGCGGTGGCTGCGGTCGCGGCCCTGGGCGTCTCGACGGTGGCGGTCGCGCCGGCGACGGCGCGGACCCGGGCCCAGTCGAACGGGATCTCCGGCGACGAGATCAAGGTCGCCGGTGTCGTCGACGCCCAGGCACCCGACACGGGGATCGGGGCGCAGGCGCGCTTCGACGAGGAGAACGCCAAGGGCGGCGTGTTCGGCCGCAAGATCAAGCTGGTCGAGATGGCCAACGACAACGGCGACCCGACCCAGGACGAGGCGGCCGTGAAGCGGCTGGTCCAGCAGGACGGCGTCGCCGCCATCGTGCCGGTACAGAGCGTCGTGTTCCAGGGCGGGACCTTCCTCGCCCAGCAGAGGGTCCCGTTCTTCGGTTGGGGTATCTCGACGCAGTTCTTCAAGAACCCCTACGGCTTCGGCTTCACGGGCCCGGCGGTCACGCCGTCGCCGGTCAAGTCGAGCAACACGAGCTGGGCGGGCGCGCTCGACGCCATGTTCAGGGCCCAGGGTGACCCGAACGGCGCGAAGGGCAAGACGGTCGCGCTCATCGCGGAGGAGAACGACTCCGGGGTCACGGGCCTCGAGGAGAACATCCCGCCCGTGAAGGCCTACGGCATGAAGATCGTCTACCAGAAGGCGTCGATCCCGTTCGCGACACCGCCGAGCGACTACACGCCGTTCGTCAACCAGCTCCTCACCAGCAACAACGGCAAGGCGCCGGACGTCATCATCCAGCTCAACCAGGTCAACGTCGTCATCGGGCTCAGCCGGGCGCTGAACGAGGCCGGCTACACCGGCGTCGACACCAACGCCGTGTTGTACGACCCGCGCGCGGTCGGCATCGCGAAGAACCAGGTCATCTACACCCAGTTCGACGTGCCGGAGGACACGGCGAACCCCAACATGCAGAAGGTCGTGACCGCGCTCGAGAACGCGGGGCTCGGGACGGCCACCAAGCC
>DASRHL010000374.1:0-20106 GCA_035650535.1 Acidimicrobiia bacterium
GAGAACGACCACCGGGAGGACTGGGCCCACACGCATCTCACCGTGTTGGAGTGGACCGACCGGGTCTGTGACCACCACCACGACCTCAAGACCCACCACGGCTGGGCCTTCGTCCCAGGCCACGGCAAACGCCCCTTCGTCCCACCCGACCACCCCGACCACCCGAGACACGCCAACCGCGCCACCGGACCACCGGCTGCCGCGTGACGCGGGGCCCCGAAGTCCGCCCGCAGCAGCGTTGCGTCGAAGACCAGCAGCGAGGACGGACTTCGGGGCCCCGCCACCACCCCGAAGTCACAGCGAGAACCGACGAGCACCGAGTGGCGCGGCGGCGCGGCGGGCGGGCGCGGTTCCCGACGTGCCGGTAGGTTTGGTGACGGACCCGGCGAAGGCGGCTGGCCATGCGAGACGGTCTGCGCATCATCGACAGCGACGCGCACGTCATCGAACCGCACTCGATGTGGGTCGACTACCTCGATCCCGCCTTGCGTGATCGCGCGCCGCGGCCGGTCGGGCTCACGTTCGGGTTCGAGTTCCCCGACTTCAGTGTCAACCTCCCGCGGCAGTGGAGTCCGGAGGCGTCGGCCGAGGACCTGCAGCACATGTCCGAGCGGATCCAGGCGACGTACGCGGAGCTGTTCCCGGATGCGTACGCGCAGGGCTTCTCGGCTCCCGCGCAGCTCGTCGACATGGACCGTGAAGGCATCGACCGGGCGTTCCTCTACCCCTCGTTCGGCCTGTTCGTGCTCGCGAGCGACGAGATCGAGCCGCGGCTCGCGGTCGCGATCGCTCGCGCCTATAACGACTGGCTCGCGGACTTCGTGGCCACCGACCCGGCGCGACTCTTCGGGACGGCGATGCTGCCCTTGCAGGACCCGGCCGGCGCCGCAGCCGAGGCCGAGCGGTGCGCGACCGAGCTCGGGTTCCGGGGCGCGTTCGCCCGCCCGAACCCTGTCGGCGGTCGCGCCTTCGACGACCCGGCGTACGAAGACCTGTGGGCCGTGATGTCGGACCACGCGATGACGCTCGGGATCCACGAGGGTGGCTTTCCGCGCCTGCCCCAGGTCGTCAGCGGCCGGCTCACGCACCCGCAGCAGGTGCACATCTGCACGCACCCGATGGAGCAGATGATCTCGGCGGTGAGCCTGATCTACGGCGGTGTGCTCGAGCGCTCGCCCGGGCTGAAGGTCGCGTTCCTCGAGGCGGGCTGTGGCTGGGTCCCGTTCTGGCTCCACCGCATGGACGAGCACTGGGAGGACGCGACCCGCAAGGACTTCGGGCTCACGGGGATCACCGAGAAGCCGCCCAGCGAGTACTTCCGCCGGCAGTGCTACGTGGCGGCCGAGTCGAGCGAGTACATGCTGGCCCAGGTCATCGAGCTCGTCGGCGACGACCGGATCGTGTTCACCACCGACTACCCCCACCCCGACTCGCCGTGGCCCCACGCCGTCGACGAGTTCCTGGCGCTTCCCGGAGTGTCGACCGAGAGCAAGCGCAAGATCCTCTGGGACAACGCGCTCGCGCTCTACGGCCTCGACGGCTGACCGTGTGCGAGCGGCCGCTACCGGCCGGGCTCGCCGTGGTCGGTCAGGTCGAGCTCGGTGAGGTCGACGTCCACGAACCACTCCTCCGGGAACGGCTGCGACTCGACCGCGCCGAGCAGGCCGAGGGCCCGGCGGGCGAGGTCGTGGGCCCGCCGGGAGTCGCCGTCCTCCTGCGCGAGCAGCGCGAGCCGCTCGAACAGGAGGCTGTAGAGCTCGGCGTCGCGGGCGCTCAGCACGGTCGCCCGGGCCTCGAGTTGCGCGCCGGGGTCGGGAGCGCGATCGGTCGCGCGTTCGTGGATGGTCGCCATCTCGACCTGCCCTTCGATCCTGGGACCTCACGGCCACGATCGGCGGGCGCGCCACGCACCTGAGGCAATGGGAGGCAGACCGAGGCAACCGGACGCAGCGGGACCGGCGGTGCGTGATCCGGACTGCCGGGCGGCGGCGAAGGGGACGCGACGGGCGGCCGGTCTGAACTGACGCGAGACCGGGGAGAGTCGGGAGACCCGGGAGACTCGGGAGACTCGGGGAGAAGGAGAAGTGGTGGCCGACAACCTGGGGGTCGTGCAGGGGATCTACGAGGCGTTCGGGCGGGGCGACGTGCCCGCGATCCTCGCGACCCTCGCCGACGACGTCCGCTGGGAGGACTGGCGCGACAACTGGTCGCAGCGGGCAGGGGTTCCGTTGATGACGCCCCGCACCGGGCGCGACGCGGTCGGCGGGTTCTTCGAGCTCGTGGGCGCGGCCACCGTGAGGGACTTCCAGGTCCTCTCGATGATGGAGGGCGGCGGGCAGGTGGCGGTGGAGGTCGAGATCGAGCTCGAGCTCCCCGGCGGCGGCTCGTACCGCGACGAGGAGATCCACCTCTGGACCTTCGGCGCCGACGGCAAGGTCATCCGGCTGCGCCACTACACGGACACGGCGAAGCACATCGCGGCGTCGAAGGGCGAACGCACGGTCACCACCTGACTCGCGCGGAGCCCGGGCCGGCGGCGCGCCGGGGGAAGCGCCGGCCGGCGGCGCGCGTATCCTCCGGCGATGTCCGCAGCCGCACCGCAGTGGGCCACCGCGACCGACATGGCCGCCGTGCTCGACCTCGAGCCCATCGACCGTGACCTCTTCCGCGCCGTCAACACCGTCGCCGAGCTGCGCACGACGCTGTACGGCGGCCAGGTCGCCGCGCAGGCGCTGCGGGCGGCGGCGCTGACCGTCGACGCCGACCGCTACCCGCACTCCCTGCACGGCTACTTCCTGCGGCCCGGCCGCTTCGACCTCCCGGTGATCCTGCACGTCGACCGCGACCGCGACGGCCGTTCGTTCACGGCCCGTCACGTCACCGCGGTGCAGGACGGCGAGGTGATCTTCTCGATGATCGCCTCCTTCCAGCGCGAGGAGTCGGGTGGCACCCTCGACCGGCTCCCGCACGAACCGGCGCCCGTGCCCGACGCGAAGGGCCGCGCCGACTGGGCCGGTCTGCTGGACATCACCGAGGTCACCGAGACCGACCCGCGGCGACCGCGCGCCCGCCACACCGACAAGCTGTGGGTGCGCGTGGCGAGCCCGCTCCCGGACGATCGCGTCGTGCACGCGTGCGCGCTCACGTACGTCTCCGACCTGGGCTCGGGGTTCGGCCAGCTCGACGACCCGGAGCTGCCGGCGGGCGGCCCGAGCATCGACCACGCGCTCTGGTTCCACGACCCGGTGCGCGTCGACGACTGGGTGCTGATCGAGATGTGGCCCGACAAGGCGGGCGGCGGCCGCGGCGTCTACCAGGGCACCGTGCGCGACCGCGACGGGCGCCTCGGGGCGATGCTCGCCCAGGAGATGCGCCTGCGCCGACCGGGCACGTAGCCGCGCCCGCCCGCGCGCGGCGTCGGCGGGACGGGATCAGCGGAAGGCGTCGCGGGGCCGCTGCACGAGCTCGAACGGCACCCCGTCGGGGTCGCGCAGGAAGCAGATCCACATCTCCGGCACGGGTGTGCCGCGCATCACGATGCTCGTGGGCGGCTGGTCGAACGCCCAGCCCGCCGCCAGCATCTCGGCGTACGACGCGCGCGTGTCGTCGACGCCGAGCGCGGCGCGGTACAGCCCCGCGTGGTTCGCCTCCTCGACGTGACGGCCGTGCGCCGGCGGTGCGTGCCAGGCCGACAGCAGCACCTCGAACGGCTCGTCGGGCAGGCGCAGCCGCAGCGCGTCGGCCTCGACGGCCGTCAGCGCGCCGTCGAGGAACGACGCGTCGGTGATCGCGGTCGCCGGCCCGACGGCGTCGAAGCCGACCCCCTCGTACCACCGCCGCGAGACGGCGAGGTCGGTGCAGGTGACGCGGAGGTGGTGGAGGCGTGACCCGCCGGCGGGGAGCGTGGCGTCCTCGACGAGATCGAGCGTCACGCCCGCCGGATCACGAAGCGTCGTCCACGGCCGGCCGTCGAACGGCGACGTGCCCCCGCCCCGGACGACGCAGCCGGCCGCGAGCAGTCGTTCGGTCGTGTCCGCCACCGCGGGCACGGCCACGCCGAGCGCCTGGATCCCGCCGCGCGTCGGATCGTCGACCGGCGTGCCCAGCAGCGGCGGGTCGATCCACTCCTGTACCTCGATCGCGGGGCTGGTACGCGGCCCGCGCGCGTCGTAGACGAAGCGCGTCGGTGCGACGACGTCCCGCTCGATGCCGAGGATCGAACCGTCCGACGGCTCGGCGGCCGTCCCCATGAAGTCGAGCATGCCGAGGTGCTCGACGAACAGCCGCGTCGCCGCCTCGCGGTCGTCGCAGCAGTAGCACACGTGCAGGACGCGCCGGGCCGGCCGCTCCACCGCCCGTCTACTTCGCGAGCGGGTCGCGCGGCATCCGCAGGAGGCGCTCGGCGATGACGTTGCGGACGATCTCGGACGTGCCGCCCGCGATCGTGAGGCACCGGCTGAACAGGTAGCTCCGGCTGACGCGCGGCTCGGCGCCGGAGGCGGCGGCCGGCCCCGCGAGGCGCATCCCGAGCTCGGCGACCCGCTGCGTGTGCTCCCCCGACAGCAGCTTCGTGACGTTGCCCTCCGCGCCCGGGCCCTCGCCGCTCACGGCCCGGGTCACCGCCCGCAGGTTGAGGCTCGCCATCGCGTGCTCCTCGGCGACGAGGGCACCCACCTCCCGTTCGACGCCGGCGTCGCCCGGCGCGTACCTCGCCGCGAGGCCGATCAGGTCGGTGGCCGTGAGCGCGTCGAGGCTGCCGACGTTGCGGCCGATCGACACCCGCTCGTTGCCGAGCGTCGCGCGCGCGACGGCCCACCCCTGACCCACCTCGCCGACGACGTCGTCGTCGGGGACGAACACGTCGTCGAGGAACACCTCGTTGAACATGGTCTCGCCGGTGATCTCGCGCAGCGGCCGGACCGTGACGCCCTCGGCCCGCATGTCGATCGCCATCGTCGTCACGCCGGCGTGCTTCGGCGCGTCGGGGTCGGTGCGGACGGTCGCGAAGCCCATCGTCGAGTGCTGCGCGCCGCTCGTCCACACCTTCTGCCCGTTGACGAGCCAACCACCCTCGACGCGCGTCGCGCGCGTCGAGATCGCGGCCGCGTCGGAGCCCGCATTCGGCTCGCTGAACAGCTGGCACCACTGCATCTCGCCGCGCAGGCTGGGCGGCACCCACCGCTCGACCTGGTCGGGCCGGGCCTGCTGCACCAGGGTCAGGAGGATCCACGCGCCGATGCCGAGCTGCGGGGTCTCGACGCCGGCGAGCTCCTCCTCGATCACGAGCTGCTCGACGGCGCCGGCGCCGCGACCCCACGGCTCCGGCCAATGGGGGACGGCGTAACCCGACTCGATCAGCGCGGCGCGTCGCTCGGGCTCGGGGAGCGCGTCGTAGCGGGCCCGGAACGCCCGGGCCTCGGCCCGGAACGTCTCGGCCTCGGAAGGCAGCTCGACGCCGTGCCGGAGCCGGGTGCCGACCGCGGTCGACGACGCGACCGCGGCCGCCGCCGCCGAAGGGACGACCATCGCCGCCAGCCCCGACGCGCGCCGCAGGTAGAGGTGCGCGTCGTGCTCCCACGTGTAGCCGATGCCACCGTGGATCTGGATGTTCGTCTCGGCCGCCCGCCGGAACGCGGGGAGCGCGATCGTGGCGGCGACCGCTGCCGCGAGACCGGCCTCCGGTTCCTCACGGTCGGCGCCGCGCACGGCGTCCCACGCCGCCGCGTCGGAGAGCTCGGCGTCGACGAGCAGCTCCGCGCAGTGGTGCTTGACCGCCTGGAACGACCCGATGACCCGGCCGAACTGCTCGCGCACCAGCGCGTAGCCGACCGCCATGTCGAGGCAGGCGCGGGTGCCGCCCGCGGCCTCGGCGGCGGCGAGCGCGCGGGCGACGCGGGTCGCGACCGCGGCGCCGCCGGCGATCGTCGCGCTCGGGTCGCCGGTGACCGCGACCCGCACCGCCGGGCGGGTCGGGTCGAGTGACGGGCACGCGGTGACGCGCACCGCGGCGCGGTCGAAGACGAGGAGGTCGGTGCCGTGGCGCAGGAGGAACGTCTGCGCGAGCCCGCCGCCGATGACGACCTGCTCGCCGCCGCCCCGGGCGTCCGCGCCGTCGAGCCCGACCGCGGCGACGCGGGTACCGTCGGCGAGCGCCGGCAACAGCTCGCCGCACAGCTCGGCGCCTCCGGCCTCGGCGACGGTCCCGGCGGCGATCACCGTCGGCAGGAACGGGCCGGGCGCGACCGCTCGCCCGAGCTCCTCCACGACCACGGCGAGCTCGGCGAGGCCGTAGCCCTGCCCGCCGAACGCCTCGGGCAGGTGGAGGCCGAGCCACCCGAGGCCGGCGACCTCGGGCCACCACGCCGGGAGGTCCTCGGCGTCGCCGTCGAGGCGGGCCCGGGCGTCCTTCAGCACGCCCCGCTCCTCGACGAACGAGCGGACGACGGCGGCCAGCGCCCGGTGGTCCTCGGTCAACGCCAACGCCATGGTTCCCCCTGTCCGTGGCCGGAAGCGGGCAAGCTCCGCGTCCGGCGCTTCCGACCCGACCGTACTATCGGGGCTCGATCCCGGGAGGCAGGCGCAGTGGCGCTGATCGCATACGCCGACGGCGTGCACACGGCGGCGCTCGCGCCCGACGCGGTCGCCGCGCTGGCCGGGGTCGCCGATCCGGAGGTGCTCCTCGGGTGGACGCCCGTCGCGCATCCCTGGCTCGCGTCCGACGGGCTGCGCGGGGCGACGTTCCTCGCCGGGTACTCGCTCGCGGGCGCGGTGCGCGCCGGCCGGCTGCGGTACCTGCCCGTCCGCCTCTCGGCCGTGCCCGCACTGCTCGAGCGTCTCCACCCCGCGGTCGCGGTCGTCCCCGGCTGCACCCGCGGCGGCG
Organism: Acidimicrobiia bacterium; assembly: GCA_035650535.1. Taxonomy (GTDB): domain Bacteria; phylum Actinomycetota; class Acidimicrobiia; order IMCC26256; family PALSA-555; genus DASRHL01. Next base: position 6,881 of record DASRHL010000374.1, read on the forward strand.
AGCTCGTGTTCCGCGGGACGGTCGGCATCGGCCCGGCGGCGGCCCGGGCCGCCGACGCGGTCGTCGTCGAGGTCGACGACGGGGCGCCCGAGAACGCGGGCCCCGCCGTCCCCACGCTGCCGATCCACGGGCGCGTCGTCGCGACCGTCGCGCGCGACCCGGCCGCGGCCCTCGCTCCCGCGCCGCGACCGTTCGAGGAGGCCGAGCTCGCGGTCGCGCGCAACGTCGTCGCGATCCTGCCCGACGAGCCGACGCTGCAGCTCGGCCCGGGCGGGATCGCGGAGGCGATCGTCGCGAGCCTCGAGCGGCCGGTGCGCATCTGGTCGGGGCTCCTGACCGAGGCGATGGCGCGCCTCGCCGAGCGGGGCCTGCTCCTCGGGACGGCGACCGCGGGCTACACGTGGGGCGGCGAGGCGGTCGCGCGCCTCGCCCGGGACGGCCGGCTCGACCTCCGGCCGGTGGAGGCGACCCACGACCTCGTCGCCGTGTCGCGCATCCCCCGCTTCGTCGCCTGCAACACCGCCGTGCAGGTGGCCCTCGACGGATCGGTCAACGTCGAACGGGTCGGCGATCGCGTGATCGCCGGGATCGGCGGTCACGCGGACTTCAGCGCGGCGGCGTCCCGCGCCGCCGACGGGTTGTCCGTCGTGGCCCTGCGGGCGACGGATCGGACCGGCGGGTCGACGATCGTCGAGCGCGTCGACGCCGTCTCGACACCGCGCTGCGACGTCGACGTCGTCGTCACCGAGCACGGCATCGCCGACCTGCGCGGCGCCGACGACCGCACCCGGGCCGCCCGGATCGCCGCCGTGGCGGCGCCCGGCCACCGCGACCGGCTGCTGGCGGCGGCGCGGATCCCCTCAACCGCGGCACCCGAACCGCCGAGAACCCATCCGGGATGAAGCTGACGGAGACCATGCTGCTACGCCACGGCGAGGCGTTCCGATACGTCGTGGCCGACTCGACCACGGGTGAGTACCTCGGGTGCTTCAACTCGGCGCGTGACGCGCGCCGCTTCGCGAAGGCGCACGCGATGCGCCACGTCGACGCCGTCGTGCTGATGGACTGGCGCCGCCGGCGCTTCGAGACCGTCCGCCCCGGCTCCGGTTGAGCGCGCTCGGCGCGTGACGGCCGGCCTCGACGAGGCCGGGCAGGACACGATCGGGCCCCGGATCGGGGCATGATGCAGCCATGGTGCGGCCATGACGCGGGCGCCGGCGGACGCCGTCCGCGGTCGGATGGCGCGCACCGGGCCCTTCCTCGCGCTCGGCACCGCGGGCTTCTTCGCCGTCCTGCTCGTCGCGCTGGCGCCCCGCCACTCGCCGATGGCCATCGGCTTCGTCGCCGCCGCCACGGCGTCGGGCGCGGCCGTGGCCGTGCTCGAGGCCCGCCGCCCCCGCCTGCGCGCCCGACACGTCGCCGCGGTCGTGGCGGTCGTCCTCGGGGTCGCGATCGCGACGCCACCACGCACCTCCAACGACCTCTGGTCGTACACGATGTACGGGCGCATCGTCGCCGACCACGGCGCGAGCCCCTACGACAAGGTGCCGAGCGACTTCCGCTCCGACCCGTTCTTCGGGCGCGTGAGTCCGATCTGGCGTGACCGGGCGTCGGTGTTCGGGCCGGTCTGGGTCGCGTTCTCCGCCGGGGCGTCGGAGGTCGGCGGCGACTCGCCGCTCGCGAACCGCCTCGCGTTCCAGCTCGCCGCCGGGCTCGCGGTCGGAGCCGTCCTGCTCGTGGTCTGGCGCCGGACCCGTAGCCCCGCCGCGCTCGCCTGGTTCGGGCTCCATCCGGTGGTGGTGGTCGCGGTCAACGGCGGGCACAACGACCTGTGGGTCGGGCTCGGGATCCTCGCCGCCGCGCTGCTGGCTGCGAGACGCCGCGCCGGCGCCGCCGGGGTGCTGGTCGGGCTCGTCGCGCTCGTGAAGCTGACCGCTCTGCTCGCGCTCGCCGGCATCGTGCTCTGGCTCTGGCACCGCCGCGACCGCGCCGGGGTCCTCCGGGTCGCGCTGGCCGCCGGCGCGGTCGTCGCGGTCGGGTACGCACCGTTCGTCGGGACGGCCACGCATGTGCTCGGCGAGGCCGACCACACGGTGACCGCGGGATCGCTCTGGAACCCGCTTGCCGAGGCGCTCGTCGGCCACGACGCGGGTCGCTCCCTGTCCCACCCCCTCGGTCCGAACGCGACGCTCGACGCGCTGTTCTTCGCGTCGCTCGCCCTCGTCGCGGCCGTCGCGATGGTCGCCGCGTGGCGCCGGCGCGCCCGCCCGACGCCCGTGCCCGGGGTCGCGGCCGCGAGCGCGTCCTACGCGGTCGCGGCCGAGTACACCCTCCCGTGGTACGCCACCTGGGCGCTGCCCTCGTTCACGAGCGACCGGCCGTCGCGCCTCGCCTGGCTCGTGTGGTTCCAGGCCGCGTTCCTGCTCGCCGCGCTCAAGCTGCCGATCCACGCGAGCGGCTCGGCGCTCGACGTCCCGTTCCGCGCCTTCCTCTCCTACGTCGCGCCCGTCGGCTTCGCGGTCGCGTTCGTGTACCTGGCGGTGGGCGGCGCCGGCCGGGGAGCAGCAGCCGACCCGGCGCCGTCCGCGCCGTCCCGGCCGAACTGGCACGGCGGCCGCGCGACCGATCCAATGGGCCGGGCCGGGGCGTGACCCCGACCGCTCGACACCGCTCGACAGGGGAGGGCAGGGTGGACGGAAGCGAGCCATTCGACGGCTCGGCGCAGCTCGAGGGGCGGGCCGCGGTCGTGACCGGCGCCGGGTCGGGCTTCGGCGCCGCGATCGCGCACGAGCTCGCCCGGGCCGGGATGGCCGTCGCCGCGCTCGACATCGACCCCGGGCGGGCGGAGGAGACCGCGGCGTCGGTGCGCGGGCTCGGCGTCGCCGCGATCGCGGTGCCGTTCGACGCGGGCGACGCCGCCTCCATCCGCGACGCGGCCCGGCACGTCGACGAGCGCCTCGGAAGCTGCTCCCTTTTGTGCGCGAACGTCGGGGTCCAGCAGTTCGGGAGCCTCGACCGCCTGACCGACGACGACTGGACGTGGGTCATCGGGGTGAACGTGCTCGGAACGGTCCGGACCGTCACCGCGTTCCTCCCGCTCCTGCGGCGCGCGTCGGGATGGCGCCACGTCGCGATCACGGCGTCGGTCGGGGTGTTCACGCCCGCCGTGCGGTTGGGCGCCTACACCGCGAGCAAGGCGGCCCTCGTCGGCTACGGCGAGACGCTCCGTCTCGAGCTGGCGCCCGAGGGCATCGGCGTCACCCTCGTGTTCCCGTCGGGGATGATGACCCGCCACCTCGAGAGCAGCGCGGCCGCGCGGCCCGAGACGCTCGGCCCGTCCGTGACGTTGCCTGACGACATCGAGGCGATGATGGCGGGGGCCCCGTCGATGCACGCGGACGAAGTCGTCGAGGCCGCCGACGCCGTGCGGGGCCTGGTGCCGCAGCTCGTCGCCGACGAGCCCTACGTGTTCACCCACGGACGGCTGCGCGCCGGGTACGAGGCGCGCCACCGCGAGATCCTGCGGGCGATCGAACGGATGGAACGGGCACGCGGGCTGGCCTGACCGGCCCGCTGGCCTGACCGGCCCGCTGACCCGCCGGCGCCCCGGAATCAGTTCACCAAGTCAAGTAAGATATCGGATTGTGCCGGAACCGGGGTCGGAGCCGCTCGCCGGTCGGGTCGTCGTCGTGACCGGGGGCGGGCGCGGGCTCGGGCGCAGCCACTGCCTCGAGCTGGCGCGCCGGGGCGCCACGGTGGTGGTGAACGACCTCGGCGTGAGCCTGCGGGGCGACGCGGAGCCGGGTGCGGAACCGCCGGCCGGCGGGGTCGTGGCCGAGATCGAGGCCGCCGGCGGCCGCGCCGTCGCGGACGGCACGTCGGTCACCGACTGGGAAGGCATGGAGCGCCTCGTCGCCCGGACCGTCGAGCGCTTCGGCGACCTGCACGCGGTGGTCAACAACGCGGGCTTCCTGCGCGACCGGATGATCACGTCGATGACCGAGGACGACTTCGACGCGGTCGTCGCGGTCCATCTCAAGGGAACGTTCACGTTGACGCGCCACGCCTGCGCGTACTGGCGGGCGCAGGCGAAGGCGGGCCGCCCGGTTTCGGGTCGTATCGTGAACACGACCTCGGGCGCGGGACTGTTCGGCAACGTGGGCCAGGCGAACTACGGGCCGGCCAAGGCCGCGATCGCGTCCTTGACCACCGTCACCGCGATGGAGATGCGCCGGTACGGCGTGACGGCGAACGCGATCTCGCCCATCGCGGCAACGCGCATGCTGGCGACGATGGGTCGCCCGACCGGTCCGCAGGGCGCGTGGGACCCGCTCGATCCCGCGAACGCCTCCCCGGTCGTCGCGTGGCTGGCGAGCGAGGGGTCGGGCTGGCTCACGGGGTCCGTGCTGCGCATCGACGGCGACATCGTCAGCCGGTGTACCGGCTGGCAACTGGGCGAGGGATACCGGTCGCGGGGCGGCGGGCGACTCACGGTCGAGGAGCTCGACCTCGGGATGAGCCACCTCTTCGGCACCGCACCGCGCGGCATCGGCGGCTGACCCGCGCGCCGCCGCGAATTAGCGTGCCGGGTCGTGCGCTTCATCTACCAGTACCCGGAGACGATCGGGCCCGACGCGGACATGATGGCGGCCGGGCCCGTGGCCGAGCTCGCGGCCGCGGCCGAGGCCGCCGGGTGGGAGGGCTTCGCCCTCACCGAGCACCCCGTGCCCGGCGCGCGCTGGCTGTCGGCCGGCGGTCACCAGACGCTCGACCCCTTCGTCGGCCTCGGCCATGCGGCCGCCGCGACCGAGCGCGTCATCCTCCTGACCTACCTCGCGGTCGCGCCCTACCGGAACCCGATGCTGCTCGCGAAGGCGGCCGCGAGCGTCGACATCGTGTCGAACGGCCGGTTCGTCCTCGGGCTCGGAACGGGATACCTGAAGGCCGAGTTCCGGGCCCTCGGCGTCGACTTCGACGAGCGCAACGCCCTGTTCGACGAGGCGCTCGACGTCCTGCCACTGCACTGGAGCGGCGATCCGTTCACCTACGAAGGTCGGCACTTCGACGCGCGTGACGTCATCGCGCGGCCCCGGCCCGTGCGCAGCCCCATCCCCATCTGGATCGGCGGGAACGCGACCGTGACGCTGCGGCGGGTCGCCGAGCGGGCACAGGGTTGGATGCCGCTGACCAGCCACGTCGACATCTCGGCCACCACCCGCACGCCGCACCTGGCGACCGTCGACGACCTCGCCAAGCGCATCGCCCTGCTGAAGGACCTCGCCGGGTCGCGCGCCGGTGAGCTCGACATCGCCGTTGCGTACACCGACCCCGGGATCGCCGAGCTCGACCGCGACGTCTCCCGCCACCGCGAGGCGTTCGCGGCGTACGAGGAGGTCGGCGTGACCTGGGTCGCGGTGCCCGCGCCCGAGCACGCCTACCCGGCGTCGCTCGACTTCGTCGACGGCTTCGCCGAGCGGTTCATCCGCGGGTGAGCGCGCGGCGCCGCGCAACGCGCGGCTGCGCGCGCCGAGCGCGCGGCGGCCGTTTCGCGGCGGACCCGGCCGGGCACCTCCATGGTGGGCAGCCTGCACGGGGAGGACCCACATGGACACGTGGATCTGGATCGTCATCGCCGTTGCGGCCGTGATCGTCGTCGGCGCGATCGCGGCGACCGCCGTCATCGGACGCCGGAGGCGCGCGCACCTCCGCGAGCGCTTCGGGCCCGAGTACGACCGCACCGTCGACACCGCTGAACGCCGGCGCGACGCCGAGCGTGCGCTGCGCGACCGCGAGGCGCGGCACGACCGCCTGGAGCTCCGGCCGCTCGCACCCGCGTCACGTGAGCGGTACAGGCAACGCTGGGCGTCGCTGCAGTCGGAGTTCGTCGACCGTCCGCAGGTCGCCGTCGCCGACGCGGACAGCATCGTCACCGGCGTGATGCGCGACCGCGGGTACCCGGTCGAGAACTTCGACTCCAACGCCGAGCTGCTCTCGGTCGAGCACGGGCGGGTGATCGACGAGTACCGCAAGGGTCACGACGTCTACGTGAAGACGGTCGAGGGCCGGGCGTCGACCGAGGACCTGCGCCAGGCGGTGGTCTCCTACCGCACGCTGTTCGAGGAGCTCATCCGGGAGGACGACGCGCAGCACGCGTGACCGGCTGCCCGGGCGGCGGCCCCTGCTGTTGCTCGAGATGGCGCTCCGCGAGCTCGACGGGCGCGCCGAAGCGCAGCAGCCGGCCGCCGAACGCGAGCGACACGAGCGCGAACCAGGCCCAGCCCAGAGTGAGGCCGCCGAGGACGTCGCTGAACCAGTGCAGGCCGAGCAGGACGCGCGACGACGCGACCGCGCACGCGATCGCGACCGCGGCGCCGGTGAGCCCGACCTGCACCCGGCGCGACCGCGCCATGCCGACCACGAGCGCGCACGCGGCGTACGTCGCCGCCGCGCTGGCGCTGTGCCCGCTCGGGAACGAGCCGTCCAGGCCGGCGGCGATGCCGAGCACCGGCCGTGTGCGCCCGACGCCGAGCTTCACGAGCTGCGTGACGGCCCACTGACCGGCGATCACGAGCGCGAGGTACTGCGCGACACGGCGCGTCTCGAGCCGGCGGCGTTCGACGACCCAGACGAGGACGCCGACCCCGACGACGGCGAGCGTCGCGCCCAGGTCGGTCACCAGCCGCAGCCCGTCCCGCGACGCCGCCGTGGCGTGGGCGTCGGCCCAGTGCTCGATCGAACGGTCGATCGTGACGACGCCCGACCCCGACCGCACCTGGTACACGAGGAGGGCGAGCACCACGACGATCCCGACAGCCACCGTGAGCAGCAGACCGGTGGCGGTGCGGGCGTCGAGTCGCGTGCGCACGAACCGCGCGACCGCGCCGGGCCGGCGCAGCTCGTGTTCGACAGCGCGCGCGCCCCGCTGCGCGGTGCGGGGCGCCGCCGGGTCGAGAGTGGGGTAGCGGAGCAGGAACCCGACCGCGACGGTGCCGCCGGCGAGGGCGACACCGATCATGATCCCGATCAGTGGCACGGCGCCGCGGGTCAGTACCCGCGCCCGCGCAGCCGGCGGGGACGCCCGTCGGGGTCGAGGACCGTCGCGTGCACCGCGTGGAGCAGCGCGCGCGTCGCGCGGGTGACCCGGTCGCGCCGATGGTGGCGCACGTGCCCGCGGGGGCGTGGGCCGGATCGGCCTCCGCGATGCCAGTCGTCGAGGCGCTCGGCGCTCGCGCGCATCGCGTCGAAGAACGCGACGGGGTCGACGAGCCCGGCCGCTGCGCCGTCCGGGAGCTCCAGGTGCTCCTCCGCGAGCTGGAGCCGCGTCGTACGCGCGAGCAGGCGCGCGCCGTCACCCCGGCCTCCGGGATCGGTCGGCGCGCGCCGATCGCGGGTCGTGTCCACGACGGCGCACGAGATCTCGGAGTCGTGCGTCCACGACCGCCGGTTGAGGTTGTCCGATCCGACGGCGATCCACACGTCGTCGACGATGCACACCTTCGAGTGCACGTAGATCGGTGTCCCGCACGAGTTCTCGAGGTCGAGCACGAGGACACGACCCGCGCCCGCCGCGTAGAGCTCGCGCTGCACCATCTCCCGACCGTAGCGACTCGCGGCGGCGACGACCCGGCCGGCGGGATCCGGGTAGCGGGGGATCACGATCACGACCCGCAGGTCCCGTTCGCGCCGGAGCGCGTCGCTCAACGCGCGTGCGGCGTCCACCGACCAGAGGTACTGGTCCTCGAGGTAGACGATCGAGCGGGCCCGTCCGAACGCCTTCAGGTACGCCCGGGCGATGCTGCGCTCGCCCTCGGGAGCGAACGGGTACGGCGGCCGCCGCGCCGGGTAGGTCCGCAGCACCTGGACGGCGTGCGGACCGCACGTGTGGGCGGGCCGGTCGTCGGCCGGGATGCGGTACGTCGCCTCCGGTTGCTTCGAGCGCGCGCTGAGCAGCACGCCCCACGGCGAGGGGCGCACGGGCGGGGTCGGGTCGTCCCAGCGTTCCCGGAACGTCGCGGAGATGTCCGCCACGGCCGGTCCGCGCACGCGGACCTGGACGTCGTGCCAGGGCGGGTGATCGCCGTAGCGCGGGTCGTCGAGAGGCGCGGCCTTCGGGTCGCCCCGATGCCCGTGGTCGTCGTTGCGCCCGCGCGCGAGGTCGATGCCGCCCGCGAACGCGACGTCCTCGTCGCGGTCGGGCCGGCCCGGCCGCTCGACGACGACGATCTTCTGGTGGTGGCTGCCGCCCCGCCGGATGCGGTGATCGAGCACGGCGTGGCCGCCGGCGTCGTTCACGGCGCGTGCCAGCTCGACGTTGTCGACCTGTCCCGTGTTCGCGCCGACGGGATGCGACCGCCAGAGCAGCGCCAGCACGTCGACACCCCGTCCCGCGAGATCGGCGAAGACGGCTCCCACCGCGGTGTCGCGCTCGCGGCCGAGCCGCTCGTCGGCGTTGCCCTCGAGGTCGCTCAGCAGCACGCGGTCGCCCGCCCGGCAGGTGACGAGGGTGTCGAGGAGGCACGCGAAGTACCGGGCGCCGTCGACGAGCACGTCGACCTGGTTGCCCTCCGTCCAGGCCCCGCCGCCGTCCGTGCCGCCCGTGCCGCCCGTGCCGTCCGTGCCGCGGCGCCGGCCGATCGTGGTGGCGGGGTTGGCGCGCTCCGCCGCGGTCAGGAACCAGGCGTCGAGCTCCACCCTCAGCTCCGGGCCCCGTCGCGCGCGGTGCCGACGAGCGGGGAGGCCTCCCGGTCCGGCTCCGAGCCCTCCACCTTCTCCTCGTCCTGCGGCTCCGCCTCGCCGGCCCGCACCGCCTCGAGCTGGGCCGCCAGGGCACCGCCGTACAGCAGCGCGCACGCGGACAGGAACGCCCAGAGCTGCAACGCGACGATGCCGGCCAGCGGGCCGTAGGTCTGACCGAACGCGGAGCTGGCCGAGAAGAAGACGCCGAGGAGCGCCGTGAACACGAGCCAGAGCGCGACGGCGACACCGGAGCCGTAGGCGAGCCACGACCACGCGGGTTGGTGGCGGCGCGGCGCCCGCTCGAACAGCAGCGCGACCGACGCCGCCGTCGCCGCGACGGCGAGAGGCCAGCGCGCGACCGCCCACACGTGGGCGACGAAGGACGAGCCGGTCAGCTCACGGACCCCCGAACCCAGCGCGAGCGCGACGAAGGCCACGACCGCCAGCGCGCCGGCCGTCGCCGCCAGGACCGTCGCGTGCGCGTACTTCGCGACCGTGGGCCGGTCGCGCTCGACGCCGTAGAGCCGGTTCAGGCCCCGCTCGATCTGGCCCATCGCGGTCGCGGCCGTCACGAGGGCGCCGACCAGCCCGAGCGACAGCCCGAGGTACTGCTGCGACGCGCCGGCCCGGCGCGCCTGGTCGACCGCGTCGACGAGGAGGTTGCCGGCGGGCCCGGGCACGGTGTCGTGGAGGATGCGGACGATGCTGCGGCGGGAGCCGCCGGCACCGATCGCGCTGGCGAGCCCGACGAGCGCGATCGTGCCCTGCACGACGACGAGCGTGAGCGCGAACGCGAGCGAGCGGGCGTGGCTGAAGCCGTCGGAGAACCGCAGGCGGAGAAAGGCGTCACGCAGCAACGTGCCCCGACCGGTTCGCAGCAGGGTCTCGCGCGCGTCGTCGCCGGTGAGCTCGAAGGTCTCCGGGACGCGCTGCGCGGTGCTCACGGCGCGCCGCGCTCCTCGGGCACACAGATCGTCACCGCGGCCGGGCGCGCCTTGATCCGGAGCCGCCGGGTGGCCGGGCGCGCGCCCCCGTCGAGCTCGTAGGGCAGCGCCCGCCCGAGCCGGACGTCGATCGTCGACGCCCGGGCGGTCGTGACGAACGGTGAATCGGCCGCGCGTCCGGCCGCCAGGCGGGCGAGCGCGCGCGTCCACTGGAGGAAGCCCGAGGCGGTGACGATCCCGACCTCGAGCACGCCGTCGTCGGGTCGGGCGTCGGGAAACGCCTCGAGCCCGGCGGTCAGCCTCCCCACGTTGCCCACGAGGACGCAGCTCACGCGGCCCTCGAACCACGGTTTCCCGTCGAGCCGCACGCGGGCGTCGGCCGTCGCGGCGCGAAGGTTGCGGGCGCCGGTCCAGAAGTAGGCGAGGCGCCCGAAGCGTTCCTTCAGCCCACGGTCCGCGTCGCGGATCATGAGCGCGTCGAAGCCCGCGCCCGCCATCACCGCGAAGTGCTCGCCGTTGACCTTCCCGACGTCGATCGCGCGCCGCGCGCCGTGCAGGCCGACGGCCACCGCCGCCCGCACGTCGCCGACGGGGATCCCCAGGTTCGAGGCCAGCAGGTTCGCCGTCCCCGCCGGCACGATCGCGAGCGGAACCCCGGCGCCGTCCGCGTCGCTCATCGCGTCGACGCAGCGCTGCACCGTGCCGTCGCCGCCCCACACGAAGACGAGGTCGGCGCCGGCGTCGAGCGCGGCCCGGAGCTTCTTGGGCGCCTTGCGGCTCTTCGGCACCTCGAACCAGAGCGGATCGGCGACGCCGGCTTCCTCGAGCACACGGCGCAGCTCGGCCAGACCACCGGCGACCGACTTGCGCGCGTGCGCGACGACGGCGACCGCGCTCACGACCCGACCTCGCCGGCGTCCGCGTCGGGCACGTGGCGAGCGAGCAGGCTCGCGACGACGAGCGCGCCGACGCCGAGGAGCACGCCGGCGGCAACGTCGCTGAAGTGGTGCATCTCGCGGTAGAGGCGCGCGGTGCCGACCGCGGCGGCGACGACCACCGGCACCGCGAACAGGAGCGCCCGGCCCGCACGCGATCGGACCCGGCGCGCGCACAGGTACGCGAGCAGCCCGTACAACGTGATCGCGGCGGCGATGTGCCCCGACGGGTAGCCGCCCGTGAACCGGTGCTCCAGCTGGTGCGCCGGCCGGGGCCGGTCGACCGAGGAGACGACGATCAGGTACGTCACGATCTCGACGAGCAGGCCGCCGACGATCAGCGCGGCGCCGTGGAACCGGCGCCGCGCGAGGAGGACCAGCGCGCTCACGAGGCCGATCACGACGATCGTCGGGGTCTCCGCGAGCCACGTCCCGGCCTCGCTCAGGGTGTTGCCCGTCGCGGTCCGCTGCGCGAAGAACCAGTGCGAGACGTCCGCGTCCCAGTGCCGGACGCCGCCGAGCGGACCACGGATCGCATACCCGAGCGCCACGAGGAATGCCGCGAGCACGACGACGCCGACCAGGCCCGTGCGCAGCGCGCCCCGCAGGTTCGAGACGGCGCCCCGCGTCCCCTCGCCCGTCGATCGGGTGTGCGCCGCTCGGGACCCGATCTCCCCGACGGTGGTCATCGTCGCCTCTCAGCAGCTCCGCCGCACCGTCGGCGCATCCGTCGCGCACCTGTGCGGGTCACCGAGGACATTCCCGGTCGCGAAACGCACGAAACGCGGGTAGGCACGGTCTACGAACCCTCGACGATCGACTCCTGCACGGACGCGACCTCCCGTGGGTACTCACGCGCCGCCAGCACGAGCAGGAGCGAGCTCACCGCGAGCAGCGACAGGAACATGAGGAAGGCGGCGCGGAGCCCGTCGGCACCGCCGCCGGCGAGCACGTCCGACAGCACGCCGAACGCGAGTGGCGACGTTGCCTGCGCCACGACGCGGGCCGTCGTCCGTGCGCTCTCGGCCCGGCCCCGGAGCTGCGGGTGCACGACGTCGAGGCGCGCGGCTTCGAGCGGCGCGATCGGCGCCATGAGGAAGACGCCGGCCAGCGCGAGGAACGGGAGCGCGACGAACAGGGTGTCGGTCACGAGGACGGGCACGAACAGCGCGGCGACGGCGAGGTAGCTCCACGCGCCGACCTTGAGCCGCCCCGTGAGGACGCGGCGCTCGATCAGCCAGTCGCCCAGGCGGCCGCCGGCGATCACGCCGACGAACCCGGCCGCTCCGACCGCGGGGATGACGAGCGCGGCCGTCGACGCGCCGATGTCGAACTGGTCGACGAGGAAGATGATGCCGAAGACCTGTACGCCGGTGAAGAAGAACTCGCCGAGCGCGCCTGCGGCGATGACCATCACGAGCGTCCGCACCCGCGTCACGTAGTGCAGCGCCGCCGGCAGCGGGAGCTCCGCGACGTTCTCGTCGATCACGAGGTCGGGCTTCGGTTCGACGCCCTCGGCCGCGACGAGCTCACGCAACTTCGTCGGCTCGTCGAGATGCTCGTGACCGTCGGCCGGGCGACCCTCGCCGCCGCGACGCGGCTCGGGGATGCGGCCGACCCGGGTCGCCACGACCAGGCCGAGCAGGGCGAGGACGGCGAAGGCGGCCCGCCAGCTCGCGAAGGCCACGACCGCGCCGGTCACGACGAACCCGGCCGCGGCGCCGACGAGCTCGCCGCTCTTCACCCACCCGATGACCCGTCCCCGCACGTCCGGGGAGACGAGGTCGCCGACGATCGACGTCACGGGTGGACCCCCGGCTGCGGTCAGGATGCCGAGCGCGCTCCGGGCCACGAACAGCACGAGCAGCGTCGTCGCGGCGGCGGCGAGCCCCATGGCGGCACTCCACAGCACGATGCTGACGACGAGGATGGTCACTCGCCGGGTCCGATCCGTGAGGACACCGACCGGCACCGTGGCGACGCCGCCGACGACGCTGAAGACGCTGGCGAGCAACCCGATCGTCCCGTTGCCGATGTGGAACGCGTCCTTCAGCGCGGGGGCGAGGACGCCGAGGGCCGAGCGGTCGGCGGCGTCGAGCGCGAGCACGGCGGCGAGAGCCATGAGCGCGCCCGGATGCGTCGTGCCGGACCGCTCGGCGTGGGTCCGCGGGTGCGCGAGCTCGCGGCACTTGCCGATCACTTCCCCCACCGTCACGGGTTGGACGTTCCCGAAGGCGCGGCGTACCAACCGCCATGACCGATCCCGGGCTGTTTGAGAGGACCCCGGGGCGGGCAACCTCCCTTCGCTTCGTCGGCGCCCGCCGCGTCTCGCGTCGTGGGCGGATCCAGGAGGTACGGGGGTTGCGAGGGGTGAGGAACCGAATCGTCGCCGGGTTCGGCGCGGCTGCGCTGGCCGCCGGATCGCTGCTGGTCGTGTCGACGGGGGGGCCGGGGGCGGGCGCGGCGACGAAGCCGGTCAAGATCGTCCTCCTCGCGGAGACCCAGGGGGAGAGCTCGGCCGCGGTGCCCTACTACGCGAACGGCGCCCAGCTCGCGGCGAAGGATCTCGGGAGCAAGGTCGAGTACTCGCGCATCCCGGCGCCGCTCAACC
>DASRHL010000375.1:0-13729 GCA_035650535.1 Acidimicrobiia bacterium
GGATTATGAGTCCCCTGCTCTGACCACTGAGCTACGGCCCCGGTGCGAGCCGCAGCGTAGGCGCGCCGACGCCGGAGCGACCCGGCGTGCCTGACCGGCGACGCTCAACGCTACGCGGCGCTCGATCGCGCGTCTCCCACAACGGGAACTCCGGGCCGACGAGCGTCCGCAAGCGTGCGATGTCGGGCGCGAGCTCGCTCCACAGCTCCGCCTCGAACTCGGGTGACAGCGTCGAGTCGGGCAACGTGACCGGCCGCTCGAGGATCGCCTGCCGCAACGCGTGGCGCAGCGCGGGTGGTACGAACCGGCGGAGCCGGCGGCTCCTTCGATCGGCCTCCGTCGTCCCGCCCTTCATGGTGCCGATGATGACGAACGTCGGAAGCACGGGCCGCCCTCCCGCTCGGCGAACGAGCCCCGCCGGCTCGAGGTTGCCGCACGGGAGCGCACCCCGTCAACACCCGTCACGTGAATGCAACACGGAGCCGTCGCGCTTCTCGGGAAGCGCGTTCCGATTCGTCCGCCGCGTGCGGTCCGGGGGCGTCAGGCCTCTTCGAGGTAGTCGCGCAGTCGTTGCGAGCGCGTCGGGTGGCGCAACTTGGCGAGCGTCTTCGACTCGATCTGGCGGATGCGTTCGCGTGTGACGCCGAACTCGCGGCCCACCTCCTCGAGCGTCCGCACCTGGCCGTCGTCGAGACCGAAGCGGAGCCGCATGACCTGCTGCTCCCGTGGGTTGAGCTCGCGGAGCGCGACCTCGATCTCGACCTTGAGGCGCTCGCGCTCCGCGAACGACGGTGGAGCAATCGCGCTCGGGTCCTCGACGAAGTCGCCGAGGTAGCTGTCGTCCTCCTCGCCCACCGGGCTCTCGAGCGACAGCGGCTCCTGCGCGATCCGTTGGATCTCGCGCACCCGGTCGGGCGTCAGGTCGACCTTGAGCGCGATCTCCTCGACGGTGGGCTCGCGGCCCAGCTCCTGGAGCATCTGCCGCTGGACGCGGAGCACCTTGTTCATGGTCTCGACCATGTGCACCGGGATGCGGATGGTGCGTGCCTGGTCGGCGATGGACCGTGTGATCGCCTGCCGGATCCACCACGTCGCGTACGTCGAGAACTTGAAGCCCTTCGTGTAGTCGAACTTCTCGACCGCACGGATGAGCCCGAGGTTGCCCTCCTGTACGAGATCGAGCAGGACCATGCCGCGCCCGACGTACCGCTTGGCGATGGAGACCACCAGGCGCAGGTTCGCCTCCGTGAGCTTGCGCTTGGCCAGCTCGCCGTCGGTGACGATCGCCTCGAGGCTCGCCCGCTCCTCGTTGGAGAGGTAGTCGCCCGACTCGAGTCGTTCGGCGGCATGCACGCCCGCTTCGAGGCGCTTGGCGAGCGTCACTTCCTGGTCCGCGGTCAGCAGCGGGACCTTGCCGATCTCCTTCAGGTACATGCGTACCGGGTCGAAGCTCGACGCCTCGCCCGGCCGCTCGGCCCGCGCGTCGGTAGCCCGGTCGAGACGCGCCGCGGCGGCGTCGCGGCGCACCCGGCGGGCCGTCGCCGCCTCGCCGGGTCGGCTCACGGTCGTCGAACGACCGGGTTCGGTGTTGCGCGCGCGGTGCGAGGTGTCGGCCATCGCCGACGCCCGCTCCTCGTCCTCGCGACGCAGTTCCGCCTCGATCTCGTCGACGACTTCAATGCCGCTCTCCGCGAGACGCGCGTAGATCGCGGCGAGCTGCTCGGGTGTCGGTTCGAGATGCGGGAACGCGGCGAAGATCTCGCCCGACGTGATCGTCGCGCGTTCCTTGTGACGGGCGATGAGCGCGTCGACGTCGATCGTCGGGACGGGCTCGGACTCGCTCGGCTCGTTCGCCGCGCCGTCTGCTGCGCTCACTCCGTCCTATCCCGTGACTGTCGGTCCGTGACTCTTCGTCGTGGCGTGCTCTGCGCCGACTCGCGAGCCCTGGGACTCGCCGATCCACCCTAGCAACTGCTGGGCCGCGTCTCGCGCGGTGCCCCAGTCGCCGAAATCGCGAGCACGGCGGAGGCGATCGAGCGCGGCCTTCACGTCGAGGACCCGCTCGTCGCCGTCGTCGAGCATCCGCGCGATCACGTCCTCCGCCCGCGGCGCGACCGTGTTCACCATGACCCGCGCGCCGATCGCGGTCCGGTCCTCGTGCTCGCCCGCGTCCGGTTCCTCCACCGCGAGCCGTTCGAGCAGTTCGCGAACGGGCCCCTCGGCGGACGCGAGCGCGTCCTCGAACGTCGCCGCGCCCGCGAGGCACTCGAACGCGGCCCGAGCAGTTCGATCACGGAACAGCGGCGCCTCGAGCCAGTCGGCGACGATCGCCGGCTCGTGCACTGCCCACCGCAACACGTCCTCCTCGCGGCGGTCGATCCGCACGGGTGGCGGCCGGCCGTCGGTCGGCCCGCCGCCGGCCGGAGGTCGCGGCCGCGCCGGTGGACGCGCGCGCCTGTCGGGCACCGCGCCCGCGACGCGCGCCGCGACGGCCTCACGGATGCGGTCCGCGTCGAGCTTGAGGCGGTCGTTCACCTCCATGACGTACTGGTCGCGCACGAAGCCGTTCGGATGCTCGGCGACGACGGCCACCGCAGCGTCGCCGGCGCGCGCCCGGCCCTCGAACGTGCCCAGATCGGCACCCGCGAACAGGCGGTTCAGCCGGAACCGCAGGAACGGCTCGGCCCGCTCGAGCGCGAGCAGGAGACGCTCGGGATCGTCGTGCCACACGTCGGCCGGGTCGCGCCCCTCGGGCAGGTCGGCGACGCGCACCTGGATGTCGAACTCCTGCTCCCAGCGGTACCACTTCTCGGCCGCGCCCTGGCCGGCCGCATCCGCGTCGTACGCGAGCACCACCTTGCGGGCGAGGTTCTTCAGCAGCTGCACATGGTCGTCCGTGAGCGCCGTCCCGCAGGTCGCCACCGCGTGCGGCGCACCCGCGAGCGCGAACGCCATCACGTCCGTGTAGCCCTCGCAGACGACGACCTCGCCCCGGGCGACGATCTCGCCCTTGGCCCAGTTCAGGCCGTAGAGCAGACGGCTCTTCTGGTAGATCGGGTTCTCGGGCGAGTTCTTGTACTTCGGTCCGTCGGTGCCGAGCGCGCGCCCACCGAAACCTGCGGGCTCGCCCCGCGCGTCGTAGATCGGGAAGAGGAGCCGGGCGCGGAACTGGTCCTGCAACTTGTTCGAACGGTTGACGAACGCGAGGCCGGCGTCGACGATGTCCTCGCGCTTCGAGCCCTTCTGCTGGAGGTGACGGCTCAGCGCGTCCCATTCGTCGGGCGCCCATCCGAGGTCGAAGCGCCGCGCCGCGTCCCCGTCGAAGCCGCGGCCGCGCAGGTACCGGCGGGCTCCCCCGCCGTCGTCGGCCTCCATCAGGATCCGGTGGTAGAAGGCGATCGCCTCGCCGACGACCTCCCGCAGCCGCGTCTGCCGGGATTTCGCCTCGCCGGCACGCCGGTCGTCGTAGCGCAGCTGGATGCCGGCGCGCGACGCGAGTCGCTCGACCGCCTCGACGAAGTCGAGGTGCTCCATCTCCCGCACGAACGTGATGGCGTCGCCCGACACGTTGCACCCGAAGCAGTGGTAGCGCCCCATCTCCGGGTTCACGTTGAACGACGGCGTCTTCTCCTGGTGGAAGGGGCACAGGCCGACGTAACGCCGCCCGACCCGTTTCAGCGCCAGGTGCTCACTGACGAGGGCGACGAGGTCGGTCGACTCACGGACCCGCGCCACGTCCTCGTCGACGATCCCCATCGAGGACTCAGGCTACGCCTCGGCCGGCGGCGGGGCGCCAGGACATCGTGGACGGTCACACCCCGCGAGGAAGGTCCTCCGGGCGCCAGCCGAGGAGCTCGACCCCGAGCCCGAGCGCGAACCGGTCGGTCATCCCGCTCACGTAACGGACCGCCGCGGCCGCGGCCAGGTCGGAGCCGGGTGCGGGCACCCGAGCATCGCGCCCGGCGTCGGGGATGCGGTGCGGGGCGTCGGAGAAGTGGTCGACGAGGCCCCGCAGCAGCCGGACGACCTTCTCGGCCTGCCGGCGGGCGGCGGGTCGCAGGTAGATGCGGTCGAAGTTGAACGCCCGGAAGGCGGCGAGCGCGGACGCCGCCGGCTCCGTCATCCCGACGTGTCCCGTACGGTCGACCGCGTCGAGCACCGCGGTGACGAACGTGCGGATCTGCTCGGAGCTGTGCCGGCCGACGACGTCGCGGACCTCGGCGGGCAGGTCGTCGGGCACCAGGATCCCCGCCCGGACCGCGTCCTCGAAGTCGTGGCAGACGTAGGCGATCCGGTCCGCCCAGGCGACGACCTCGCCCTCCGGCGTCGACGGGGGCGGCCGGCGCCACGAGTGGTTGCGCACGCCGTCGAGCGTCTCGCGGCACAGGTTCAACGGAGCGAGCGTCGTGTCGGCGCCGTAGACCGCGTGGTCGTACCCGCTCTCGGGCAGGTAGGGCGAGAACGCCTGTTCCGACGCGTGCCCGGCCGGCCCGTGCCCGCAGTCGTGCGCCAGCGCGATCACCTCGGTCAGCGCCAGGTTGAGGTTGGCCACCCGGGCGATCCCGACCGCGACCTGCGCCACCTCGACGGCGTGCGTCATCCGGGTCCGGAGATGGTCGTCCTCCGGGGCGATGAACACCTGGCACTTGCCGGCCAACCGCCGCCACGCCCGGCAGTGCTTCACCCGATCGAGATCGCGCTCGAAGCACAGCCGGTACGGATCCGCCGCCTCGGGAACCAGCCGCGAGCCGGCCCCGACCGCCCGCGTCGCCCCCGGAGCAAGGGCGAGATCCAACGTCTCCTCCCGCTCCTCCCGGGACGCCAACCGCCCGCCCACGAACGCCGAGGCCCCGGGATGCGCCCGAACGACCGGCCCCGGCGCTCCACCCGCGAGGCCAGACGCCGAGGCCGGGCCCTCCCACGTACGCACTTCGGTCACGGACCCACCATACGACGAGGGTGTGACGCCTACGGCCAGAAGGGCCGCCCGAGCCGCGCGAGGGCGCCGGCACGAGGTCCGCCCCGCAGCGGCGTTGGTCGAAGACCAGCAGCGAGGACGGACCACGTGACGGCGCCCGGAAACCAGGCCCAGGGAGGACTCAGGCCGTGGAGCCCGGACCCCCGGCCCCGAGGGCGGCGTGGGCGGCCGCGAGGCGGGCGAGGGGGACGCGGTACGGCGAGCACGAGACGTAGTCGAGCCCCACCTCGTGACAGAACTGCACCGACGCGGGATCCCCGCCGTGCTCCCCGCAGATCCCGAGCTTGAGCGTCGCGCGGGTCTCGCGGCCCTTGGCCACGGCGGTGCGGATGAGCGACCCGACGCCGTCGCGGTCGAGGGTCTCGAAGGGGTTGGCCGCGAGCAGCTTCAGCTCGAGGTAGCGGGACATGAAGCTGCCTTCGATGTCGTCGCGCGAGAACCCGAACGTCATCTGGGTCAGGTCGTTGGTACCGAACGAGAAGAACTCCGCGACCTCGGCGATCTCGTCGGCGACGAGCGCGGCGCGCGGCGTCTCCACCATGGTCCCGACCTGGTACGCGACCCCGCCGATCTCGCTCGCCTGCGAGAACGTCGCCTCGGCGACGTCGCGCACCCATTCGACGGCGAGCGCGAGCTCGGGCTTCGAGACGGAGAGCGGGATCATGATCTCGACGTGGGGATCGCCGCCGGCGAGCTTGCGCTCGATGGCGGCCTCGAGCAGCGCCTTCACCTGCATCTTGTAGAGCCCGGGCTTCATGATCCCGAGGCGCACGCCCCGGGTCCCGAGCATGGGGTTCGTCTCCTGCCAGTGCCGCGCGGCGCGGAGCAGCTCCTTACCGGCGACGTCGAGCTCACCCCTCGCGTCGCGCACGAGCAGGTCCTCGATGTCGGGGAGGAACTCGTGCAGCGGTGGGTCGAGGAGCCGCACGGTGACGGGCAGCCCGTCCATCGCCTTCAGGATCCCCACGAAGTCCGCGCGCTGCAGCTTCTCGAGCTCGGTGAGCGCGGCGACCTCGTCCGCTTCGTCGGTCGCGAGGATGAAGCGTTGCACGAGCGGGAGCCGGTCGCCGAGGAACATGTGCTCCGTGCGGCACAGCCCGATGCCCTCCGCACCGAAGCGGCGCGCGACCTCCGCGTCGTGCGGGAGATCGGCGTTGGTGCGCACCTTCAGCGTGCGGAGCTGGTCGGCCCAAGCGAGGATCGTGTCGAACGGCCCGGTCGGTTCGGGAGTGATCACCGGCACCGCACCGACGACGACCTCGCCGGTGGTGCCGTTGATCGAGATGACGTCGCCTTCGTGCACGACCGTGTCGCCGATCCGGAACTCGCGACCCTCCACGTCGATCTCGAGCGCCGACGCACCACAGACGGCCGGCTTCCCCATCCCGCGCGCCACGACGGCAGCGTGACTGACGAGGCCGCCGCGCGACGTGAGGATGCCCTCGGCCGCGATCATGCCGTGCAGGTCGTCGGGCGACGTCTCTGGACGGACGAGGATCACGCGCTCGCCGTCCTCGTGGTGCGCCTCGGCCTCGTCGGCGGTGAAGTAGA
Organism: Acidimicrobiia bacterium; assembly: GCA_035650535.1. Taxonomy (GTDB): domain Bacteria; phylum Actinomycetota; class Acidimicrobiia; order IMCC26256; family PALSA-555; genus DASRHL01. The sequence continues at coordinate 6,530 of DASRHL010000375.1, forward strand.
CCTTGCCGACCGCGGCGCCGGGCGACGCGTTCAGGCCCTTGGCGACGACGGCGTAGGTCGCCTCGGGATCGAACTGCGGGTGCAGGAGCTGGTCGAGCTGCGCGGGCTGCACGCGGAGCACTGCCTCGCGCTGGTCGATCAGCCCTTCCTGCTCCATCTCGACGGCCATCCGCAGTGCGGCCGCCGCGGTGCGCTTGCCGACCCGGGTCTGCAGGATGAACAACCGGCCCTGCTCGATCGTGAACTCGATGTCGCACATGTCGCGGTAGTGGTTCTGCAGGGTGTTCATCACGTCGAGGAGCTGGGCATGGCACTCCGCGAAGTCGTTCGCCATCGAGTCCAGGTGCTCCGTCACACGGATGCCGGCCACGACGTCCTCTCCCTGCGCGTTGGGCAGGAAGTCGCCGTACGGCCGGTTCTCGCCGGTCGCCGGGTCGCGGGTGAACGCGACGCCGGTGCCCGAGTCGTCGCCCTTGTTCCCGAACACCATCGTCTGGACGTTGACGGCGGTGCCGAGGTCGTCGGAGATGCCCTCGAGCTTGCGGTAGTCACGGGCGCGCCGGCCGTTCCACGACTTGAAGACGGCCTCGATCGCGTAGCGGAGCTGCTCGCCGGCGTCCTGCGGGAAGTCGATGCCGGCCTCGGCCTTCACGATGCCCTTGAACGTCTCGACCAGGCCCTGCAGGTCGGGCGCCGACAGCTCGGGGTCGGTGGCGACGCCTCGCTGCTCGCGCAGCTTCTCGAGCGCCTCCTCGAAGCGCTCACCCGGGATGTCGAGCACGATCTTGCCGAACATCTGGACGAAGCGTCGGTAGGAGTCGAACGCGAACCGCTCGTTGCTGGTCTGCTTCGCGAGGCCGTGCACCGAGACGTCGTTGAGGCCCAGGTTCAGCACGGTGTCCATCATCCCGGGCATCGAGAACGGGGCCCCGGAACGCACGGAGACCAGCAACGGATCGACGTCGTCGCCGAGCCGCTTGCCCATCTTGGCCTCGAGGGCCGACAGCGCGGTCGCGACCTCGTCCATCAGACCGGCGGGGAGCGTGTCCCCACCGGCCATGTACGCCTTGCACGCGTCCGTGGTGATCGTGAACCCGGGCGGGACCGGGAGACCGAGGTTGGTCATCTCGGCGAGGTTGGCGCCTTTGCCGCCCAGGAGGAACTTCTGCTCCTTCGAGCCTTCCTCGAACGCGTACACGTACTTCATCGATCCTCCAGTGGCGGGTTCGAAGACCGAGGATACCGAGGGCGTGCGGTTCAGCCGTCGACGGTGCGGCCGGGACGTACCGGCTGGTAACGAGCGACGACGACGACCGACTTCGACATCCGGTCGAGCAGGCTGATCTGGTGCGGGCCGAACGCGTACGTGAAGCCGAGCATCACCGCGATGGGCGCGAACTGGATGGTGAGGGCGAGCAGCGTCGGGATCGAGTAGCGGATCAGGATCTGGCGTGGCGTGAGCAGCGTGCCGCTCAGACGGTCGACGACCATCGTGTACGTCATGCGCTTCCCGAGCGTCTGACCGGTCCGCGACACGGGGATGACGACGTACAGGAACACGGCGAGCGCGGCGGCCCCCGCGAAGATCGCGAACCCCGCGCCACCCGACGCCACGGCGCCGAGGCCGTAAGCGGCGTACCCGAGCGCGATGAGGGTGATCACGTCGACCGCGTCACCCGCGAGGCGCCGACCGAGCGTCGGGAGCTCGAGGCCCTCCGCCATCGGCGGGGGCGGCGGCGGCTCACGCCGCGGCCGCGCCGGCCGGTCGGGACGGGGACGGCCCCGCCAGTCGCGCGCGACCTCCACCTCCCGGCCGGGCGCCTCGGCTTCGGGCTCCTCCTCGTCGCCGTCGTCGTCGAGGATCTCGACCCCGTCGGCGTGGCCGCCCGACGCCGATCCGTTGCTCTCGGGTGCGATGCGCCGACCGCCCCGGGTCACGCCGACCGACTCGTCGTAGCGGCTGCGCTGGACCGGATCGGAGAGCACCTGCCAGGCCCGGCGGATCCGCAGGGTCGTCTCGGCGTCGCCCGCTCCCTGCGCGGCCTCGAGGTGCTCCTGGTAGGCGCGCTTGATCTCGTTCTTGGCGGCGTCGGGCTCGATGCCGAGCACGTCGTAGTGGGTGCGGTCGTCTTCTACCACGGGAGCCGTTCTCTCAGATGGGCGACCAGGCCGTCAATGCCGACCCGGTCCTGTTGCATGGAGTCGCGGTCGCGAATCGTGACCGCCCGGTCGTCGAGCGTCTCGAAGTCGATCGTCACGCACAACGGCGTCCCGACCTCGTCCTGGCGCCGGTAGCGGCGACCGATCGCACCGGCGACGTCGACGTCGATCATGAAGTGCGGCCGGAGCGCCGACGCGACCTCGTCGGCGACGGGCACCAGCTTCTCGTTCTTCGACAGCGGGAGCACCGCCACCTTGATCGGAGCCAACCGCGGGTCGAGGCGCAGCACGGTCCGCTTCTCGATCTTTCCGTCGGCGGTCGGCGCCTCGTCCTCGTCGTACGCCGCGAGTAGGAACGCGAGGGTGGCGCGGTCCGCGCCCAGCGCGGGCTCGATGACGTACGGCAGGTAGCGCCGGTCGTTCTCCTGGTCGAAGTACGTCAGGTCCTCGCCGGAGAACTTCTGGTGCTGCGTCAGGTCGAAGTCGGTGCGGTTCGCGATGCCCTCGAGCTCGCCCCAGCCCCACGGGAACCGGAACTCGACGTCGGAGGTCCCCGCCGAGTAGTGCGAGAGCTCCTCGGGATCGTGGGGGCGGAGCCGCAGCCTCTCCTCGGGGATCCCGAGGTCGACGAACCAGCGGAACCGCTCCCGGCACCAGTACTCGTACCACTGGTCCGCTTCCTCGGGCGGCACGAAGAACTCCATCTCCATCTGCTCGAACTCGCGGGTCCGGAAGATGAAGTTGCCCGGGGTCACCTCGTTGCGGAACGACTTGCCGATCTGCGCGATGCCGAACGGCGGCTTCCGGCGGGCGGTGGTCTGCACATTGAGGAAGTTCACGAAGATGCCCTGGGCCGTCTCCGGCCGCAGGTACGCGACGTGGGCGTCGTCCTCCACCGGCCCGACGAAGGTCTTGAACATCAGGTTGAAGTTCCGGGCCTCCGTGAACGAGTTCTTCGCCCCGCAGTTGGGGCAGGCGCCCGACGCGGGCAGGTGGTCGGCCCGGAACCGCTCCTTGCAGTTGCGGCAGTCGACGAGCGGGTCGGTGAACGTCGCGAGGTGGCCGCTCGCCTCCCAGACCTTCGGGGCCATGAGGATGGCGGCGTCGAGACCGACGACGTCGTCGCGGAGCTGGACCATCGATCGCCACCAGGCGTCCTTCACGTTGCGCTTGAGCAGCACGCCGAGAGGGCCGTAGTCCCAGGTGGAGCGGAAGCCGCCGTAGATCTCGCTCGAGGGGAACACGAGCCCGCGCCGCTTGCACAGGTTGACGACGCGTTCCATCAGGTCGGGCTTGGCCACGACGGATGATCGTACCCGGAGCCGCCGAGAATCCCCTGGTCAGAGGAGTGAGGCGCTGCGGAGGCGGCGCTCGGAGTGGTACTCGAGCGCGCCGATCGCGAGGCGCTCGACCTCCGTCAGCACCGGGCCCGCGGGCGGCTCGGCGAGGACCCGGTTGAGCTCGCCGCCGACGATCCGTTCGACGACACGGACCGTCTCCGGCGACACCCGCCGCCCGACGAAGTGGCTGCACGGTTCGCACAGCACACCGCCCTCGCCGAGGTCGAACGCCGTGAAGGGGCCCTGGTCCGCTCCACACCGCGCGCACGTGTCGAGGATCGGATGGAACCCCTCGAGCGACAGGAGCTTCCAGAAGAACGCCGCGCTCACCACCGGCGACGGCCGCTCGGCCAGCGTCCGAAGGGCGCCGACCAGCATCCGGTAGAGCGCGAGGTTCCGCTCGCGCTCCTGGGCGATCTGGTCGACCGCTTCGAGCATCGAGACGGCGTGCGTCAGGCAGGCGTAGTGCTCGCGCAGCGCACGGAACGAGTCGATGGTCTCGACCTGGGTGACGATGTCGAGCTCACGGCCCCGGTAGCACTGCAACGCGACGTGGCTCGCCGGCTCCAGGCGGGCCCCGAACCGGCTCCCCGGCTTGCGGATGCCCTTGGCGACGGCCCGGACCTTGCCGCCCGCCTGCGTGAAGATCGTCACGATCCGGTCCGCCTCACCGAGCTTGATCGTCCGCAGGACGACCCCCTGGTCCCGGTACAGGCTCACGGGGCGAGTCTAGTTACACGCGTGTCGTTCCGAGCTACGAGTCCCCTACCGTGCCGAAGCGCCGCTCGCGCTGCTGGTACTCGCGGATGGCGGCGAACAGGTCGGCGCGGCGGAAGTCGGGCCAGAGGACGTCGGTGAAGACGAGCTCCGAGTACGCGAGCTCCCACAGCAGGTAGTTCGAGATCCGGTACTCCCCCGACGTCCGCACGAGGAGATCGGGCTCGGGCATGTCGGGGGCGTAGAGGTGGCGGGCGACCGTCCGCTCGTCGATCTTGTGCGGATCGAGCCGGCCGGCCGCGGCCTCGGCCGCGATGGCACGGGTCGCGTCGACGAGCTCGGCCCGCCCGCCGTAGTTGAACGCGAACGTCAGCGTCATACGCCGGTTGGCCTGCGTCATCGCCTCGGTGTCCTCGATGTGGCGGAGGACGCGGCGAGGCACGCGACCCCCTCGGCGACCGATGAAGCGGACGCGGACACCGCGCTCGTCGAGGTCGTCGCGGCGTTTGAGCAGCAGCCCCTCGTTGAAGCGCATGAGGAACCGCACCTCGTCGAGCGGCCGTCGCCAGTTCTCGGTCGAGAAGGCGAAGACCGTGAGCCAGGGCAGCCCGATCTCGAGGCCGCCCTCGACCGTGTCGAACAACGCCTCCTCGCCCGCGGCGTGACCCTCCGTGCGCTTGAGCCCGCGCTGGCGCGCCCACCGGCCGTTGCCGTCCATCACGATCGCGACGTGGCGCGGGAGGCGCGACCGGTCGAGGTCCGCGGCCGTGGTCCCGTCGCTCACGAGGGCGAAAGCTATCGCCCGCCGGTACCATGCCCGCCCATGCGCTGGACGGCCGTGGTCAACCCGGCCGCGGGGCGGGGCCGGACCCGGCGCATCCTGAGAGAGCTCGGCGACGCCTGCGCGGCGCGCGGCATCGCCGTGCACGTCGCCCGCGACCGGGCCGACGGCGAGGACGCGGCCCGCGCCGCGTTCGGCGACGGCCGCGGCGTCGTCGCCTGCGGGGGCGACGGCACCGTGTCGGAGCTCGCGGCCGTCGCCGCGGAGTGCGACGGCGTCGTCGCGCTCGTGCCGACCGGGTCGGGCAACGACTTCGCCCGCCACTTCGGGATCGACGGCAAGCGGCCCCTCGACGCGCTCGCGTTGCTCGAACACGGGCGCGAGATCCGCTGCGACCTGGGCCGGGCGCGGGCCGCCGACGGCACGTCGCGCCGGTTCACGACCGTCGCCCACACCGGGTTCGACGCCGAGGCGAACCGTTGGGCGAACGGCGTCCAATGGACGTCGGGCACGACGCTGTACGTCGTCGCGGTGCTCCGCACGCTCGCGGTGTACCAGCCGCGCCCCATCCGCGTGGCGACGACGGGCGCCGACGGGTCGACCGCGGTCTGGGAGGGCCCGGCGTGGCTCGTCGCCGCGGGGAACACGCGCTTCTACGCGGGCGGGATGATGATCACGCCCGCGGCCCGGGTCGACGACGGCCTGCTCGACGTGTGCGTCATCGGCCCGGTGCCGAAGACGACGTTCCTCGCCAAGTTCCCGCACGTCTTCCGCGGGACACACGTGACGATCCCGGGCGTGCACACGTTCCGCGGCTCGGCCGTCTCGATCGAGGCCGTCGGCCCCGGCCTCGACCTCGACCTGTACGCGAGCGGCGAGCGGGTCGGCCCCCTCGACGCCTGCGTCGAGTGCGACCCCGGCGCCCTCCGCCTCGTCGTCCCCCCGGCCTGACTCCGCGTCCGTGCGGAAATCCCTCGCCGGCGCAGGGTTCCCAACGATCGCGGGATCGTCAGGAGATGTGGATGGTGCCCTCCATACCGGCGTCGCGGTGGCCGGGGAGGTCGCAGAAGAAGGTGTACGTGCCGGGGCGGAACCGGACCTTGGCCGAATCGCGGTCGCCGCCGCCGCCGACCCGGAGCTTGAAACCGCTCACACCGTCGATCACGAGCGTGTGGGAACCGCCGCGCCCGACGAGCTCGACCCGGTCGACGCCGGCGGGACCGTCGATGGTCGACGGCCTGAAGAAGAAGTTGCCGGCCTGGATGCGCAGCGTCGCCTGCGCGGGGCCGTTGGGCTGCCGGTAGCTCGAACCGCCGTCGTCGCCGCTGCACGCGGCGATCCCGACCGCTGACGCGAGCAGGAGCGCGACCGTCGCGGCCGCCGCCCTCACTGGACCGTGATCGTCGCCTGCATCCCGGCGGCGCGATGGCCCGGGATGTTGCAGTAGATCGTGTACTTGCCGGGCTTGAGGTCGACCTTGCCGGTCTTCGGTCCGCCGGGAACGTCGAGCTCGAACTTCTGCAGGTTGGGATCGGAGGTGTCGAAGTTGAGCGTGTGCGTGCCGCCGCCGTCGACGTAGTTCACCTGCACGACGCCGGCCTTCACCGTGTAGTCCGTCGCGTCGAACTTCAGCGCGGGCTCGGCCGTCACGCTGAGCGTCGCGACCGGCGCGCCCGCCGGAGGCTGGTAGCCCCCACCGCCGCCCGTCTCCTTCTCTTCGCTCGGGCCGATCGTCGTGAGCCCCGACGCGATGACGAGCGCGAAGAGCGTCGAGACGAGCATCACGAGCGTGGAGGTGCGCAGGCGTGGCCGCGACGAGATGAACGCCGCACCGACGAGGATGGTCACGGTGATGATCGAGGCGATCGCGAGCGCACCCCACTTCCCGCCGGCGAGCAGCGCGCGGGAGAGGTTCAGCACGTAGATGAGCACCGCGACCGCGGTGATCAGCGGGAGGAGCAGCGGGATCAGGACGCGCGTCTGCACCGCCTCGCGGTGGGCGTCGCGCGCCGCCGCCAGCTCGGCAGTGGGGACGGCCGGCGTCGTCTCCTCAGTCGTCGCGACCGCCCCGGACTCACTCGGCCCGGACGGTGTGGCTGCTGCTTCGTCGTCGGCCATTCGCCTCACAACCCCATCTGGGAGAGCTCTCGGTCCATCTGGCGGCGCACCTGCGGCTGGTTGTGCCGTTCCTCCTCGGCGGCC
>DASRHL010000376.1:0-8250 GCA_035650535.1 Acidimicrobiia bacterium
CGACCGCCAGGACCACGGTCCAGCCGCTGATCGGCCAGCGCGTCCAGCGGATCCAGCGCCACGAGCTCGCGTGCTGGAGATGATGGACGCGGCGCGCCGGGGCTCCCGGCCGGATGCCCGCTGCCCCCGCCAGACCCGCCATGGGTGCTGTCGAACCTCCTGCCGAGCGGCCCGGAGGGCGCGGGTGCTTGCGACCCGCGCCCGGAATCTGTGGCCACTCATTGTGGTCGAACGGGCCTGTCCTGTCCAGTTCGACCGCGCAGAGCGCGACCTGAGGGCCCCGCCGGACCTCCCTCCCGGCCGCCCGGCCGCCGTCCCCGGGCGGGGATCCCGGCTCAGCCCAGGCGCGCGCCGAACCAGGCCAGGGCCCGGTTCCAGCCGTCCTTCGCGGAGGGCTCGTGGTACGACGACCGGGCGTCGCAGTGGAAGCCGTGGTCGGCCTCGGGGTAGCGGACGATCTCGGTGTCGACGGGCGCGTCCTTCAGCGCGACGCGCAGCGCCTCGACCGAGTCGGGCGGGATCATCGCGTCGAGGTCGCCGAACAGGCCGAGCCACGGCGTCTGCAGCGACGCCGCCTCGTCGATCAGGGGCGGGAAGGGCAGCGCACCCGCGGACGCGATGCCGCCGCCGTAGAAACCGACGCCAGCACCGAGCGCGCGCCGCAACGCGACCAGGAACGTCACCCGGCCGCCCCAGCAGAAGCCGACGATGCCGATCTGCCCGTCGCCGAATCCGGCGTCGTGGAGATGGGCGATCGCGGCGTCGGTGTCGGTGATCACCGTGTCGTCGGTGAGACCGGTGTAGAGCTTCATGATCTCGTTGAAGTCCATGTTGTCGTAGTCGTCGATGCAGCCGCCGCCGGCGCGATGGAAGTACGCCGGCGCGACCGCGTGATAGCCGGCCGCCGCGAACCGGCGCGTGACGTCCTTGATGTGCTCGTTGACGCCGAACGCCTCCTGCACGACGATCACGGCCCCGCGTGCCGCGCCGTCCGGCGTCGCCTCGTAGAGCCCCATCGCACCGTCCGGCGTGTCCAGCGTCAGCTCGTTCGTCGCCATGAGGCACTCCCCCCTCTTCGATGTGGTCGACAACGGCCGGAGACTACGCCCAGAGGCGCAGCCGAGGAAGACGACGGCGTCGGCGCCACCGACGCGGCTCGTACACTCCGGCGCATGGCCACCTTCGTTCTCAGACTGAAGGCGCCCCGCCCGAACTTCGCGCTCGACATGAGCGACGAGGAGCGCGAGATCATGGGCCGCCACGCCGCCCACTGGCAGCCCTACATCGACTCGGGCGAGATGGTCGTGTTCGGCCCGGTGCTCGACGGCACCGGATCGTGGGGCCTCGGGGTGATCGAGACCGACGACGAGGACGCGCTCCGCGCGTTCGCGGCACGCGACCCCGTCGTCACGACCGGGACCGCGCAATTGGAGATGGGAAGGATGCTCGCGGGCTTCGTCCGGCCCCGCTGACCGCCGGCTACCGCAACAGCTCACCGCCCCGGGTCGCAGGATCGACGTCGGCCAGGGTCTCCGTGAACATCCACTGGTGCCCGGCGGGATCCTCGACCAGGTACTGCCGCTCGCCGTACTCGAAGTCAGTGGGTTCCATGAGGACGCGGGCCCCGTTGGCGACGGCTCGCTCGTAGCGGGAGCGGACGTCGTCGACCCGGACCATCACGTAGTGGCTCACGGCGCTTGGGGTCGGCGCGCGACGGTCGTGGCGCACGTCGGCGACGATCACGGCGCCGTCACCGGCGATCAACTGCGAACGGTGCGCCTCGCCGATCCGGAGTCGCTCCTCGAAGCCGAACGCCGCGTTCATCCAGGCGACGGCCTCACGGACATCGGGATAGACGAGCACCGGGACGACCCGTCGGCAAAGGGATCGACCGGTTCGGCTTCACGCCCCGCCGAGCCTAGTGATCACGCAGGAAGCGCGAACCCTCGGCTTGTGCGAAACACCCTGAGCTCTTCTGGTCACCTTCCTCGTAGGTAGGGGCGGCACCGCGCCTTCAGGGCAACGACCGGGCGTGAGTTGCGCCACTCCTCGATCGACGACCAGGACTTCGACTTCGCGTCGCGCGCGATCGCACGAAGAGTGGTCCGCAGGCCGGCGTCGCGCACGGCCCCGGCCAGGCGGCCGGCTGCTCTCCCGTCGAGCTTCACGAGTCGCGCGACCTCGGCCGGCGTGAGCGTCGCGTCGACCGGGCGCGACGTGAGCGTCTCCCTGCTGAAGGCGCGGCAGCCGGCGGCGGCACCCATCGTCTCGGGGCCCGAACCGCACGAGCCGGCCAGCATCAGCACTGCTGCGACGAGCAGACCGGCGCGGACACGGCGCACGCCGGAACCGTAGACCCGCCGCGTCGTCGTTCTCCCGGGATCTCGACGGCAACTTCAACGTCACCCGGGCCGTCGACGGAATGGGCTGACGGCAGCTCGCGGCTACGCCGCGTCGAGGAGCGCGTCGGCGGCGGCGATGTCCTTGTGGAACCGCTTGTGGACGTAGAGCGGCTGGCCGAGCGAGTTGCACCGGTACCAGAGGCCGCTCGCAGGGCCGATCCGCGTCTGGCGGGGGAACTCACCGAGCACCTCGTTGACCTGCGTCGTCGAGAGCCGTCCCGAGCGGCACACGAGGATGCGCCGATCCGTGACGACGACGACCCGGAACCCGCCTTTGAAGATGACGATCCAGTACGTGAGGAGGGCCCACCACCCGCTCGCCGTCTGCGCCCCGAAGACGGCCTGCACGGACTCACCTTGCTCCAGGAGGTGCGCCGCGTTCGTGCGCATCGTGTCCCGAATGGCCATACCGCGACCTCCTCCGACGCCCGGATCGTAGACGTGCGCCTACCGCTGGTCGAAGGCGACCTTGATGGCCCCCGAGCGGTCCTGGGTCGCGAGCGCGTAGAACGCGTCGCGCCAGCTCTCGTCGAGCGGGAAGGTGTGCGTGAGCATGCCCGTGAGGTCGACGCGGCCGTCGCGCACGAGGTCGAGGTAGTGGGCGATGCCGTGTTGGCGTACGCCCTCGACCTCCTCGAACCCGAACGCGTTCGAGCCGACGAAGTTGACCTCCTTGAAGTAGAGCGGCGTGTCCTCCCAGAACGTCGGCCCGTGCACACCGGCCTTCACGTGCGTTCCCCGTGCCTTGAGGACGCGGCAGCCGATCTCGAACGTCTCCTGCTTCCCGATCGTGTCGTACACGACGTCGATCGCGCCGGGGTACGCCATCGGCAGACCGTCGGAGTCCTGCAGGACGCCCCCGCTCCATGCGGCTGCCTCCTCGATCACGCGCAGCGCCGGCTCGTGGCCGATGACCGTGGCGCCGAGCTTGCGGGCCAGCGCGGCCTGCGCGTCGAACCGGGCGACCGCGAGGACGTCGACGTCGGGCCAGAGGGCGCGCAGGATGGCGACGGCGCACGTGCCGAGCGCGCCGGCGCCGTAGACCATCACCTTGCCACCCGGTGTCGGCGGGTGGCGCGTGATCGCGTGGAGCATCACGGCGAAGGGGTCGGCGAACACGGCCAGCTCGTCGGGCACCGAATCGGGCACCTTGAACAGCATCGAGTCGTGCGCGGGCATGAGCTGCGCGTAGCCGCCGCTCGCGTCGCGCGACGTCCCCGTGTGGATGCCCGGCGCGATCGGGCCCCTGGCGAAGTTCGCGCACAGGCTGTAGTCGCCGCGCTCGCAGGCGGGGCAGACTGGCGATACGCCGCGCGGCCCGCACGACAGCCACGGGTTGAGGACGACACGGTCACCGACGTCGAGCCCCTCCGCCTCGGGGCCGAGCGCGACGACGTCGGCGACGACCTCGTGGCCGAGCACCTGGGGCAGGGAGAAGAAGGCCTTCATGGGGTTGTCGGGCGTGCGCATCTCGCCCCAGTCCATGAAGACCTGCTTCGAGTCCGAGCCGCAGATGCCGGTGAGGCGCGGCTTCGTCACCACCCAGTCGGGGAGCAGGAAGCCCGGGTCGTCCATCTCGACGAGGTTCATCGGGGTGCGCGCGAGCGCCTGCAGGAGGTGGTTGTCGGGCTCGGCCCGGAGCCGCGGGTCGTCGACCGGTTCGGGCTTCACCCCGTACAGCAGCGCGCGCATCTGGCCCCCCGGGTCGGTCCGGCGCTCCGGTGACTGACGCCGGCGTCAGGTGCCGAGCGTACCGGGTGCGGCTACGGTCGCGCCGATGCCGAGGCCGAGACCGCGACGACGCCGCCCGCCCGACGCGTCCCTTCCCGACATCACGCCACTCGAACCGGTCGACGAGGCGCGGCCGACGCCGCCGACCGACCTGCGCACGGTCCGTCTCGTCCCGCCACCCTCACCCGATCGCGACGAACGGCCTCGGGGACGGCTCGTCACGGGTCAACCGGCACCACTTGGGCATCCGCGCCAGCTGTCGATCGACGAGGCGCGGCTCGCGAAGCGCCGCGCCGAGCGTGAGTACCGCCGCGTCCGCCAGGATCTCGAACGTATGACCGCGGCGACCCAACGCGCCGGGCGGCGCGCCGTCGCCGCCGACGAGCGCGTCGAGAAGCTGCGCCGCGAGCTGATGACCGCCGAGGAGCGCGCGCACGAGGCCGGCAAGGCCGCCGACGCGCTCGCGGCCGACACGGCCGAGATCGCCGAGGAGCTCAAGCGCGTCTACGAGACGCTCGAAGCCACCCGGCGCCGCGTCCGCGAGCTCGAGTCGCCGAGCACCGCGCCATAGCCACCGGATAGCAGAAGGAGCAACGCGACATGGAACGCAGGACGGCATTCATCACGGGCGCGAGCCGTGGAATCGGCAAGTCGTGCGCGATCCAGCTCGCCAAGGCGGGTTACGACGTCGCGATCTCGGCGCGCACGGTGCACGAGGGTGAGGCGCGGGAGCACTCCTCGACGTTGAAGAAGTCGAACACGACACCCCTGCCCGGGAGCCTCGAGGCGACGGCGGCCCTGGTCGAGGCCGAGGGTCGCGAGGCGTTCATGGTGCCCGCCGACCTCCTCGACGCCGCATCGCTCGGCGCGGCGGCGGCCCGCGTGCTCGACCACTGGGGCGCGCCCGACGTCATCGTGCACAACGGGCGCTACATCGGCCCGGGCCACATGGACCGCTTCATCGACACGCCGATCGAGCTGCTGCAGAAGCAGATCTGGGGCAACGTGCTCGCGCCGCTCACGCTCAACCGGCTGTTCCTGCCGGCCATGATCCAGCGGGGCGGCGGCATCATCGTCAACATCACGTCCGCCTCCGGCTACGCGGACCCGACCAAGCCCGCCGGCGAGGGCGGCTGGGGGATGGGCTACGGCATCTCGAAGGGCGCGTTCCAGCGGGTCGCGGGGTTCCTCGCCGTCGAGCTCGGCGACCAGGGGATCATCTGCGTCAACGTCCAGCCCGGTCTCATCGCCACCGAGCGCATCGCTGCGGACATGGGCGAGTTCGGGATCCCGCTCGGTGCCCCGGCGGACGTCGTGGGCGTGCTGGTCTCGTGGCTGGCGACGGAGCCCGAGGTCAAGGAGTACAACGGCAAGACGATCGAGGCCCAGTACTTCGTGCACGAGCGCGGCCTGCTCCCGGGTTGGGACGGCCCGGAGTGGCGCGACAACCACATCGACTACGAGCTCGCAGGCGCGCGCCTCGCCGCGCTCGAGGAGGACCTGAAGGTCCGCAACCCGGCGAAGTCGTGAGGGTCAGCGGGTCGCGACCGCGGCGCGGATCGACTCCTTGAGCGACTTGGTGGTCGCGATGACGGCCGTCGGCTCGTACCCGCAGTGCGCCATGCAGTTCGCGCACCGCGGGTCGCGCCCGCGGCCGTACTTCGACCAGTCGGTCGTCTCGACGAGCTCCTTGTACGTCTTGGTGTAGCCGTCGGCCATCAGGTAGCACGGGCGCTGCCAGCCGAACACCGAGTAGCTCGGGATGCCCCACGCGGTGCACTCGTAGTCCTGCTTGCCCTCGAGGAAGTCGAGGAACAGGGGCGTGTGGTTGAGCCGCCAGCGCTTGCGGCGGCCGTCGGCGAACGCGTCGCGGAACAGCCGGCGCGTCTGCTCGACGCCGAGGAAGTGCACCTGGTCGGGTGCCTTCTCGTACGCGTAACCGGGCGACACCATCATCGCGTCGACCTTCAGGTCGTCGTTCAGGAAGTCGAGGACCTCGCGCACCGTCTTCGGCGAGTCGGTGTTGAAGAACGTGCTGTTCGTCGTGACCCGGAAGCCGCGCGACTGCGCGAGCTTGATCGCCTCGACGCACTCGTCGAACACACCCTCGCGGCACACGAGCTCGTCGTGGCGCTCGCGCAGCCCGTCGACGTGGATGACGAAGGAGAAGTAGGGGGACGGCGTGAACTGGTCGATCTTGCGCTTCAGCAGGATCGCGTTCGTGCACAGGTAGACGAACCGCTTCCGCTTGACGAGCTCGGCGACCATCCGCCCGATCTCGGGATGCAGCAAGGGCTCCCCGCCCGCGATCGACACCATCGGCGCACCCGACTCCTCCATCGCCGCGACCGCGTCCTCGACGCTGACCCGCTGCCGCAGCACCTCGGTCGGGTACTGGATCTTGCCGCAGCCCGCGCACTCGAGGTTGCAGGCGAACAGCGGCTCGAGCTCGACGATCAGCGGGAACTGCTTGCGGCGCGCGAGCGTCTGGCGCGCCAGGTAGGCGCCGAGCTTCAGTCGCTGGCGCATCGGGATGGCCATTCAGCGCACCTCCTGTTTCCCGCTCTCGGCCTTCCCCGCCGAGCGCACCTCGGGTGGTAGCGTGAACTGGACGGACTCGGACGTGACCGTGCGCTGCTCGACCCGCACCGGTCCGAGGCCGGCGATCGCGTCGACGACGCGTTCGACGAGGATCTCGGGCGCCGACGCCCCCGCCGTGAGACCCACGGTCGACGCGCCGGCGAGCCAACCCGGGTCGACCTCGTGCTCGTCCTCGACGAGATGGGCGCGGGCGCCGCTCCGGCTCGCGACCTCGACCAGCCGGTTCGAGTTCGACGAGTTGCGCGACCCCACCACGAGCACGACGTCGCACTCGCGGGCGACCGCCGCGATCGCCTCCTGCCGGTTCTGCGTCGCGTAGCAGATGTCGTCGGCGGCAGGGCCGACGAGCTCGGGGTGCCGTTCGCGCAAGCGGTCGACGAGCGCGGTCGTCTCGTCGACCGCCAGGGTCGTCTGCGTGAGGTAGGCGACCGGGCGGCCGGGCGCGATCGGGAGCGCGTCGACCTCGTCGGGCTCGCCGACGACGTGGATCGCCGCGGGCGCCTCGGCACGGGTCCCGACGATCTCCTCGTGCTCCGCGTGGCCGAGCAGGACGATGTCGTAGCCCTTGGCGGCGAAGCGGCGCGCCTCGTGGTGGACCTTCGTCACGAGCGGGCAGGTCGCGTCGATCACCTGCAGCGCGCGCGCCCGCGCCTGCTCGTGGACCGCGGGCGCGACACCGTGGGCGGCGAACACGACGGTCGCCCCCGGCGGGACCTCGTCGAGCTCCTCGACGAACACGGCGCCCCGGGCCTCCAGGTCGTCGACGACGTGCGTGTTGTGCACGATCTGGCGCCGGACGTAGATCGGCGCGCCGAACCGGTCGAGCGCGCGCTCGACCGTCTCGATCGCCCGCTCGACCCCCGCACAGAACGATCGTGGCCCCGCGACGAGGAGGGTGCGCGGCGCGCGCGTGCACGCGTGGGCCCATCGCTCGAGCGCGGGCGTGACCGCGCGCAGGCTGGCCAGGGCCCGCCGGGTGTGACGCAGCGTCTCGGGGTGGACGAGCGGGTGGCTCCCCGTGTCCGCGACCGTGCGCACGACCGCCAGCGGCAGGTCGCCGGCCGCCGCCGCGAGCCACGCCGACTCCATATCGACCGCGAGCGCGCGCGAACGGCGTGCGAGCTGCTCACGTGCCGCGCCGACCACCGGGCGCTCGGCCGAGACGACCGGCCCGACGTGCACGGTGAGCCCGTCGCGGCGGAGCGCGGCCGCCACGAGGGGCGCAGCCGGGAGCGGGCGGGCCGTCCGGCCGTCGCCGTCGACCAGCTCGGAGGCCACCACCACGTCGCCGGGCCGCGCCGACGGCGCGAGCCCGCCCGCGATGCCGGCGATGGCGATACCCGCCGCGTGCGGCCCGGCCGCCGTCGTGCGCGCGGCGCGCTCGGCCCGGCGGCGCCCGATCCCGGTACGGCGCACCTCGACCTCGGGGTGGGCGCGGGCGCGCACGGCCCGGGCCTCCATCCCCATCGGGGCCAGCACGACGAGCGGATGGCTCACGACGGCCGCTCCGTACGGT
>DASRHL010000377.1:0-10968 GCA_035650535.1 Acidimicrobiia bacterium
AGCGGCTGGCGGACCTTCAGCCCGGCCTCGGTGCGCGCGGCCCGGCCGAGCGTGACGAGCCGGCGGGCAGCCTCCATCTCGGCTTCGAGCGCGGCGTCGACGGCGTCGGTGTCGGCGACGGGCCAGTCCTGGAGGTGCACCGACTCGGGCGAACGGCTCAGGTTGGCGTGGAGCTCGTCGGCGAGGAACGGGCAGAACGGCGCGAGCAGCAACGTCACGACGCGCAGCGCCTCGTGGAGCGTGGCGTGGGCGCGGGGGTCGGCCGACTTCCAGAACCGCGGCCGCGACCGCCGGACGTACCAGTTCGACAGGTCGTCGACGAACGACTCGAGCGCCTGCGCGGCGCGCAGCGCGTCGAACCCGTCGAGCGCGTCGGTGACGTCTCCCACCGTCGAGTGCAGACGCGAGCGGACCCAGCGGTCGAGCACGTGCGCGTCCGGCGCGGTGGCGGCGTCGGCGCCCGCTCCGCCCGGCGCCCAGCCGTCGAGGTTCGCGTAGGTGACGAAGAAGGAGTAGGTGTTCCAGAGCGTCAGGATGAAGTGGCGGATCGACTCGTCGATGCCCTCGGGGAAGACCCGCCGGCTCGTCCACGGCGATCCGGCCGAGAAGAAGTACCAGCGGAGCGCGTCGGCGCCGCGGGTCTCGAGGATCGTCCACGGGTCGATCACGTTCCCCCGCGACTTCGACATCTTCTGCCCGTCCCGATCGACGATGTGCGCGAGGCAGAGGACGTGGCGGTACGGGGTGTGGTCGAACGCGAGGGTGTTGACGGCGAGCAACGAGTAGAACCAGCCCCGGGTCTGGTCGATCGCCTCGGCGATGAAGTCGGCCGGGAACCGGCGCTCGAACCGGTCGACGTGCTCGAAGGGGTAGTGGAACTGCGCGGCCGGCATCGAGCCCGAGTCGAACCAGGCGTCGAGCACCGGCTCGACACGCCGGGCCCGCCCTCCGCACTGCGGGCACGAGAGCGCGACGTCGTCGACGTAGGGACGGTGCAGGTCGAGGTCGCCGAGGTCGCGGCCCGCGAGCTCCGACAGCTCGGCGACCGAGCCCACGCACGTGTCGTGCCCGCAGCCGGTGCACCGCCAGACCGGCATCGGCGTTCCCCAGAACCGGTCGCGCGAGAGGGCCCAGTCGACGTTGTTCTCGAGCCAGTCGCCGAAGCGCCCGTGCTTGATGTGTTCCGGGTGCCAGCCGATCGTCTCGTTCTCGCGGAGGAGGTCCGCGCGCCGCGACGACGTCCGCGCGAACCACGTGGGCTTCGCCCAGTAGACGAGCGGGGTCTCGCAGCGCCAACAGTGCGGATACGAGTGCGTGTAGTCGACGACGCGCTCCAGGCGGCCCGCGGCCGCGAGGGCGTCGATGATCGCCGGGTCGGCGTCCTTGACGAACTGGCCCGCGTACGGAGGGACCCTCCGGTCGAAGCGGGCCGCGGCGTCGACCGGGTTCAGGACCGGGAGCCCTTCGCGCTCGCCGACCTCGCGGTCGACCTCGCCGAACGCGGGCGCGAGGTGCACGAGACCGGAGCCGTCCTCGATCGTCACGAAGTCCGCGGCCACGACCCGCCACGGGTCCCGGGCCGTGTCGCCGCTCGCCTCGAGGAACTGGAACGGCCGCTCGTAGTGCAGCCCGACGAGCTCCGCGACCGGCACCGTCCCCGCGACCTCCGCGTCGGCGCCGAGCACGGCCTCCACCCGGCTCGCGGCGAGAACGAGGTCGCGGCGCCCGTCGCCGCTCCGTACCCGCACGTACTCGACGTCCGGGCCGACCGCCACGGCCACGTTCGAGACGAGCGTCCAGGGCGTGGTCGTCCAGACGAGGAGGTCGAAGTCGTGGTTGACGACGGGGAAACGCACGTAGACCGAGGGCTCCGTCACGTCGCGGTAGCCCTGCGCCACCTCGTGACTCGACAGCGCGGTGCCGCAACGGCCGCAGTACGGGACGACCTTGAAGCCCTCGTAGATGAGGTCGCGTTCCCACATGCGGTGGAACAGCCACCAGACCGTCTCGATGTAGTCGTTCGAGAGCGTCCAGTACGCGTCCGCCGTGTCGATCCACATCCCGATCCGGTCGGTGAGCGCCGACCAGTCCTCGATGTAGCGCTCCACCGAGGTGCGGCACCGCCGGTTGAACGCCTCGATGCCGTAGTCCTCGATCTGGGCCTTGCCGGTGAAGCCCAGCTCCTTCTCGACCTCCAGCTCGACCGGCAGCCCGTGGCAGTCCCAGCCGCCCTTCCGGGCGACGTAGCGCCCGCGCATCGTGTGGAACCGGGGAAAGAGGTCCTTGAACGAGCGGGCCCACACGTGGTGGATGCCGGGCCGGCCGTTCGCGGTGGGAGGCCCCTCGTAGAACACCCACTCGGGGGCGCCCTCGCGCCGGCGCAGGCTCTCCGCGAAGACGTCGTCGTCGGCCCAGCGGCGCTGGACGCGCGCTTCCAGCGCGACGAGGTCGAGCTCCCGGTCGACGGGATCGAACGGCATCGCACCGTAGAGTACCGGGCGACCCTTCTCGCCCCGTGCGAGATCCGCTCCCGGTGCGAACCGCAAAGGCGCGACGTCATGTCCCGAGACCTGTTCACCGTCGACGGCGACGCGATCGTCCTCTCGGTTCACGTCCAACCGGGCGCCGGGCGCAGCGCCGTCGTCGGCCGGCACGGCACGGCGCTGAAGGTGCGCGTGGCCGCGCCGCCCCTCGAGGGGCGCGCGAACACGGCCGCCGTCGCACTCATCGCGTCGACGCTCGACGTGCGCGAGAAGGACGTGACGCTGGTGAGCGGCGAGCGGTCGCGCCTGAAGCGGTTCCGCGTCGCCGGCGCGGAGCCCGACGAGCTGGCCACGCGCCTCGAGCGGGCGCTCGAGCAGGCGGCCGAGCCGCCCGGGCCGCGCCCGCGGGGCGCCGGGCCCCGGCGCCGCCGCTGACGCCGCGACGACCCGGTTCGCCGCGGGCAGGGTGCTCGCCTTGCGTTGAACCGGCTCGGCGCCGCGCCTACAATCCCGCGCTCTTCGAGGGGCCGTCGGCCCCGGTGCGGGGAAACCCCCTCGACCCCTCGATCCCCCTCGATTCGGAGGAACCCGAGATGGCCGGGGCCCCGTCGGCGAAGTCGGGCTCGAAGCCCACGAAGAAGGCCGCGCCCGCGGCCAAGAAGGCCGCGGGGGGCTCGCGCAAGGTTGCCGCGCCCGCGCCCCGGAAGGCGGCGGCGCCCGCGAAGGCGCTGCCAGCCAAGAAGGCCGAGGCCGCGAAGGCGCCGGTGGCCCGGAAGGCCGCGCCGGTCGCGAAGAAGGCGCCGCCGGCCAAGAAGACCGCACCCCCCACGAAGAAGGCGGAGGCCGCGACGGCGAAGAAGCCGGCCGCGGCGCCGAGGAAGGCGGAGGCCACGGCCGCGCAGAGCAAGCCCGAGAAGGCGCCCGCTCCGGAGGCGAAGAAGGTCGCCCCGGTCAAGGCGAAGCCGGCCCGGCCGTCGAAGAAGACCGTGATCTGCTCCCTGTCGGGCTTCGAGGTGACCCCGAGCCCACCCGCGCTCTCGCCCAAGACGATCGCGCGCCTCCGGGAGAAGCTGGTCGAGGAGAAGCAGCGGCTGCTCCACCAGGCCGACGAGCTCGCGGCCGAGGCCGAGGAGCTCGCGCGTGAGCGCGAGGCGGGTGACACGCAGTTCGACGAGGAGTCGGGCGAGGGTGACACCGTGAACGTCGAGCGCGAGCGCGATCTGCTGCTGTCCGCGTCCGCGCGGCAGGTGGTCGAGGACATCGACGCCGCACTCGCGCGCATGAAGAAGGGGACCTACGGGGTGTGCTCGTACGCCGGGCGCAAGATCCCTCTCGAGCGGCTCGAGGCCATCCCGTGGGCCGACGTCTGCGTCGACTGCAAGGCGCGTGCCGAACGGCGTCGCTGAACCTGCGGGCGCGGCGGCGCGCCGGCGGACGCGGATCTCGTTCGGCATCGTCCTGGTCGTCGTCGCGCTCGACCAGCTGACGAAGACGTGGGCCGTCCATCGGCTCGACTCGGGACCGGTCGACCTCATCGGCTCCGACATCGGGTTCCGGCTGAGCCGCAACACGGGCAGCGCCTTCAGCCTGTTCCAGGGCTTCACGCCCCTGCTCGCGATCCTCGCCGTCGTGATCGCGGTCGTCCTGGTACGCGCGGTGCGGCGCACCGACGACCGGCTCACCCTGCTCGCGCTCTCGCTCGTGCTCGGCGGCGCGACCGGCAACCTGCTCGACCGCATCGTCCGCTCGCCCGGCTTCCTGCACGGTGCGGTTGTCGACTTCGTCCACGTCGGCGACTTCCCGACGTTCAACGTCGCCGACGCCGCGATCACGGTCGGCGCGGTCCTGCTGATCGTGCGCGCGGTCTTCCCGGGCTCGGCCGAACCGGCATGAGCGGGAGTGAGGGTGCCGAGCCGCTCGTGGTGCCCGAGGCGTTGGCGGGGGAGCGGGTCGACCGGGTCGTGGCCCTCCTCACGGGTTGGAGCCGGGCCGAGGTGCAGGCCCTGGTCGAGGCGGACGGCGTGCTGGTCGGAGGCGGCGCCGTGGGCAAGAGCCGGCGGCTCCGGGCCGGCGAGGTCGTCGAGATCGTCGCGACGCCTCCGGAGGCCAGGCCTCCCGAGGCCGAGGACGTGCCGCTCACCGTCCGGTACGAGGACGAGGACGTCGTCGTGGTCGCGAAGCCCGCCGGACTCGTCGTGCACCCCGGGGCCGCGCACGCCCACGGGACCATGGTGCACGGCCTGCTCGCGCGCTATCCCGGGATCGCCGCGGTCGGCGACCCGGCCCGGCCCGGCATCGTCCACCGCCTCGACCGCGACACGAGCGGTCTGATGGTCGTGGCCCGCTCACCCGCCGCCTACGACGCGCTGGTGGCCGCGCTGGCCGCCCGGACCGTCGACCGGCGGTACGTGGCACTGGTGTGGGGACGCCCCGAGGCCGAGCGGGGCGTCGTCGACGCGCCGATCGGCCGCTCGGTGCGGCGCCCGACCCGCATGGCGGTGCGCGAGAGCGGCCGGTCGGCCCGGACGGCCTACGTCGCGGTGCGCGCCTACGACGACCCGACGGTCACGCTCCTCGAATGCCGGCTCGAGACCGGCCGGACTCACCAGATCCGGGTCCACCTCCAGGCGATCGGCCACCCCGTGGTGGGCGATGCCGCCTACGGCGGCCGCCGACCCCAACTCGCCCTCGACCGCCCGTTCCTCCACGCCGCCCACCTCGCCTTCACCCACCCCGGCACGGGGGCGCAGCTCGCGTTCGACGAACCTCTGCCCGAAGACCTTCAACGGGTGCTGAACGCCCTCGACGGCTGAGCCGCGGCCACGGCGAGCGCCGGGGTGCGTCGGCGAAGTGGCCCGAGCGGCCCGGGGCCGCAACGGCGCCAGGAGCGGGAAAGAGCCGGCCGGCGGAGCCGAGGGGGCAGGGCAGACCCTCGACCCGCCGGCCGGACCGGGCTGGGCAACGCGGGAGACCGGGTGTGTGGGCTTCCCGACCGTCAACATACGCACCCGCCGGTCAACGGTCGTCCAGCCTGGCTCCAAGATTGGGTAAAGGTGAGGGGGAGAGCGCGCCGACCCTTTGTGGGTATGGACGTTCTGCTCGTCGAAGACGACGACGACATCGCGGTCCCGCTCGTCCGCGGCCTGGAGCGCGAGGGCTTCGCGGTCCGGCACTGCGACACGGGGGGTGGCGCGCTCGCGACCCTGCACGACGACCGGTCCTGGCCCGACGTCGTCCTGCTCGATCTCGGCCTGCCCGACCTCGACGGGTTCGACCTGTGCCGCCAGCTCCGCTCGCAGTCGGACGTGCCGATCATCGTCGTCACCGCGCGTGGCGACGAGGTCGACCGCGTCGTCGGACTCGAGCTCGGCGCGGACGACTACGTCGTCAAGCCGTTCGGCTTCCGCGAGCTCGTCGCGCGCATCCGCGCCGTCGCACGGCGTGGGACGTCGCGCGGTGCGGACGGTGGCGTCGTGCAGGTCGGGCCGCTCGTCGTGGACCGGCGGACGCGGCGCGTCACGATCGACGGCGACGAGATCGCGCTGACGCCCAAGGAGTTCGACCTGCTCGGCGTGCTCGTCGAGGACCCGGGTGCGCTGTGCAGCCGGCACCACATCCTCGACTCCGTGTGGGACCCGCACTGGTACGGCCCGACCAAGACCCTCGACGTCCACGTCGCGAACCTGCGCCGCAAGCTCGGCGACGCTCGGTGGATCGAGACCGTGCGCGGGGTCGGCTACCGGATCCGTGATCCCGGAGCCGCCGGGTGAGGCGGCGCCTCGTCCTGAGTTACCTCTCGCTCACCCTGTTCGTGCTCCTCGCGTTGGGTCTCCCGTTCGGGCTGACGTTCGCGAACTCGGAGCGACGCCGGTTGGTGGGCGACGTGCAGCACGACGCGTTCGCGCTCTCCCTGCGGTCCGACCAGTACGTGCACACGCCGGCGGGCAGTGGTCCGGAGCCTGCAACGATCCCCGCCCTCGCCCATCTCGTCCGGCGGTACGACCGCACCTCCGGCGCGCGCGTCATCGTCGTCGACGTGACCGGTCGCGTCCTCGCGGACTCCGCGATCCATGGTGGCGCGGCGGTCCCGAAGTCGACCGTCGACGCGCTCCGGCGCCAACCCGACCTCGCGTCCGCGTTGCGCGGTCACGAGGCAACCGCCGAACGGTCACAGTCGGGCGGCGGCGACGTGCTCGCGGTCGCGGTCCCGATCGTCTCGGACGGGCGAACCGACGGCGCCGTCCTCATCACGTACCCGCTGTCCGTGCTGGACGCACGCATCGAGCGGAACTGGCTGCTGCTCCTCGCGCTGTCGGGCGTGATCGCGCTGGTCGTGCTGCTCGTCAGCGTCCTCCTCGCGCGTTCGTTCACGAAGCCGCTCGCCGAGCTCGACGAGGCCGCGGCCCGCCTCGGCGAGGGCGACCTGCGCGTCCGGGTGCCGATCCCCGACGACCCGCCCGAGCTCAGTGGCCTCGCCCGGTCGTTCAACGCGACCGCGGCGCGGCTCGAGCAGCTCCTGCGCTCGCAACAGGCCTTCGTCGCCGACGCGTCGCACCAGCTCCGTACGCCGTTGGCCGCGCTGCGGCTCCGGCTCGAGAACCTCGAGGCCGAGGGCGCGCACAGCGACACCGACGACGTCGAACGCGCGCTCACCGAGGTCCGGAGGCTGTCGCAGCTCGTCGACAGCCTCCTCCTGCTCGCCCGCGCCGAGCAGTCGGCGCCCGCGCTCGTCGACCTCGACCTCGTCTCGGTCGTGGAAGGCCGGGCCGACGCCTGGTTCGCGCTCGCCGCCGAGCGCGACGTCGCCATCGAGGCGGACGTGCCCGCGGTCGCCGTGCTCGGGACGCCCGGGCGCCTCGAGCAGGTCCTCGACAACCTGCTCAACAACGCGCTCGAGGTCGCGCCGGGCGGCACGGCGGTGCGGGTCAGCGCCCGGCGGGTCGGCGACCGGGTCGAGGTCGAGGTGTGCGACGCCGGGCCGGGCATGACCGAGGAGCAGCGCGCCCGCGCGTTCGACCGTTTCTGGCGGGCGACGCCGGGGCGGCGCGACCGGGGCGGTTTCGGGCTCGGGCTCGCGATCGTCCGGCAGCTCGTCACCGCCGACGGCGGCGGTGTCGAGCTCGACGTGGCGCCGGAGGGCGGTCTCGCGGTGCGCCTCGACCTCCGCGCCGGCGACCTGCGCCGTGCCCGCCGGAGCGCGGCCGCGCCGGGCGTCCTCGTGGACGCGACCCGGTAGACGTCAGGTCGTGCCCGCGCCGGCGACCTCCCCGTGGCCGACCCGGGTGCGGGCGACGAGGTCGGCGAGCGTGAACCCGTCGAGCAGGCGGCGCATCTCGTCGGAGACGCCCACCCACACCTCCTGGAGCACGCAGTGCCCCTCGCAGTGATCGTGCTCGTCGAGCAGGGTCGCGATCGGGCCGTCGACGGCCGCCACGATCTCGGCCAGCGTGATCTGCTCGGGAGGGCGCGCGAGCACGTAGCCGCCCCCGACCCCCCGCTTCGAGCGCACGAGCCCGGCGCCCTTCACCGCGAGCAGGATCTGCTCGAGGTAGGGCTGGGGGAGGTTGGTGCGCTCGGCGATCTCCTTGACCGACGTGGGTCGGTCGGAGCCGTGCAGCGCGAGCGACAGCAGCGCACGCGCCGCGTAGTCGCCTCTCGTGGAGACCTTCATGACCGCTCCATGATCGCGCACCCCGGCCGGACGGCCCGCCTCCCCGCTACCGGTCGTGCCCTACCCTGAACGCGTGAGCGAGCGCGACCCAGGAGTGGCGCCGAGAGCGGAGTCCGAGCCGGTGGCGGCCGCCTACTCGGGCGCGTCGATCGCCGGGATCGTGCCCGCGCTCGTGGGGCGTGCGCCGGGCCAGGCGCTGCCCGCGTGGATGCCCGCACCGGTTTCGGGTGCGCGCACGGTCGTGCTCCTCGTCCTCGACGGCCTCGGCTGGGCCGCCCTCGCCGAGCACCCGGGCGCGCTGACGACGGTCGCCGGGCTCGAGGGCGGGCCCATCACGACCGTCGTCCCGTCGACGACGGCCAGTGCGCTGACCTCGATCACGACCGGGCTGTCGCCCGCCCAGCACGGCGTCACGGGCTTCCGGGTCCTCGTCGACGGCCGGGTGCTCAACGTGCTCTCGTGGCAGGGCGCGAACGGCCGGCGCGCCCCTGACCCGTTCTCGGTCCAGCGCCACCCGCCGTTCCTCGGCCGGTCGGTCGCCGTCGTCACCAAGAGCGAGTTCAGGAGCAGCGGCTTCACCGGCGCGCACCTGCGCGACGCCCGCTTCCACGGCTACGCGACGCCGTCGGGACTCGTCGAGCACGTGCGGCTGCTGGCGGCGGCCGGCGAGCCGTTCGTCTACTCGTACTACGCCGGGATCGATTCGGTCGCGCACGCGCACGGCCTGCACGACGGCTTCTACCCGGCCGAGCTCGCCGCCGCCGACCGGCTCGTCGGCGACCTGCTCGAGGTGCTGCCGGGCGACGCCGCCCTCCTCGTCACGAGCGACCACGGTCAGGTGCACGTCGGTCCGGACCGCTGGATCTCGCTCGATGCGCTGGCGGAGATGGTGGCGACCTACTCGGGCGACGGCCGCTTCCGCTACCTCCACGCCACGAAGGGGGCCGCCGCCGCACTGCTCGACGCCGCCCGCGAGACCCAGGGCGGGCGGGCCTGGGTGTGGTCCCGCGACGAGCTGCTCGACGGCGGCCGGCTCGGCCCCGAGGTGTCGCCGGCGACCCGGCGCCGGGTCGGCGACGTGGTGCTGGCCGCCCGGGAGCCCGTGGCGTTCACCGACCCGAACCTGCCCCGTGAGACCCACCTGGTGTCGGCGCACGGCTCGGTCACCGCCGCCGAGATGCTGGTGCCGCTCCTGGCGGGCCGGGGCGCGATGCGGTAGGTTCGAATCACATCGGTGTCATTCAATCCACAGGCCCGTCCACAGGCCTGTGGAGGACCCGAGCCGTGCCCGAGCCGAGTGCCCGAGACGTTGAAGGGTGAGCGTGTCGAGGTCGTTCGTCCACCTGCACCTGCACACCGAGTACTCGATGCTCGACGGCGCGGCCCGGATCCCCGACGTCGTCGCCAAGGCCGTCGCCGACGGCCAGCCCGCGGTGGGCATCACGGACCACGGGAACATGTACGGCGTCCTCGACTTCTACCGGGCCGCCCGGGCCGCCGACCTGAACGCGGTCGTCGGCATGGAGGCCTACATGGTCACGACGAGCCGTTTCGACCGGCCCCGGCGCGCCGACCACGACATCTTCCACCTGACGCTGCTCGCCGAGAACGACGCCGGCTACCGGAACCTCATCAAGGTCTCCTCACACGCCTACCTCGACGGCTTCTTCTACAAGCCGCGGGTCGACTTCGAGCTCCTCGAGCGCCACGGTGAGGGTCTCATCGCCACGAGCGGCTGCCTCGGCGGTGCCGTCTGCCAGCGCCTCCTCGCCGACGACTACGCGGGCGGGCGCGACCTGGCGGCGCGCTTCCAGGGCATCTTCGGGCGCGACTCCTTCTTCATCGAGCTGCAGGACCACGGCCTCGCGGACCAGCACCGGGTCAACCCGATGCTGCTGCGCATCGCGCGCGATCTGCGCGCCCCTCTGATCGCGACCAACGACAGTCACTACACGCACCGCTCCGACGCCGAGGCCCACGACGCGCTGCTCTGCGTCCAGACCGGCGCCAAGCAGACCGACACCGACCGCTTCAAGTTCGACGCCGAGGAGTTCTACCTGAAGACGGCGGCGGAGATGCGCCATCTCTTCCGCGACTACGAGGAGGCGTGCGACAACACCCTCTGGATCGCGGAGCGCGCCAACGTCGAGATCGAGTTCGGCAACGCGGTCCTGCCCTCGTTCCCGACGCCGGAGGGCCACGACGAGGACTCCTACCTGCGCGAGCTGACGCTCTCCGGCGCGCGCGAGCGCTACGGCGCCGAGATCCCCGCCAACGTGTCGGAGCGCATCGAGTTCGAGCTCGGCGTCATCAAGACGATGGGCTTCTCCGCGTACTTCCTCGTGGTCTGGGACCTCGTGCGCTACGCGCGCCAGCGCGGGATCCGGGTCGGCCCGGGGCGGGGCAGCGCGGCCGGCTCGTGCGTCGCCTACTGCCTGCGCATCGTCGACATCGACCCCATCCGCTACGACCTGCTGTTCGAGCGCTTCCTGAACCCGGGTCGCAAGCAGATGCCCGACATCGACATGGACTTCGACTCGCGCTACCGCGGCGAGATGATCAAGTACGCGGCCGAGCGCTACGGCTGGGACCACGTCGCCCAGATCGTCACGTTCTCGACCATCAAGGCCCGCGCCGCGGTGCGCGACGCCGCCCGCGTGCTCGGGTACCCCTACGGCGACGGCGACCGGATCGCCAAGCTCATGCCGCCGCTCATCATGGGCCGCGACACGCCGTTGGCCGCCTGCTTCGAGAAGGACCCGAAGTTCGAAGACGGCTACAAGATGGCGGGCGACCTGCGCGCCCTCTACGAAG
>DASRHL010000378.1:0-3869 GCA_035650535.1 Acidimicrobiia bacterium
GTGGACCCACTTCTGGATCTGCAGCTGGTCCTCGTTGAGCTCGAGGGAGAACTCGGCCATCGGGGCCTCCGTGGTCACGTCGGTGCGGATCCCCCGATGTTACCAGCCGGTAATAAGCGGCCCGGCACCGGGCCGGCGGGGCGGCTCAGGCGGCGGCTCAGGCGGCGTAGACCACCACCTCGGTCGCCTTGACCGACGCCCACACCTCCACACCCTCGTCCAACTCCAGGTCGCGGACGGCCCCGGGCGTCACCTCCGCCACCAGGGGCAGGCGACCGCCGATCCGCACCCGGACGCGGTCGCCGAGCAGGTCGATGCCCTGCACGGGGCCGTGCCAGACGTTGCGGGGGCTCCCCTCCGGAGCCCGCCGGTACAGCGCGACGGCGTTGGGGTGCACCATGGCGAAGACCGCCCCCTGTCCGGGGTCGGCGACGACGAGGTGCTCGCCGCCCGCCACGTCGACCCGGGTTCCCGACGCGACGCCCCGGAACAGGTTCACGCCGACGAGATCGGCGACGTAGCGGGACCGGGGGCGAGCCGTGACCTCGTCGATCGACCCGTCCTGCGCGACGTGGCCGTCCTCGAGGACGATCAGGCGGGTCGCGAGCGCGAGCGCGTCGAGCGGGTCGTGGGTCACGACGAGCCGCACCCCGTCGAAGGACGTGAGGTGGCGCCGGAGCTCGCGCCGGACCTCGGCCCGGGCGCCGGCGTCGAGCGCGGCGAGAGGTTCGTCGAGCAGCAGCAGGCGCGGATCCATCGCCAGGGCGCGTGCGAGCGCGACCCGTTGCGCCTGGCCTCCCGAGAGCTCGCGCGGCTTCGCCTTCGCCCGGTCCGCGAGCCCGACGCGTTGCAGCCACGTGTCCGCGACCGCCCGGGCGTCGTGGGCGCGCATCCCCCGGCTCCGCAGCCCGAAGGCCACGTTCTCGCGCGCGTTCAGGTGGGGGAACAGGAGGTACTCCTGGAAGACGTAGCCGACCGGGCGAGCCTCGGGCACCACGAAGGTTCCGGTCGCGGGCTCGTCGAGCACGACGCCGTCGAGCGCGATCGTTCCCGACTCGACGGGCACGAGCCCGGCGACCGCGCGCAGGAGCGTGGTCTTGCCCGCACCGTTGGGTCCGAGCACGGCGACGATCTCGTCGTCACCGGCGGAGAACGTGCAGTCGAGCTCGAAGCGCCCGGCGCGCGCGGTGAACGCGACCTCGAGGCTCACACGTTGCCGAGCCAGCGATCGCGCAGCAGCGTGAGGACGACGAGGGAGACGGCGAGCATCACGAGGCTCAGCGCGATCGCGCCGTCGAGGTTGCTCTGGAGCAGCACGTAGACCGCCAGCGGCGTGGTCTGCGTGCGGCCCTGGATGTTGCCGGCGAAGGTGATCGTGGCGCCGAACTCGCCCAACGCACGCGCCCAGCTCAACGCGGCCCCGGCCGCGATCGACGGCAGGACCATCGGCAGCGTGACGCGCCGGAACACCGTCCACCGGTTCGCGCCGAGCGTCGCGGCGGCTTCCTCGTAGCGCCGGTCGGTCGAGCGGAGCGCGGCCTCGACGGTGATGACGAAGAACGGCATCGCGACGAAGGTCTCCGCGAGGACCGTCCCCGCCTTCGAGAAGGTGAGCTGCACTCCGAACCAGTCGTGCAGCCATCCCCCGATCAGGCTGTCGCGGCTGAAGGCCAGGAGCAGCGCGACGCCGCCCACCACCGGCGGGAGCACGAGGGGGAGCAACGTCAGCGCCCGGACGAACGGGCGGCCCGGGAACTCGAGCCGGGCGAGCACCCACGCGAGCGGCACGCCGAACCCGATCGAGAGCGCGGTGGCCCACAGCGAGCACTCGAGCGAGAGCCGCAGCGCGTCGCCCGCGGCCGGGCTCGAGAGGTCGTCCCAGAGGTGGCTCCACGCGGCGCGCTGCAGGAGCCCGACGAGCGGGACGGCGAAGAACCCGACGGCGACGATCGCCGGCACGATCGCGGCGACCGGTACGCGCCCGCGCGTCCTGCGCGCGCGGCCGGCCGCCGTGCCGATCATTGTGTCGCGGCCGGCGGAAGGAACCCGTCCCGCTGGAGCACCTGCTGCCCGGGCTTCGAGAGGACGTACCGCACGAACGCCTTGGCGGTCGCCGGGTTCGACGACGACGGCAACGTCGCGATCGGGTATACCGCGATCACGTTCTGCGCGTCGGGGATCGTGACGGTCGTGATGCTGCGCCCGGCGGCCTTGGCGTCGCTCACGTAGACGACCGCCGCGCTGGCGTCACCCGGCGACACCGCGGCGAGCGTCGTCTTGACGTCCTGACCGCGCGTGATCTTCGACTCGGGAATCGTGACGCCCGCGGCCTGGAGCATCTGAGCGGCGTACTTGCCGCAGGGAACGGTGAGCGCGCACAACGACAGGGTCGGGACCCTCGCGAGGTCGCGGATCGTGCGGATCTTCTCGGGGTTTCGCCGCTTCGTCACGATCACGAGGCGGTTGCGCGCGAACGCCTTGGCAGGACGGGTGGCCTTGCCCGCGTTCACGAGCTTGTCCATCGTGGCGGTGTCGGCGGAGGCGAACACGTCGGCCGGCGCGCCCTGCTCGATCTGGAGCTCGAGCGCCGAGGACGCACCGAAGTTGAGGCGGACGGTCGTGCCGGGGTACTTCCGCTGGAAGTCCGTACCGATGCGCGTGAACGCCTCGGTGAGCGACGCCGCCGCCGACACCGTGACGGCTCCCGACGGCTTCTTCGCCTCGTGAGCGCCGCCGACGCGCGCCGTGGCCGCGGCA
The DNA here is from genome assembly GCA_035650535.1 of Acidimicrobiia bacterium. GTDB lineage: Bacteria > Actinomycetota > Acidimicrobiia > IMCC26256 > PALSA-555 > DASRHL01. Next base: position 2,758 of record DASRHL010000378.1, read on the forward strand.
GCCGACCCGGCGGCGAGCGCGGCGACCACGATGGGGGTGACGAGGAGCTTCCTCATTCGGATCCGGTGACCTCCACGACGACGTTGGTCGACTTCACGGCGGCGACGGCGAGGTCGCCGGGTTCGAGGCCCAGCTCGTCGGCGGCCTCCCGGGTCATCATCGAGACGATCCGGTGCGGGCCGGCCTGCAGCTCGACCAGCGCGACGAGTCGGTCCTTGTCGACGCGGGTGACCACGCCCGGGAACCGGTTGCGAGCCGACTGGCTGACGACGGGCTCGGGCTCCGGCGTGACCGCCTGCTCGGTGAGGAAGCGGGCCAGGGACGGCCCGTCGATCAGGCGCTGCCCGCCCGGGGTGCGGTGGGTCTCGAGCCGGCCGCTGTCGGCCCAGCGGCGCACGGTATCGGGGCTGACGCCGAGCAGCGCCGCCACCTGCCCGGCCCGGTACGAGGTCGCCACGACGCGGACCTTACCCACGAAAAACGCGGATCTGCAAGGTGATCTGCTGATTTCACTGGCATCTGCGGTAGTGGGTCAGTTTGAAGTGGCGCGTCCGCGTGTCCGGTTTGCCCCTTTAGCGCCCGGATGCAAGCGTGCTTGCATCGTGTGGCACACTTCGAAGACCGACCAAGGTTCGCCCTGAGGCGAGCTTTAGACGCGGCGAGGGGGGTCCAGCTTTGCAGTTGGACCCCCTCGCTCGTCTGCGGAGGCGGTGGGATTTGCACCCACGGAACCGACCAAGGTTCGCTCGCTTTTGAGGCGAGTCCGTTCGGCTGCTCCGGCACACCTCCGTGGTGCCCCTGCGACCGAGTAAATCACATGGGTGTAAGACCTGCATTCGGGCCTTGACTTTTGCCGTATCCTTGGCTCATGCCCAACCGCTCAAGCAAGCCAGGGGATGTGAACTCGCTCGCGGCGGCGATCGTCGGCGAGGCGGTCGGCGACGAGCCCAAGCCGGCCAAGGACGAAAAGAACCCGCACGCCGTGGCTCTCGGACGTGCGGGTGGGTTGAAGGGCGGCAAAGCCCGCGCCGCGAAGCTGACACCCGAAGAGCGGTCTGCCATCGCTAAGAAGGCTGCTCGGGCGCGGTGGTCGGAACGTTGAACGAATCGAA
>DASRHL010000379.1:0-8714 GCA_035650535.1 Acidimicrobiia bacterium
CGACAACGAGCAGCTCGCGATCGTGACCTCGATCGTCGACCTCGGCCGCAACCTGGGGCTGGGCGTCGTCGCCGAGGGCGTCGAGACGCCGACCGCCTGGTCGTTGCTCCGCGACCGCGGCTGCCCCGGCGCCCAGGGCTACTACCTGAGCCGGCCGCTCCCGCCCGACGCCTTCCTCGCGTGGCTGCGCGACTACGAGGCGACCCGGGGCGCGCCCGAGCAGCAGGAGCTGCCGGGCGCGGGCATCTCCATCGACCTGGGGCGGGCCGAGGAGGTCGTCGACACCCAGGTCGTGCTCGACGGCCTCACGTGAGGTCCTGGTCGACGTCGACCGCGGCGCCGACGAACTGGGCGTTGTAGAGGGCCGCGTACGCACCGCCCCGTTCGAGCAGGTCGTGGTGGTTGCCCTGCTCGACGATGTCGCCGTGGTTCATGACCAGGATCGTGTCCGCGTCTCGGATCGTCGACAGGCGGTGCGCGATGACGAAGCTGGTGCGGTTCGTGCGGAGCGCCGCCATGGCCTTCTGGATCAGCACCTCGGTCCGGGTGTCGACCGAGCTCGTCGCCTCGTCGAGGATGAGGATGGCCGGGTCGGCGAGGAAGGCGCGGGCGATCGTGAGCAGCTGCTTCTCGCCGGCGGAGACGTTGGTCCCCTCGTCGTCGACGATGGTGTCGTAGCCGTTCGGCAGTGACCGCACGAAGAAGTCGACGTGGGTCGCCTTGGCCGCCTCGACGATCTCGTCCTCGGTCGCGTCGGGGTTGCCGAAGGCGATGTTGTCGCGGATGGTCCCCTCGAACAGCCACGTGTCCTGCAGGACCATCCCGATGTGCTCGCGCAGGTCGTGCCGGCGCATCCGTGAGATGTCGCGGCCGTCGAGGCGGATCGTCCCGCCGTCGAGCTCGTAGAACCGCATGATGAGGTTGACGAGCGTCGTCTTGCCGGCACCCGTGGGGCCGACGATCGCGACCGTCGAGCCGGGGGGCGCGACGAGGCTCAGGTCGCGGATCAGCGGCTTGTCGGGGTCGTACGAGAAGCGGACGTGCTCGAACTCGACCAGCCCCCGAGGTGCGGGATTGGTCAGGGGCGCCCGGTCGTCGGCGACCTGGTCGTCGAAGTCGAGGAACTCGAAGACCCGTTCCGCGGACGCGATCCCCGACTGGAGCACGTTCACCATCGACGCGAGCTGCGTGAGCGGCTGGGTGAACTGCCGTGAGTACTGGATGAAGGCCTGGATGTCGCCGATGCTCATCTGCCCGGACACGACGCGCAGGCCGCCGATGACGGCGATGAGCACGTAGTTCAGGTTGCCCAGGAACATCATCACGGGCTGGACGACCCCGGCGATGAACTGGGCCCAGAAGCTCGACTCGTGCAGCTGCTCGTTCTTCGTGTCGAAGCGGTCACGGATGTCGTGCTCACGGCCGAACGCCCGCACGAGCGCGTGCCCCGTGAACGCCTCCTCGACCTGCGCGTTGAGAGAGCCCGTGTGCGTCCACTGCTCGATGAATCGCTTCTTCGATCGTGCCGTGATGGCCTTGATCCCGAAGACCGCGATCGGGATCGTGAAGACCACGACCAGGGCCAGCAGCGGCGAGATCGAGATCATCATCGCCAGCACGCCGACGAGCGTGAACGTCGAGATGAACGTCTGGCTCATCGTCTGCTGCAGGCTCTGGGCCAGGTTGTCGATGTCGTTGGTCACCCGGCTCAGGAGGTCGCCCCGCGGCGTGCGGTCGACCGTCGCGAGCGGCAGCCGGTTGAGCTTGTCCTCGACCTCCGAGCGCAGCTTCTTCATCGAGCGCTGGATGACGCCCGTGAGCACCAGCCCCTGGGTGTACGCGAGCACCCACGAGGAGATGTAGACGGCGGCGACGATCGCGAGCTGGCGGTGGAGCGCGCCGAAGTCGATCCCGTGGCGGCTCGTGATGCCGTCGACCACGATGTTCGTCGCGTGACCGAGCAGGCGAGGGCCGCTCACGTTGAGGACGACCGCGACGATCGCCAGGACCACGGCGAGCATCGCCCGGCCCTTCTCCGGGCCCAGGTAGGAGATCAGCCGCCGCGTCGAGCCCCGCAGGTCCTTCGTCTCCGCCGCGGGAACGCCGACACCGAAGCGGCCGCCGGCCTCCCGTGGCGTCTGGAAGTAGCTGTGTTCCTCTTCGTCGTCGAAACCGTCCGAGCCGGGCGGTGCGACATCGCGTGTATCGCTCACGCGACCTCCTCCGCCTGGGAGACGAACTGGGACTCGACGATCTCCTGGTAGGTCGGGCAGGTCTCGAGCAGCTCGTCGTGCGCGCCGAGGCCGACACAGCGGCCCTGCTCGAGCACGAGGATCTGATCCGCCTGCACGATCGTCGACACCCGCTGCGCGACGATCACGTTCACGGCGTCGGTGACGACCGGCGCCAGCGCGGCGCGCAGGCGCGCGTCGGTCGCGAGGTCGAGGGCCGAGAACGAGTCGTCGAAGAGGTAGATGTCGGGGCGGTGGGCGAGCGCCCGGGCGATGGCGAGGCGCTGGCGCTGCCCACCCGAGACGTTGGTCCCGCCCTGGGCGATCCGGGCCGACAGCCCGCCCGGCATCGCGGCGACGAAGTCGCGGGCCTGCGCGATCTCGAGCGCGTGCCACACCGCCGCGTCGTCCGCGTCGGGGTTGCCGAACCGGACGTTGCTCGCCACCGTGCCCGAGAAGAGGAACGGCTTCTGGGGAACGAGCCCGATCGCCCGGTGGAGCGTGTCGGGATGGATGTCGCGGACGTCGACGCCGTTGACCAGCACCTGGCCAGCGGTGACGTCGAAGAGCCGGACGATCAGGTTGAGGAGGGCCGACTTGCCCGATCCGGTGCTCCCGATGATCGCGAGCGTCTCGCCGGCCCGGACCGTGAACGAGATGTCGGTCAGCACCGACTTCTCGGCGCCGGCGAACGAGAAGCTCGCGTTGCGGAGCTCGAGGGACGCCGGGCGTGGGAGCTCGGTCAGGGGCTCGGCCGCGACCTTCACCGACGACTCCGTGTCGAGCACCTCGCCGATGCGGCCGGCGCAGACCGAGGCCCGTGGGGCCATGCTGATGACGAAGGTGCCCATCATCACCGCCATCAGGATCTGGATCAGATACGTGATGTAGGCGATGAGCGCGCCGACCGGCATCTGGCCGGAGCCGATCCGGTCCGCGCCGAACCAGACGGCCGCGGTGCTCGACAGGTTCACCGTCACCATCACGGTCGGGAACATGAAGGCCATCAACCGGCCCGTCCGTAGCGCGGTGTCCGTCAGTTCGTTGTTGGCGTGCTCGAAGCGGTTCTTCTCGGAACGCTCGCGCACGAACGCACGCACGACCCGGATGCCGCTGATCTGCTCGCGCAGGATCTGGTTGACGCGGTCGATGCGGTTCTGCATCAGCATGAACTGCGGGTGCATCCGGAAGAACACCGACCCGATGCCGAGGATCAGCGCGGGAACGGCGACGAGCAGGATGAGCGAGAGGGGGCCGTCCTCCCGGACGGCGAGCACCGACCCGCCGACAATGGTGATGGGGGCGACGACGAGCAGCGTGCAGGCCATCAGCACGAGCATCTGCACCTGCTGCACGTCGTTCGTGATCCGCGTGATGAGCGACGGCGCGCCGAACGTGCCCACCTCACGCGCCGAGAAGCCCGTCACCTTGTGGAACAGCTCGCGCCGGACGTCGCGGCCGAAGCTCATCGCCGCCCGCGCTCCGCAGAACATCGCGCCGATCGAGAACCCGACCTGTGCGAGGGTGATGACGAGCATCACACCACCGAGCGTCCAGATGTAGCCGGTGTCGCCCTTCAGGACGCCCTTGTCGATGATGCTCGCGTTCAACGTCGGCAGGAACAACGTCGACATCGCCTGCAGCGCTTGCAGGAACAACAGGATGACGAGCAGCTTGCGGTAGGGACGCAGGTACTCGCGGACGAGGCGGATCAGCACGGGCGACCTCCGGGCGCGCGCGTCATGTGTTCCGCCCGGATACCGTCGAGGAGCACCGACACGATCTCCTCCGAGGTCAGCGGTTCGCCGACGATGAAGGACGAGTGCGTGCCGGAGAACGTCAGGCCGCGCAGCAGGCCGGCGGCCTGCGAGGGGGAGCAGCGGAGCCGCTCGGCTTCGGGCTCGAACAGCCGGACGAGCTCGTGCAGCTCGGTCGGGGGGCGCGACGCCGGCCGGCGGCCGTCGGCGAAGTTCGACGCCATGCTGAGGACCCGGAACACGTAGGCGACCCGGGCCCGGAGGATCTCGGCGGCGGCGACGATCCGCTGCTCGAAGGCGAGGCTCCGGTCGATGCGGGCGAGCGCGGCCTCGACCGGGCCGGTGTCGAGGGCGCGGTCGATGAGCGCCTCGAGCAGCTCCGTCTTGTCGGCGAAGACCCGGAAGATCGTGCCCTCCGCGATGCCCGCCGCCTGGGCCACCTCACGGGTCGTGACCGCTCCCCCCTGGGCCAGGAACAGGGGGAGCGCCGCCTCCACGATCCGGGCCCGGCGCTCCTCGGCCGGCAGGGCCGACGCTCGGGACCGGGTGGAGGCGGGGGCGGGCATGCCGGGCACCATAGCATGAGTGAGCGCTCACTCATGAAATCGGCGCCGATCGCTCCCGCCGGGGCGGCCGCGGCTCGGGGGGCGATGCCGCGACCGGGATCCCGGGCCGTACGCTCGGCCTGCCGGCGCCGGCGCGCCGGGGAGGGGGTGAGCATGCCGACGGTGCTCCGCAGCCGACGCCTCGCCGGGCTCCTGATCGCCGGGCTCCTGCTCGCCGGGCTCCTGCTCGCGGCGCTGGGCCCGGGCGTGGTCGCGGCGTCCGGCGCCGCCCCCACGCTCCGGCCCGACCGCTCCGACGGGCGCGTCGACCCGTCGCAGTTCACGACCCGGATCGACAACCCGTGGTTCCCGCTCGTTCCCGGGACCACGCGTGTGTACGAGGGCACCTCGGAAGGCAAGCCCGCGCGCAACGTCGTCACCGTCACGGCGCGCACCCGCCGGCTCGCGGGCGTCGACACCGTGGTCGTGCGTGACGACGGGTACGTGGACGGCCGGCTCGACGAGCACACCTTCGACTACTTCGCGCAGGACGCCCGGGGCACCGTCTGGTACTTCGGCGAGGACACCGCCGTGCTCGACGCGCACGGCCGGGTCGTCAGCCGGGAGGGCACCTGGCACGCCGGGCGCCACGGTGCGCGACCCGGTGTCGCGATGGAGGCGGCCCCGGTCGTCGGCAAGCGGATCCGCCAGGAGTACCTGAAGGGTCACGCGGAGGACTGGTACCGCGTCGTGGCCACGTCCACCCCGGTGCAGGTCCCGTACGGCGCGTTCGACGCGCTCGAGACCCGCGAATGGACGCCGCTGGAGCCGAAGGTGCTCGACCGCAAGACGTACGCGCGCGGCGTCGGCGAGCTCTCGGAGTCGACGGTCAGGGGTCCGCGCGAGGAGCTGTCGCTCGTCGAGGTGCACAACCCCTGACCCTTCCCGTTCTCTGCACGATAGGCATCGGTATGCGAAGCGAATCGTTCACAGAACGGTCGGGGGCGGCTCCTCTCAGCCGCCGTCCGGTCCGAGCGGGAGCCCGACCTCGGCCGTGCCCGTCACGTGGTCGCCGAGCTCGTTGGTGGCACGGAACTCGACCTCGACGAGACCCTCTGCGCCCTGCTCCGACGTCGCCGTGACGCGTCCGGTGAACCGGAGGGTCGAACCGGGATGCACGGGGACCCCGAGCCGGATGGCGAGCCGGGTGACCCGTGCCTCGGGACCGGCCCAGTCGGTCAGGAAGCGGCTGCAATAGGCGTTGGTCGACAGGATGTTCATGAAGATGTCGGCCGCGCCCTGCTGCTGCGCGTAGTCGCGGTCGTGGTGCACGGGCATGAAGTCGCGGGTCGCGATCGCGCCGGCGACGATGCGGGTCGCCGTCATCTCGAGCTCGAGCGGCGGCAGCTCGTCGCCGGCGTGGACGTCGTGCCACGCGAGCCGCGGCGTGGTCACGGCCCGCCTGCTCCCGGCTTGAACCGGAGGATGCGGAACCGCTGGCGGCCGACGACCTCACCCGACTCGTCGCGGTACGTCGTCACCCACGTCACGAAGTAGCCGGGGCCGAGCCGCGTCCGCTTCTCGTCGGAGATCGACTCGATCACCGTGCTCGCCGAGACGAGCTCGCCGAGGTGCAGGTAGCGGACGATCTCGAACTCGGAGTTCGACGCGAGGGTGGCCGAGAAGCCGGCATCCGCGAGGACCGCGAGCGCGCCGCCGGACGGGTTGTCGACCGGCGAGCCGCCCCGTTCCGCGATCCCGGTGATCGTCGGCGTCGCCATCGTCCACGTCTGCAGCATCAGCGGCGGTGCGACGATCTCCCCGAAGCGCGAGCGCGCGGCTGCCGCCGGATCCGTGTAGACGGGGTTGGCGTCCTCGAAGGCGGCCGCCCAGTGCCGGATCATGGGCAGGTTGACCGGGTCGGGCGCGGCGGTCACGTCCGACGACCCGACCGGCTGCCCGACGAACGCCGCGAGTCGTTCCTGCAACGTCGACGGCTCGGCCACGGCGCAGGTGCTACCACGCCCGTGTCCCGACGCGCCCACCTGACCGCCACCCGTTGCCCCGGCGCCGCCAGTGGGTACGAGAAATCCGTCCGGCGCGTACCGCCGGGCGCAGGCGCGATCGACGGACGCGAGCCGGGAGCGAGATGACGAGCCCGCACGACCGGGGGAGCGGCCGGACCGGCGGGTCGTCGCTCGGCGACGAGCTCGACTCGTCCCTCGCCGGCCGTGACCGTTTGACGGTGGGCGAGCTCGTCGCCGCCCTCGACGCCCACGGGTTCGCGCTCGTGCTCGCGCTCCTGCTCTTCCCGTCGGCCCTCCCCATCCCGACGGGCGGGGTGACCCACGTGCTGGAGCTCGTCGCCGTGCTGGTGACGGCGCAGATGATGCTGGGTCGCCGGCGGCTGTGGCTGCCCCGGCGACTGCTCGCCCACGAGCTCGGGCCCCGGTTCAGGACGAAGGGCGTCCCCGCCGTCGTGCGGCGCGTCCGCTGGTTCGAACGGTTCGCCCGCCCGAGGTTCGCCCGCCTGCTCGGCACCCGCGTCGCCCGGACGCTCGTCGGGGCGTTGCTGCTCGTGTTCGTCTTCGCCGCGTTCGTCGCACCCCCGTTCACGGGCCTCGACACGCTACCGTCGCTCGGCGTCGTCGTGATCTGCATCGGGCTGCTCTTCCGCGACGGTCTGGTGGTCGCGGGTGGCACGGCGATCGGGGTGGCCGGCGTCGTCCTGGAGCTCGTGCTCGGGTCGCTCGCCTGGTCGTTCCTCTGACCGGCGCTTCCGGGGCTGCTCAGTGGAACGGCAGCACGGCACGCCGGCGGCGCGCGAGCAGCAGCGCGCCGGCGCCGAGCAGCACCGCTCCCACCGGGGCCGCGCCGGCGACGACGAGCCCCGACGCGAGCGCGCCGGATCCGGAGTGCGACGGGGTCCGCTGCCGCGCGTGGGCGACGGTGACGGGAGCGCGGTGCGCGGTCGCCGGCGCCGGGGGCGGTGTGGTCGTGGTCGGCGGCGGCGGCGCCAGTGCCTCACGCACGCCGTCCGCGACGAGGGTGGCCATCGCGGCCTTGCCCGGTTCGGTGAGGTGGATGCCGTCGGGCCCCACGTCGCCCGGGTTCGCGTCCACGACCGCGTTCCAGTCGAGCACGCGGAGCGTCGGGTACCGAGCCGTCGCCGCGACGAGCTGCGCGTCCAGCTCGGCGCGCCCGGGCTCGAAGTCGCGCTGGTTCACCCACAGCACGTGCGGGACCCCCTCGAGGACACCCATGGCGAGGTCGATGCGGTGCGCGAACTCCACCGGGTCGGTGCCGTCGTTCGTCCCCAGCGCGACGACGACCACGTCGCCCATCTCCGCCCGGTGCTGTTGCAGGAGCGAGATCGCCCCGAGCAGCGACCGGCTCTCCTGCGCGTCGACCGTGGCCGGCGTCGGTGCGAGCGCGGCGACGACGGCCTCCTGGGCGCCGAGCATCACCGAGTCGCCGATCACGTAGACCGGCCTGGGTGTGGTCTGCGCGGGCGCGGCCGGCGCAGCCGCGGCGAGGGCCGCGAGCGCGAGGGCGGTGACGGCGGCGCCGAGTGAGCGAGACATCGGGAGGGCCTCCGGGCCGATGACCGTCGCCAGTGTTCCCGGAGCCGGACAGCCGGGAAACGGTTCCGCGCGCCCGCGCTTGATAGATCGAACGTATGTTCGTATACTATGACCATGTTCGCGGCGATTCGGGCAGCTTTGGAGGAGGCGGCGGAACACTTCGACGCCGACCTCGTCGACCCCGACACCGCCGAAGCGGTCCTCGACGACGCCGTCGCGATCAGGAACATCGCCGCCACGCTCGAATCTCTGGCCGCCGACCGCCTGACCCGCAGCCGACGCGACAACCCGACCGGCGATCGCTCCGCCGCGGAGGCCCTCGCCCGGCGCAGCGGCACGAGCGTGTCGCAGGCGAAGCAGGTCCTCGAGACCGGCCGGCGGTTGCGGCAGTGTCCCGACACGGCCGCTGCCGCCCGGCGCGGGCAGCTCTCACCCCAGCAGGCCGCGGCGATCACTGACGCCGCGTCGGTGGATCCCGACGCGGAGGGGCGCCTGTTGGAACAGGCCCGGCGCGGGTCGTTGCAGGAGCTGCGCGACGAGTGCGCGCGCACCAAGGCCAAGGTGATCGATCTGGAGGAGCGGCGGCGGCGGATCCAC
>DASRHL010000380.1:0-2675 GCA_035650535.1 Acidimicrobiia bacterium
TCCCACTGCTGGCCCGAGCTCGCCTGCACCAGCGCGTCGTAGCCGGGCCGGTCCGCCAGCCGGTGGCCGGGCGGGTAGCCGGGCACCGAGCAGTAGACGAGGCGCGGGTTGACTGCCGCGCACGCGTCGTAGCCGACGCCGAGGCGGTCCATCACGCCGGGCCGGAAGCTCTCGACCACGACGTCGGCCGTCCCCACGAGCGCGAGGAACGCCTCGCGCCCGACGTCCGACTTGAGGTCGACCGTCACCGACCGCCGCGACCGGGTCCACACCTTGTAGCCCGTGTAGGAACGGAACGGGTCGCCGCCGGGGGGCTCCACCTTGATCGTGTCCGCGCCCTGCTCGGCGAGCATCAGCACCCCGAGCGGGCCGGCGATGCCCCACGACAGGTCGAGGACGCGGATCCCGTCGAGCGCTCCCGGCATGCGCCGATCCTGGCAGATCCCTGACGGCCCCGTCAGCCGCCGGGGAGGGGCCGTCCGGTACCATGGTCCTTCCCCCTCGGACCTCGAAAGGCCTCTCGTTCCATGGGTTCCGTGCCCGCGCGCCGCGACGACCTGCGCAACGTCGCGATCGTCGCCCACGTCGACCACGGCAAGACGACCCTCGTCGACGCCATGCTCCGCCAGACCGGCGCCTTCCGCGCCCACCAGGAGGTGGCCGAGCGCGTCCTCGACTCGATGGACCTCGAGCGCGAGAAGGGCATCACGATCCTGGCCAAGAACACCGCGGTGACGTGGCAGGGCGTCAAGATCAACATCGTCGACACGCCCGGCCACGCCGACTTCGGCGGGGAGGTCGAGCGGGGCCTGACCATGGTCGACGGCGTGCTGCTTCTCGTCGACGCCGCCGAGGGCCCGCTCCCGCAGACCCGATTCGTGCTCCGCAAGACGCTCGAGGCGCGCCTGCCCGTCGTGCTCGTCGTCAACAAGGTCGACCGCGCCGACGCCCGCGTCGCCGAGGTCGTCCACGAGGTCGAGGAGCTGTTCCTCGACCTCGACGCCGACGAGCACCAGATCGACTTCCCGATCGTCTACTGCAACGCGCGCACCGGCCGGGCCTCGCTCGACGCCGGCGATCCCGACCTGCAGCTCGCGACGCCCGCCGGTGCCGACGGTCTCAAGCCGCTCCTCGAGCTGCTGCTCGAACACGTCCCTGCACCCGAGCACGACCCCGCGCACCCTCTGCAGGCACTGGTCACGAACCTCGACGCGTCGCCGTATGTCGGACGGCTCGCGCTCTGCCGCATCCGCCACGGGGTCCTGCGGCGCGGCAAGCCCGTCGCGTGGTGCCGCGCCGACGGCAGCATCGAGACGGTCAAGATCACCGAGCTGTCCGTCACCGAGGCGCTCGACCGGGTCGACGCCACCGAGGCCGGGCCGGGCGAGATCGTCGCGATCGCGGGCCTCGCCGACGTCACCATCGGCGAGACGCTCGCCGACGCCTCCGACCCGCGCCCGCTCCCCGTCATCCACATCGACGACCCGAGCCTGTCGATGACGATCGGCATCAACACCTCACCCCTCGCGGGCCAGGACGGCGACAAGCTCACGGCACGTCTGGTGAAGAACCGGCTCGACGCCGAGCTCGTCGGCAACGTCTCGCTGCGCGTCCTGCCGACAGAGCGGCCCGACGCCTGGGAGGTGCAGGGCCGGGGCGAGCTGCAGCTCGCGGTGCTGGTCGAGATGATGCGGCGGGAGGGCTTCGAGCTGACCGTCGGCAAGCCCGAGGTCGTCACGCGCGTGGTCGACGGCAAGGTGCACGAGCCGGTCGAGCGCGTCGCCATCGACGTCCCGGAGGAGTTCCTCGGCGTCGTCACCCAGCTGCTCGCGCTGCGCAAGGGGCGGCTCGAGCACATGGTCAACCACGGGACGGGCTGGGTGCGCATGGAGTACCTCGTGCCCGCCCGCGGGCTCGTCGGCTTCCGCACCGAGTTCCTCACCGAGACGCGCGGCACCGGCCTCCTGCACCACGTGTTCGACCGGTACGAGCCGTGGCACGGCGAGCTGCGCACCCGGCGGACGGGGAGCCTCGTCGCGGACCGGCGCGGGCTCACGACGTCGCACGCGCTGATGAACCTGCAGGAGCGGGGCCAGCTGCTCGTCGGGCCCGGCGTCGAGGTCTACGAGGGGATGATCGTCGGCGAGAACGCCCGCCTCGGCGACATCGACGTCAACCCCACCAAGGAGAAGAAGCTCACCAACCACCGGGCCGCCGCGGCCGAGGAGCTGGTGCGGCTCGTCCCGCCCCGGCCGATGTCGCTGGAGCAGGCGCTCGAGTTCATCGCCGCCGACGAGTGCGTCGAGGTGACGCCGAAGGCCGTCCGCCTGCGCAAGGCCGTCCTCGACCAGACCGTCCGCGGCCGCGCCGCCAAGAACGCCAGCCGCGCCTGACGCCTCCCCGCGTTCTTGGCACGCTGGACGTCGCTATTCGGCGTTCAACGTGCCAAGAACGCGAGGGGGGGTGCTACGGGATCGTCCAGCCCGCTTCCTTGAGCTCCTTGCAGGTCGGGCAGACGGGGTAGCGGGACGGGTCGCGGGTCGGGACCCACTTCTTGCCGCACAGGGCGACGATCGCCTCACCGGTCACGTACGCACGCGTGACGTCCGACTTCTTCGCGTAGTGGGCGAAGCGGTCGTGGTCGCCGCCGTCGGTGTCGATGCGCTCGGGCGAGA
>DASRHL010000381.1:0-3558 GCA_035650535.1 Acidimicrobiia bacterium
CGCTTACCGTGCGCCCGGCGCGGGCGGCACCCACCTCCAGCGCCGGGCGGATCACCTCGCGCACGTAGCGGGGCGAGTGCAGGGGGTGGACGTGGAAGCCGTCGCACACCTCGCCGGCGAGACGCGCCATCCCCGTGTTCACCCCGGCCACCGAGATCGGGATGGACGGGAAGTCGCTCGGACCGGGCGAGAAGAAGTCGGTGAGGAGCGAGAACGAGTAGTACTCGCCCTTGAAGTCGAGCCGCTCCTCGCCCTGGAACGCCCGCCAGATCGCCCGCAGCGCCAGGACGTACTCGCGCAGCTTCGGACCCGGGTGCTCGAACGGCATCGAGAACCGGCGTTCGACGTGGGCCTTCACCTGGCTGCCGAGCCCGAGGGAGAACCGGCCCCGGCTCGCCCGCCCCAGCTCCCACGCGGTCTGCGCAGTGACCATCGGGCTTCTCGGGAACGCCACGGCGATCGCGGTGCCCAGCGTGATCGACCGGGTCGTGGTCGCCGCGACCGCGCAGGCGAGGTACGGCACCCGCTTCGACTCCGTGAACCAGAGGCCCGCGAACCCGAGGTCCTCGACGGTGCGGGCGACGGCACCGGCCTCCTCGAGGGGCAGGCTCGCCCCGTACGCGTCGAACTGCACCGGCGGTCCTCCTGGTCGGGTCGATCGAGCCCGTCCGGCCCGAAGATCTGGCTAAATGATTGCACTATTCTGCGGTGGCGAGCCAGGCGAGGGAGGACGGGTGGAGGGCGCGGTGAACGGCGAGCGCGACGGCACCGGCCCGGCCGTGACGGTCGAACGGGACGGCGGCGTGGCCGTCCTGACGATGCGGCGCCCCGACCGCCTGAACGCGCTCGACACCCGCACGATCGCGGCGCTCGACGACGCCGTCGCCGCCGCGGGACGCGACCCGGCGGTGCGGGTCGTCGTGGTCGCGGGCGAGGGCCGGGCCTTCTCGGCGGGGGCCGACATCAAGGAGTTCGCGGCGCTGCCGGGCGCACCCCAGTTCCGCGCCTTCATCGAGCGGCTGGAGACGACGTTGCGACGCCTCGAGCGGCTCCCGAAGCCGAGCATCGCCGCGGTCGGCGGTGTCGCCTTCGGCGGCGGGCTCGAGCTCGCGCTCGCGTGCGACCTGCGGGTGGTCGCGGAGGACGCGCGCTTCGGCGTCCCCGAGATCAAGCTCGGGCTGCTGCCGGGTGCGGGCGGCACCCAGCGCCTGCCCCGGATCGTGGCGCCCGCGGTCGCCACCCAGATGCTCATGACCGGCGAGCCGATCGACGCCACGGAGGCCTACCGAATCGGCCTCGCCAACCTCGTCGTCCCGGCGGGGACGGCGCTCGTACGGGCGCTCGACCTGGCGGGCGTCCTGGCCGCGCGGGCACCGCTCGCCCTGGCCGCCGTCAAGCGGCTGCGCGACTCGTGGTCGCTTCCACTCGACCTCGCGCTCGACCACGAGCGCGAGACGGTCGCCAACCTGTTCGCGACCGACGACCGCGCCGAGGGAACCGCGGCCTTCGCCGAGAAGCGCGACCCGCACTTCCGCGGCGCCTGAGCGCGCCCTCGTTACGACTCGGCCCGGCCCCGGAGGAGCCGCACCGGCGTGTACACGAGCACCTCCTCGTCGCGCTGGTTGCGGACCGAGTTGCGTGTGGTGACGAGACCGCGACCGCCCTTGCTCGCCGGGCGGCTCTCGGTCACCTCCACCACGACCGTCAGGCTGTCGCCCACGTAGACCGGCGCCTTCACGTCGACGTCGGCGTGCAGGAACGCGATGCCCGTGCCGTGGATGACGTGGGTCTGGATGACGAGACCCTCGGCCAGCGCGTAGGTGAGCGCCGCCGGGACGAGCCGGCCCGTGTAGGGGGTGTGCTCCTCGACGTAGCGGGCGTCCATGAAGAGCGGCTCGTTGAACCCGCACAGCGTGACGAACGCCATCAGATCGTGCTCGGTGACGGTGCGCCCCGGCGTGCGGAACGTGAAGCCGACGGGCTGGTCCTCCCACGGCCGTCCCTGTACGAAGTCCTCGATCACGTCGTCGGCCACGCTTTCCTCCGGTCCATGAGTCGGGTTGTCTGCTGGTAGTGACTGCCCGGGTTCAGACCCCGAGCAGGGTGAGCGCGTCGAGCTCCTCGGTGGCGACGAGGCAGCGCTCGAGGCTCGTGTCCTGCACCGCGTCGCTGTGGACGCCCTCGGGTGTGACCAGCCACATCACGACCCCCCAGACCGCGTTGGCGCGGTAGAGGCGCCAGGCCTCCTCGGCGGGCGGCGGGTCGACGCCGAGGGCGGCGAGCTCCGCGAGGTAGCCGCGCAGGAGGTCACGCTCGTGCGCGGCGCGCACCGGCGGCTCGAGCGCGGTCATGACGAGGTACGCGACGTCGACCGACCAGTTGCCCCGCAGCATGAGTTGCCAGTCGAGAACGCCACCGCCCCCTCCGGGCAGGAAGTAGGTGTTGCCGACGTGCACGTCGCCATGGAGCACCGTCTCGGGGCCGGTCGCGAGATCGTCGACGAGGGCGTCGAACGCGGTCCAGACCCGGTCGTGCACCCAAGCACGGTCGCCGACCACACCTCCCCGATGGCGACCGTCGAGATGGCGGCGGGCGAGGCGCGGCCCGGCCTCGCGCCAGAACCGGACGAAGGCGCTGTCGCTGGGCGAGTCGAGCCAGGGGAAGGACGCGGCGAGATCTCCGCGTGCCCAGAACGGCGCGTGCAGCGCCGCGAGGGTGCGCAGCACGCCGGCGACCTCGTCGACGGTCGCCGGATCGGTGGCGATACCGAGGCGCGCGCCGCGTGCGCGGAGGTCCTCCATGAGGAGCGTGAACGTCCCCGCGGCCTCGTCGACGGTGAGTGCGAACACCTCCGGCGTCTCGATCGAGAGGTGGGGCGCGAGGTCGCGGTAGAAGCGGCACTCGGTCAGGTACATCTCGGGCGGGAACGTGAACTCGGGGAGGTTGCGCTTCAGGAACAGCTCCGCCGGGAGCCCGCCGTCGCACCCGGGACGGTACCGGAGCCGGAGCCGCAGCCGGTTGGCCGACCCCGAGGACTCGTCGAGCACGTCGACGGCGTCGACGACGACGCCCGGGCGCACGGCGGCGAGCAGGGCGCCGATCCGCTCGGGCGTGACGGCAGGCGGGCACGGGCCGGGCACGCCGGTACGCTACCCGGAATCGTCTTACTCTTCTAGCTGAATAGCCGCCTGCCGGCGAGGTGACCATCGTGGAGGGAGCAGCCGTGGAGGGACCGGCCGTGGAGGGAGCAGCCGTGGACGGCGTCCGCTACGAGGTCGACGCGAGCACCGCCGTGGTGACCCTCGACCGTCCCGATCGGCGCAACACCGTCACCTACGGGATGCTCGACCGGTTGCTCGAGCTCTTCGACCGCATCGACGCCGACGACGACGTGCGGGCCGTGATCGTGACCGGAGCGGGGGACTTCTTCTCGGCCGGCACCGATCTCACCCACGCCGTCGGCGGCGCCTCCGAGCCGCTCCGGGGCGGCAACCGCGACGTGGGTGGCCAGCTCGCGCTCCGCATCTTCGACTGCACCAAGCCGGTCATCGCCGCCGT
>DASRHL010000382.1:0-17814 GCA_035650535.1 Acidimicrobiia bacterium
CGATTCGACCGGACATCCGGCTGAACCTGACGGTGCCGTCACCTCGGCGGTCGCTACGATCCCGGCAGCCGCACAAAGGGGGGACAGATGACCGGGTGTCGTGTTCTGCGCGCACGGAGACCGTCGGCACGGGCGGTGACCACGGTTCTGGTGGTGACCATCGCGCTGGCTGCGGGAGCGTCGTTACCGGCCGCCTCGGCAGCACCCAAGGCCGAGGCGCTGAAGGCGACCGACGTCGGCGTGTCGCCGACGACGATCCGGGTCGCGATCGTCACCGACGTCGACAACCCGATCGTGCCGGGCGTGCTCCAGGGCATCGTCGACGGGATGCAGGGCTGGGGCCGGTACGCGAACGCCAAGGGCGGGCTCGCCGGCCGGAAGGTCCAGGTCGACTTCATCGACTCGCACCTCAACCCCAACGAGGCCCGCAACGCGATCATCCAGGCGTGCCGCGAGGACTTCGCGCTCGTTGGCACGGGCGCGCTCCTCCTGACGCCGGGCGCGATCCCCGACGAGACGGGGTGCGCCGACAGCACCGGGGCCGCGACGGGGCTCCCCGACATCGGAGCGCTCGACACGGCGATCGCCGAGGCGTGCTCGCCGGTGTCGTTCCCGTTCGCACCGAACGCAGTCGACTGCTCGACCGCGACCGCGCACCCGCAGACGTTCCGCGGGAACCAGGGCGACGCGAAGTACCTGCTGAAGCGCTTCAAGGACCTGCACGGCGCATACTCGATCGCCGTCGACTCGCCCAGTGTCAAGGTCACGTCCAACGTACTCACGCACGTGTACCAGACGGCGGGCATCAAGTCCGACCACGACTGGCAGGTCACCGGGAGCGCGCCGCAGACGACCTACACGCCGATCATCCAGGCGATGAAGGCCGACAAGTCGAACTACGCCTTGTCGCTGCAGGCCGTGAACGGCGTCGTACAGGAACGGCAGGAAGCGGTGCTGCAGGGGCTGAGCGATCCCAACATCGTCTGGGAGTGCACGCTGGCCTGCTACTACGCGAAGGTGTTCACCGACGCCGGCCAGGCCGTCGACGGCGAGTACATGTCGCTCGGCTTCCTGCCCTTCGACGAGGGCAAGGCCAACCCGACGGTCAAGAACTTCGTCAAGTACGTCGGGAAGAGCAAGCTGAGCGGCTTCGCGAGCTGGGGCTTCACGGCCGGTCTCGAGTTCCAGCAGGCCGTCCAGGAAGTCGTCTCCAAGAACGGCAACAACGGCCTGACCCGCGCCAACCTGCTCACGGCGTTGAAGAACATGACGAAGTTCAACGCCGGCGGGATGATCGGCACGACCAACGTGGCCCAGAAGATCCCGACGTCGTGCTTCATGGTCGAGCAGTGGAAGGGCGGCAAGTTCAGCCGCGTCTACCCGAAGAAGCCCGGAACGTTCGACTGCAAGCCGTCGAACTCGATCACGTTCCAGGCCGACTACCTCACCAGCTGACCGGTCGAGTGGCGGTCGCGACCTCCGGGTCGCGACCGCCACCGTACGCTGGGGGCGTGTTCGAGATCGTGCCGGTCGCTCGGGTGGCGTCGCCGCTGGTCGACCGGAGCGATGCGCCCCGCCAGGGTGACGAAGGCGCACCACCGGCGTGGATCGTCTTCGAGCAACCCTTCCTCGAGGCGGCGCGCGACCTGTCGGAGGGCGACGACGTCCTCGTGCTCACGTGGCTCGACCGTGCCGAGCGCGACGTCTTGACGACGCGCCCCCGCGACGACCCGACCCGTCCGGAGCTCGGCGTCTTCAGCACCCGCTCACCTGATCGGCCGAACCCGATCGGGCTGCACCGCGTCCGCATCCTGGCGATCGAGGGTCCGCGCGTGCAGGTCGCCGATCTCGAGGCGCTCGACGGGACGCCGGTCGTCGACGTCAAGCCGGTGCTCGACGCCGACCGCGAGCGCTGAGCACGGCTACGGGGGCTCCACCGCGACGGCCACGAGGTCCTCGACGGCGAGCGACCGGCCGCGTGCGCACGCGCAGTCGTAACGCTCGCGGTCGAGGGCGTCGAGTCCGGCGCCGAGCCGGCGGTCGAGCAGCTCCTGGTCGAGCGGGGTGCGCGGGATGGAGGCGGCGCGGCGCAACGCGTCGGACCCACTCACGAGCACCGCCGCGCGCTCGTAGTCGCCCGACGCACCAGCGAGGAGGGCGCCCGCCTCCAGCGCGGACGCGAGGAGGTCGCTGTCGCCGAGCTCGACGACCGTCGGCAACGCCTTGGCGAGCAGGCGCCTCGACTCGTCGAGTCGCCCGGCGCAGGCCTGCGCCGTCGCGAGGTTGCACTCGTCGACCGCGACGGCCCAACCGTCTCCGTGGCGCGTGTCGATCTCCAGCGCCACCTCGAGCGACGTGATCGACGCCTCGGCGTCGCCGAGGCTGAGGTCGAGGATGGCGAGATTCGACATCGCGGCGGCGACCCGGTGCTCGTCGCCCGCGGCCCGGGCCACGGCCGCGCTCTCCTCGAGCAGTGGCCGCGACCGCTCGGTCTCACCGCGGGCCCATCGCGCCACACCCAGGCTGTTGAGCTCACGAGCGATGCCGCGCCGGTCGTCGAGCGACCGCCACACGGCGAGGCTCGCCTCGAACGCCTCGATCGCGCGGGCGTTCCCGCCCTGTTGCTGTTCCAACACCCCGAACGCGTGCAGCGCGTTCGCCCGGGTCGCCGGATCGAGCCCGCTCGCGTCGCCGATCGCCGCCTCGATCCGGGCCCGTCCCTCGGCGGCGTTGCCTCGCGTGTACCAGTACCAGCCGAGCGCAGTGGCGAGACGGAGGGCCAGCGCGCGGCCGTCGGGTGCCTCCGAGCGCATGCACCAGTCGTAGGCCTCGCGCAGGTTGTCCTGCTCGTCGGCGAGCCGGTCGGCCCACCCGAGCGCGTCCGGGCCGCGCAGGCCTTCCTCGGCTCCTTCCGCAAGCTCGACGTAGTGCCGCGCGTGCCGGTCGCGGGCGTCACGGGTCTCGCCGCGCGCCTCGAGCCCGGCGAGGGCGGCGTCGCGCACGAGGCCGAGCATCGAGACGCGAGGCGCGCCGGCGGCACCTTCGCCGATCGTGACGAGGCTGACGTCGGCGAGCGCCTCGACCATGTCCAGCGCGTTCGCGGTCGATCCGTCGCCCGGGAGGACGGCCGCGACCGCGGCGAGGTCGGCACCACCTGCGAACACGCCCAACCGTTCGAAACCGCGACGCGCGTCGGCCGAGAGCAGGTCGACGCTCCACGCGATGGTGGCTGCGAGCGTCCGTTGACGGTCGGGACGATCGCTCTCACGCGACGCGATCTCGACCCGCTGTTCGACACTCCGGGCGAGCTCCTCGGGTGTCAGCAGCCTGACCTGAGCCGCCGCGAGCTCGATGGCGAGCGGCAGCCCCTCCAGGCGGGCGCAGATCGTGCCGACCGGCCGGGCGTTCTCGGGCGTCAGCGCGAACGACGGGCGGGCGCGTCGCGCCTCGCGGACGAACAGCTCCACGGCCGGGACGGTCGCCAGCCGGTCGAACGGCGTGTCGGCGGCAGGAGCCTCGAGCGGCAGCACGACCCGTTCGTGCTCGGCCCGGAGGCGCAACGGTCCACGTGAGGTCGCGAGGACCGTGCACGACGTGGCGTCGACGAGATCGCGCACGACCTCGGCGGCACCCCGTAGTTGCTCCATGTTGTCGAGGACCATCAGTACGTGACGCGTCGCGAGATGCTCAGCGACCGAGTGCTTCGAGGTCTCGTCGCCCCCGACCCCGAGCGCGCCCGCGATGGCCGTCCACGCCGCGTCGACCGAACGCGCCTCCGCCAGCTCCACGAAGTACACGCCGTCGGCGTAGTCCTGTTCGACGTCGCACGCGACCGCGAGCGCCAACGTGGTCTTCCCGACCCCTCCCGGTCCGGTCAGCGTGACGACGCGGACGCCGGAACGCAGCAGCGCGCACGTCGCCGCCACCTCGCCGTCCCGTCCGACGAGTGGCGCCGAGGGGCGCGGCAGGTTGCTCGGCGCACCCAGGCTCTTCACCGGTGTGGTGACGTCCGGGACGGCGTCGACGACGACCTGGAAGAGGTGCTCGAGCGCAGGAAGGTCCTTCAACCGATGGAGCCCGAGGTCGCGGAACGTGACGTCCTCGGGCAACAGACCGTCGACCTCGGTGCGCGCCGACTCGCCGACCAGGATCTGGCCGCCGTTCGCCGCACCGGCGATGCGCGCGGCGCGGTGCACGTCGATCCCCATGTAGGAGTCCTCGTGACGGCGTGGCTCGCCGGTCTCGAGCCCCATCCGCACCCGCACCGGGATGCCGAACGGCCATTCCTGGGCGGCGAGGGCGCGTTGGGCGTCGACCGCGGCCATGACCGCGAGGAACGCGGACGGGAACACGACGAAGAACGAGTCGCCCTCGGTACCCATCTCGTTCCCGCCGTACGCGTCGATCGCGGCGCGCATGATGGACCGCTGCCGGCTGAGGACCTCGGCGTAGCGCTCACCCAGGCTGCGCAGGAGGCGCGTCGAACCCTCGATGTCGGTGAACAGCATCGTGATCCGCCCTGCCGGCAGCGCCACGGCCTCAGTCTGCCAGCGGCGTCGTCCGGCCGGGTGTGACGATGGGGCGTGGCCGCCCGGGCGTGGATGAGCTGGAGCAGCGGCGTCGATCCCTGCGGCGAGCGCGGTGAGTTCCACACCTTCGTCTGGGACGCACCCGGCTTCCGGGCGCCGATCGCCGTCGAGGTCGGCGCGCGCGTCGAACGCGACGGCTTCGTCTTCTGCGACGTCGTCCCGTCGTGAGAGGGCTCCGTCGCCCACTTCTCGGCACTCGGCTTGGATGATCCGAGAGCAGCGTGCCGAGCCTCCCGGTTGAACGCCAGGAGACTCACGCAAACACCGGCGCGCTCAGCTCGACGCCTCGGCCTCCTCCAGGGTTCGTTCGGCGTCGGCGAGTTTCTCGGCCGCCTGCTCCTCCTTGGCGCGCGCCCGCTCGAATGCCCGATCGGCGCGGCGGAGCTCGTCGCGAGCATCGGCGAGATCCGCTTCGAGTCGCGACACACGCGACGCCGCGGCCTCGCGCACCTCCGCGGCCGACTCACGCGCCGCCTGCGCTTCCTCCGCCTCGGCCCGGCGCCGGTCCACGGTCTCGGTCGCTCGCGCGATCCGCTGCGCGGCGCGTGCCTCCGCACGCTCGTCCACCCGGCGGACCCGCGCGGCGTCGCCGCGGCGCGGAAGCTCCGTGACGGTGGCGAGCGCGGGCTCGCCGCGCGGCGCTCGCGCGGGCTCGTCGCCGCCCCCGAGCACGCCGGGCCCGAACCGGGCGGGGGGCGGCAGGACCTTGGCGAGGCGGCCGTCGAGCAGCTCGGCGCGATGCTCCTCGTCCATCGACGCGGCGTCGATCGTCGCGAGCATCTCGTCGCGGTGGCCGGGATGGCCGATCGCCCGCATCGCGGCGTCGGCACGGTCGGCGAGCTCCTGCAGGAGCAGCTGGCGCTCGCGCATCGCCTCCCGGAGCTCGACGGCCGCCTCGCCGTCGAGGCGGTCGCCGAGCAGAGCGGCCAGACGATCGCTCACGTCGACGAGGTCGACGAGCTCCTGCGCGGCGACGTCGACGAGCTGGTTGACTCCCCACGCACCGAGTTGGGGCCGGCGTTCCTTGCGCAGCTCGGCCGCCTCGCTCCGGTGTCCGCCGGCTGCGAGACGGGACGCCAGCTCCTTGCGGGTGTCGACGAACGCGTCCGGCGGTGCGGCGCGCAGCTCCGCGCGCGCGTCGGTCAGGACGTCACCGTTCGAGGTCACGGGCTTGTTCTACCCGACGGCGTCGCGCAGCGATTCCTTCCATGTGCGAAAGCGCGTGTGGGTGACGCCGTCGGCGCCCTCGCCCGTCCCCGAGCCGTCCGGGAAGAGCCGGAAGGTGTAGCGGTGCGACAGGTCGTCGGCGTCGACGGCCATGTAGCGGGCGTCGGCCCCGCTCGCCGGGCCGGCCCGCCAGAGCAGAAAGCGACCGATCCGCCGCTTGTAGGCGACGAGGGCGACACCGATGTCGGCGCCGAGCTGACGCAACTCCTCGGGCGCGTCGAGCCAGCGCTCGGCCGGGATCAGGTAGTCGCGCTGCGGCAGGGCGGGCAGCTCGTCCGTCCGGTAGTCGCGGGTGACGGGCGTGCGGGCCTCGGCCGGGGTCGCCATGCGTGCCATGCTCGCGCACCGTGCTCGTGACCGACCTCGCCACACCCGCGCTCGTCGTCGACGGGCCCGTCCTCGAGCGCAATCTCGCGACCATGGCCGAGGCGCTTCCCGGGGCGCGCTGCCGCCCCCACGTGAAGGCACACAAGTGCACCGCCCTCGCGCGCCGCCAGGTGGAGGCCGGCCATCACGCGTTCACGTGCGCCACGCCCCGCGAGGTCGCCGGGATGGCCGCGGCCGGGATGGGCACCGATCTGCTCCTCGCCAACGAGGTCGTCGACGCGGAACGGCTCGGCCGACTCGCGGCTCTCGACGCGCGCGTCACGGTTGCCGTCGACTCCGACGCGACGGTCGACGCCTCGGCGCGCGCCGGTCTGCGTGAGTGCCTGATCGACGTCAACGTCGGGCTCCCGCGCTGCGGGTGCACGGCCGACGACGCGGGTCGCCTCGCCGACCGCGCCCGGGCCGCCGGGCTGACCGTGCGGGGTGTCATGGGCTACGAGGGCCACGTCGTCGGGCTCGCCGACCGCGCGGAGCGCGTGCGGCAGACGGCCGAGTGCATGGAGCTGCTCGTGCGCGCGCACGACGCCGTCGGCGGCGAGGTCGTCTCCGCCGGGGGCACCGGCACCTACGACATCAACACGTGGGCGACCGAGATCCAGGCCGGCTCCTACGCGCTCATGGACAACGCGTACGGCGAGCTCGACGTCCCGTTCGGGCGCGCGCTCACGGTCGTCGCGACCGTGATCTCGGTCAATCGACGTGACGGCTTCGCGGTCGCCGACTGCGGTCTCAAGTCTCTCGGAATGGACCACGGGAACCCGACGATCGACGGCGCGCTCGTGTGGTTCTGCTCCGACGAGCACGTGACCTTCTCCCCCGACCCCGACGCGTCCGATGCATCCGGATCGGCGCTCCCCGCCGTCGGGGACCGCGTGCACGTCCGGCCCGCCCACGTCGACCCGACGATCGCGTACCACGAGCGGCTGCACGTCGCCGACGGCGAGCATGTCGTCGACACCTGGCCCGTCGACCTCCGGGGCTGGTGATCGAGGGCGGAATGGGCAGTAGCGTTCCCGACCGATGATCGACGCCGACCTCGCCTTCCTCGACGCCACCGCGCAGGCTGCACTCGTGCGCAACCGCAAGGTGACGCCGCTCGAGCTGGTCGACGCGGCGATCGACCGCGTCGAGAAGCTCGACCCCGACCTCAACGCGACCGTGTACTCGCGCGCCGAGCGAGCGCGTACCGAGGCGGCGTCGCCGCTCCTTCCGGACGGGCCGTTCCGCGGTGTGCCGATCGTCGTGAAGGACTTCGACGGCACCACCGCCGGCGACCCGTACCACTGCGGCAACCGGCTGTTGAAGTCGATCGGCTACGTCGCGGACCACGACAGCTACCTGCACGCGAAGCTGCGGGCCGCCGGGTTCGTGTTCGTCGCCAAGACCAACCTGCCGGAGTTCGGCCTGCTGCCGGTGAGCGAACCCGAGGCCTACGGCCCGAGCCGCAACCCGTGGGACGTGACCCGGAGCCCCGGCGGATCGAGCGGCGGGACGGCCGCGGCGGTCGCGTCGGGGATGGTGCCGCTCGGCCACGGCGGCGACGGCGGCGGGTCGATCCGCATCCCGGCGAGCATGTGCGGCCTGTTCGGGCTCAAGCCGTCACGCGGACGGGTCTCGCTGGGGCCGGACGACGGCGAGGCGTGGGCCGGGCTCGTCGTCCGCCACGTCATCACGCGGACGGTGCGCGACAGCGCGGCCGTCCTCGACGTCCTCGCCGGCCCGATGCCCGGCGATCCCTACGCCGCTCCCCTGCCCATCCGCCCGTACGTGGAGGAGATCGCGACGCCACCCGACCGGCTGCGCATCGGGATCCGCACGAGCGCCCCGAGCAGCCTCTGCGAGACCGATCCCGCGTGCGTCGCCGCCGCCGAGGACGCCGCCCGCCTCCTCGAGTCGCTGGGTCACACCGTCGAGCCGGCGGCGCCGGCCGCGCTCGACGACCTGACGCTCCTCGCCTCGTTCTCGACGATCACGAACGCGTGCCTCGTCCACGACCTGCGCCGGCTCGCGAGCCTCGTCGGCCGCGACCTCGCGCCCGACGACGTGGAACCGGCGACCTGGGCACAGTACGGAGCGGGCCTCGCCGTCACGGCCGGCGACTACCTCGACGCGGTCGCGGACGCCCACGCGTGGACCCGCCGGCTCGCGGCCTGGTGGACGGGCGACGAACCCGGCAGCGACGGCCGCCCCTTCGACCTGCTGCTCACCCCGACGCTCGCGCAACCACCGCCCGAGATCGGCGCGCTGCGCGCCACGACGGACGACCCCCTCGCCGCGCTCGTCAACGCGCTGCCGTTCGCGATCTACACCGCGCCGTTCAACGTGAGCGGTCAGCCGGCGATGTCGGTGCCCCTGCGCTGGTCGGACGCGCTGCTCCCGGTTGGCGTGCAGCTCGTCGCCGACCACTACCGCGAGGACCTGCTCCTCCGGCTGGCGGCACAGCTCGAGCGCGCCCGCCCCTGGGCCGACCGCCGCCCGCCGGTCCACGCCTGACCGACCCGAGCCGTGGACGACCTCGCGTTCGTCGACGCCACGGCGCAGGCGGAGCTGGTGCGCGCCGGCGACGCGTCGCCCTCGGAGCTCGTCGACGCGGCGATCGCCCGCATCGAGGCCGTCGACCCGGTGCTCAACGCCGTCGTGATGCGGCGCTTCGAGGAGGCGCGCGCCGAAGCCGAGGCGATGTCGGCGCCCGATGCACCCGACGCCCCGTTCCGGGGCGTCCCCTTCCTGACCAAGGACCTGCACTGCACGACGGCCGGCGAGCCCGACAGCGAGGGCAGCCGGTTCCTGAAGGAAGCGGGCTACCTGGCGACGGTCACGACGTCGCTCGCGGCGCGGTACCGGCAGGCGGGGTTCGTGAACCTCGGCCGCACGAACTCGCCGGAGCTCGGGCTCGTCCCGACGACGGAGCCGGAGGCGTGGGGCGCGACGCACAACCCGTGGGACCTCGGCCGCTCACCGGGTGGCTCGAGCGGCGGCTCCGCGGCCGCGGTCGCGGCCGGGCTGGTGCCCGTGGCGCACGCGAGCGACGGGGGCGGGTCGATCCGCATCCCCGCGGCCGCGTGCGGGCTCGTGGGCCTGAAGCCGTCGCGCGGGCGCGTCTCGTCCGGTCCGGTGGGTGGCGAGCTGTTCAAGGTGCTGTCGGTGCAGCACGTCGTGACGCGGACGGTGCGCGACTGCGCCGCGCTGCTCGACGTCGCCGCCGGGCCCGAGCCCGGCGACCCGATCGTCGCGCCCGCGCCCGCGGCCCCGTTCGGCGCCCAGGTCGGCGCCGACCCCGGCCGGCTGCGCGTGGGCCTGTTGACCCAGATGCCGGGCCGCTCGGAGGCGACGGACCCGGAATGCGTGGCCGCCGCCGAGGCGGCCGGCGCGCTGCTCGAGTCCCTCGGCCACGAGGTGGAGCCGACCGACGGCGGGTTCCTCCACTACGAAGGGCTCATGGCCGGGTTCGGGACGCTCTGGGCCGTCAACACGGCGACCGCGTTGGCGGCGTGGGGCCGGGAGGTCGGCCGGGCCGTGACCGCGGAGGACGTCGAGCCGCTCACGTGGACGCTCGCCGAACGCGGCCGCGGCGTCGACGCGGTCACCTACGCCGAGACGCTCACCGACATCCAGACGGCCTGCCGCCGGATCATGGCCTGGTGGACCGACCACGACCTGCTGCTGACACCCGCGCTCGGCGAGCCGCCGGTGCCGCTCGGGACCTTCGCCCCCGTCGACGGCGACGTCTTCGCCGGCTACGTCCGGGCCGGGCGGTTCACCCCCTTCACGGGGTTCGCCAACATGACCGGCCAGCCCGCGCTCGCGCTCCCGATCGGCACGACGGCATCCGGGCTCCCGCTCGGCGTGCAACTGGTGGCCGCGTACGGCCGGGAGGACGTGCTGCTACGGGTCGCCGCCCGGGTCGAGGAGGCCCGGCCCTGGGCCGACCGCCGCCCACCGCGAGGGTTCGGAAATCCTCCGTAGGCGCAGGTTTCCGCACCAACGCGGGATGGGGGTGACACACCCCGGGGTTACCCTCCACCTATCGCTACGCACGCGCAGCTCTCGCCCGCGGTCCGGGCCTGGTTCGACGCCTCGTTCGACGCGCCGACGCCGGTCCAGGAGCTCGGCTGGGACGCGATCGCGGGCGGGTCACACACGCTGTTGCTCGCCCCGACCGGCTCGGGCAAGACCCTCGCCGCCTTCCTCTGGGCGATCGACCGGCTGGTCACCGACCCCGTCCCGCCCCCGGCCGAGCGCTGCCGGGTCCTCTACGTGTCGCCGCTCAAGGCCCTGGCCGTCGACGTGGAGCGCAACCTGCGGGCGCCGCTCACCGGCATCCGGCGCCACGCCGTCCACCTCGGGACGGAGCTGCACGAGCCGACCGTCGGCCTGCGCACCGGCGACACGCCGGCCGACGAGCGCCGCCGGCTCGCCCGCACACCGCCCGACATCCTCGTCACGACCCCCGAGTCGCTCTACCTGATCCTCACCTCGCGGGCCCGCGACCTGCTCACGAGCGTCCGGTTCGTGATCGTCGACGAGATCCACGCGGTCGCGGGCACGAAGCGGGGTGCGCACCTCGCGTTGTCGCTCGAGCGGCTCGAGCAGCTGACGGCTGCGCACCCGCCGCAGCGCATCGGGCTCTCGGCGACCCAGCGCCCCCTCGAGGAGCTCGCCCGCTTCCTCGGCGGGCAGACGCCCGACGAGCCCCGTCCGGTCACGATCGTCGACACCGGCACGCGCAAGGACCTCGACATCGAGGTCGTCGTCCCCGTCGACGACATGGCCGACCTCGCACGCAACCCGCAGCCGTACTCGGGCGGCGCCGCCACCGCCGGCACCACCGACGGCGACGGCGGCGGCGCGAACGCGAGCATCTGGCCCCACGTCCATCCGCGCCTGCTCGAGCTGATCCGCGCCCACCGCAGCACGCTGATCTTCGTGAACGCGCGCCGCCTCGCCGAACGGCTCGCGGCCCAGCTCAACGAGCTCGACCGCGAGCAACGGGGAACCGACGACGGCCCCGACCTCGTCCGCGCCCACCACGGCTCGTTGTCACGTGAGCGCCGGCTCGTCATCGAGGACGCGCTGAAGCAGGGCGAGCTGCGCGCGCTCGTGGCCACGAGCTCGCTCGAGCTCGGTATCGACATGGGCGCCGTCGACCTCGTGATCCAGGTCGAGTCGCCCGGCTCGGTGTCGCGGGGGCTGCAGCGGATCGGCCGGGCCGGGCACCAGGTCGGCGAGCCGAGCCGGGGGAAGATCTTCCCCAAGTACCGGGGCGACCTGCTGGAGGCCGCCGCGGTCGTCCCTCTGATGCGCGCGGGGCTCGTCGAGGAGACGCACTTCCCGCGCAACCCGCTCGACGTGCTCGCCCAGCAGGTCGTCGCCGCGTGCGCGCTCGACGAGTGGGACGTCGACGAGCTGCGCGCGATGGTGCGGCGCGCCGCCAACTACGCGGACCTGAGCGACGACGTCTTCACGAGCGTCCTCGACCTGCTCTCGGGCCGCTACCCGTCCGACGAGTTCGCCGGCCTGCGGCCGCGCCTGGTGTGGGACCGCGTCAACGGCCGGGTGCGGGCGCGCGAGGGCGCGGCGCGTGTCGCGATCGTCAACGGCGGCACGATCCCCGACCGGGGCCTGTTCGGCGTCTTCCTGCCCGACGGCACCCGCGTCGGCGAGCTCGACGAGGAGATGGTGTACGAGAGCCGGCCCGGCGACGCGTTCGTCCTCGGCGCGTCGACGTGGCGCATCGAGCAGATCGGCTTCGACCGGGTCACGGTCACCCCGGCGCCCGGCGAGCCGGCGCGCACGCCGTTCTGGCACGGCGACAAGCCCGGCCGCCCCCTCGAGCTGGGCCGGGCGCTCGGGCGCGCCACCCGCGAGCTCCACCACGCGCCCGCGGAGCAGGCCCTCGCCCGCCTGCACGAGGAGGCGGGCCTCGACGACCGGGCGGCCCACAACCTCCTGCAGTACCTCGCGGAGCAGGCCGAGGCGACCGGCGTCCTCCCCGACGACCGGACCGTCGTCGTCGAACGCTTCCCCGACGAGATCGGCGACTGGCGGGTGTGCCTGCTGTCGCCCTTCGGGTCGCGCGTCCACGCGCCCTGGGCGCTCGCGCTCGAGACTCGCCTCGCCGAGCGTCTCGATCTCGAGGTCGAGGTGCTCTGGAGCGACGACGGCATCGTCATGCGGCTCCCCGAGGCGGTCGAGCAGCTCCCGATCGAGGAGCTGCTGATCGATCCCGACGACGTCGAGGAGCTCGTCGTCCGGCAACTGCCGGCGACGGCGCTGTTCGCGTCGCGCTTTCGCGAAGCCTCCGCGCGGGCGCTCCTCCTCCCCCGCCGCCGGCCCGGCGAACGGACCCCGCTGTGGCAGCAGCGCCAACGTGCCGCCGACCTGCTCAACGTCGCGTCGCGCCACCCCGACTTCCCGATGCTGCTCGAGACGACGCGCGAATGCCTGCGCGACGTCTTCGACCTCGGCGCGCTGCGCGAAGTGCTCCGCGACCTGCGGTCGCGCAAGGTGCGCATGGCGCCCGTCGAGACGCGGCGGGCGTCCCCGTTCGCGCAGTCGCTGCTGTTCGGATGGATCGCGGTCTACATGTACGAAGGCGACGCGCCGCTGGCCGAACGGCGCGCCGCCGCGCTCGCGCTCGACCGCGACCTGTTGCGCGAGCTCCTCGGCTCCGACGAGCTGCGCGACCTGCTCGACGCGGAGGCGATCGCCGAGGTGGAGCTGGAGCTGCAACGACTCGCGCCCGGGGGGCGGCGGGCCCGCACCGCCGACGACGTGCACGACCTGCTCCTCGACCTCGGCGACCTGACCGAAGCCGAGCTCGCGGCGCGCGTCGAGGGCGGCGACACCGTCGTGGCCGCGATGGTCCCCCGATTGCTCGAGGACCGGCGCGCCATCACGGTGCGGATCGCCGGGGAGGCCCGGGTGGCCGCGGCCGAGGATGCAGCGCGTTTTCGCGATGCCCTTGGCGCCGCCGACCCGCGAGGCCTCCCCGGCGCCTTCCTGGAGCCCGTCGCCGAGCCGCTCCTCGACCTGCTCGCCCGCTACGCGCGCACCCACGCACCGTTCACGGTCGCCGAGATCGCGCACCGCTTCGGCCTCCCCGTCGACGAGACCCGCAACGCGATGACCCGCCTCGAGGCCGACGGCCGCGTCGTGCACGGCGAGTTCCGTCCCGGCGGCTTCGAGCGCGAGTGGTGTGACGTCGAGGTGCTGCGCCGGCTGCGCCGGCGTTCGCTGGCCCGCCTGCGGCGCGAGATCGAACCGGTCGAGCCGGCCGTGTACGCCCGCTTCCTCGCCGCCTGGCAGGGCGTGACCGCACCCCGCCGCGGGATCGAGGCCCTGGTCGACGCCGTCACCCAGCTCCAGGGTGCACCCGTCCCCGCGTCGGCGCTCGAGGCCGATGTGCTCGCGGCCCGCGTCGAGGGATACCGGCCCGCCGACCTCGACGAGCTGTGCGCGAGCGGCGAGGTGGTGTGGCTCGGCGCGGGCGGGATCGGCGCCGCCGACGGCCGGGTCGCGCTCGTGTTCCGCGACCAGGCCCGGTTGCTCGCGCCACCCGACCCGGCCGACCCGCCCACGGGCCCGCTGGTCGAGGCCATCCGCTCGCACCTGGCGACCGCGGGGGCCTCGTTCTGGCCCGACCTCGTCCGGGCGACCGGGGGTGCCGACGAGCGCGCCGTGCTCGCTGCGCTCTGGGACCTGGTCTGGGCAGGCGAGGTCACCAACGACGGCGTCACGCCGCTGCGGGCCCTGCTCGCCGGACGCCCCCGCGCCCCCCGCGGCAAGCCGCGTCCGGGCCGCATCACCCGGCTCGGCCCGCCGGCGGGCGCCGGCCGCTGGTCGCTCGTCCGCACGCTGCTCGAACCGCCTGCGAACCCGACCGAGCTCGCCGCGGCCCGGGCCCGCCAGCTGCTCGACCGCTACGGGGTCGTGACCCGTGAAGCCGTGCGCGGCGAGGGCGTGCCCGGCGGCTACGCGGCCGTCTACCCCGCACTGCGGGCCATGGAGGACGGCGGGCGGGCCCGGCGCGGCTACTTCGTCGCCGGCCTCGGCGCGGCCCAGTTCGCGCTGCCGGGCGCCGCCGAGCGGCTCCGGGCCGAGCGCTCGGTCGAGAGCCGCGGCGGCGCGGAGCCGGAACCGGAGCTGCCGAGAGCGGGAGTGCTCGTCCTCGCCGCGACCGACCCGGCCCAGCCCTACGGCGCCGCCCTCCTGTGGCCCGATCCCGCGGTCGCCGGGGCCGGCCGGCCCGCCCGCGCCGCCGGCGCCTACGTCGCGCTGGCCGGCGGCGAGCCGCTCGCCTACCTCGAGCGCAGCTCGCGCAGCGTGGTCACGTTCGCCGCCGCCGCCTCGGCACCCGAGGCCTGGATCGAGGCCTTCTCGACGCTCGTGAAGGACGGCCGGCTCCGCCGGCTCGAGCTGCACCGCGTCGACGGCAGCCCGGTGCGGGAAACCCCGGTCGCGGGCGTGCTCGCGGCGGCGGGCTTCGTCCCGACGCCCAAGGGGCTCGCCCTCCATCCCTGATGCACCGCCCAACAGCTACATCGACCCCCGCCGCATGCCGATCGAGAAGCCGTGCGCAAGGCGTCGTGGGTCTTCCTGGCGTTCGGCCTCCTCGCGGCCGTCGGTCATCCGTGGCTGCCCGGTGACCCCGCCCGCGCCGTCGCGTGGGACACCATCGGCGCCGTCTCGGTCGGCGCGCTGGCGGTCGGGATCCGCCGCAACCGGCCACCGAACCCCCGCGCCTGGTGGCTGTTCACCGCCGGGATCGCACTCTTCGTAGTCGGCGACGTCACCTGGGACGTGGCCGTCCACGTCCTCGGCCACAGCCAGGACTCGGTCCCGGCGTCCGACGTTGTGTACCTCAGCGCCTACCCTCTGCTCGCGTACGCCCTGGTCAAGATGTCGGGACCGCTCGGCCGCGGCCGCGCCGCGGTGGTCGACACCCTGGCGGTCTCCCTGGCGGCGGGTGCGGTGCTGTGGGAGATGTGCATCGCGCCGACGATCGACTCGGCGTCGGGTTCGACGTGGGACCAGGTGACGACGCTCGCCTACCCGATCATGGACGTCGTCCTCGTCGTCGCCGTGATCTACGCGGTGCTGTCGATCGGCCGGTGGGTGCCCGCCGCCGGGTTCCTGGTGGCGAGCATGGCGCTCCAGCTCGTCGGCGACAGCATCTACGCCCGGCTGAGCGCCGAGGGCACGCTGACGACCACGCACTGGCTCGACCCGTTCTGGCCCGCGTCGTACGTGTTCCTCGGCGCCGCCGCGCTGCACCCGACGATGAAGCTGCTCGGTCGGCGTTCGGCCGGCGACCGGATCGGCGTCGCCCGGCTGCGGGTCGCGCTCCTCGGGACGGCGCTCTTCGCGGCGCCGGCCGTCGCGCTGCTCGCGGAGACGCAGGGCCGCAACGAGGACGCCCTCGGCCTCGGCGTCGTCACGGCAGCCGTCGCCGTGCTGCTGGTCTGGCGGTTCGACAGCCTCGTCCGGGAGACGAACCGCGCCTACGACCGTGTGTACCAGAGCGAGGAGCGCTTCCGCTCGCTCGTCCAGCACGCGAGCGACGTCGTCACGGTCGTGGACCGGTATGCGCGCATCGAGTACATCAGTCCCGCCGTCGTGCACCTCCTCGGCGCGGCGCCGGCCGCGTACATCGGCACGCGCGTCGACGAGAACGTGCATCCCGACGATGTCGGCCGGGCCGCGCAGGCCTTCGCGAGCGCGCTCAGGAACCCGGGCCACACGTACTCGTTCGAGGCGCGCATCCGTCACGCCGACGGCTCGTGGCGCTGGGTCGAGTCGACGTGCACGAACCAGCTCTCCGATCGTGCCGTCCGCGGTGTGGTCGGCAACCTCCGTGACGTGACCGGACGCAAGCGGACGGAGGCGCTCGAGGCCGGAGAAGCCAAGGTGCTCGGGCTGCTGGCACGCGGCGCGCCGCTCGCGGAGTCGCTCAACACCCTGATCCGGACGGTCGAGGAGCTGCTCGGCGTCCAGAGCTCGATCCGGCTCGTCGATCCGACGACCGGGCGGCTCAACCACGCGTTCGCACCGAGCCTTCCCCAGACCTACCTCGACGCGCTCGACGCGGTCGCGCTCACCCCCGTCACGCTCGCGAGCTCCGGCCGGCTCGCGTCGTTCATCGCCACCGACGGCGATCCCGCGACCGACGATCAGGGAGGCGCCGGGATCGTCGTGCACGAGGACATCGCCCGCGACTCGCCGTGGCCCGAGGTGGGCGCCGCCGCGGCCGCGCACGGACTCCGTCACGCGTGGTCGTTGCAGGTGCGGGCGGCGGACGGCGGCCAGGTCCTCGCGACGCTGACCGTCTACTGGCCCGACGGAGCCACGCCGGGCGCCGCCGAGCAGTCCCTCCTCGAGCGCTGGTCACACCTCGCCGCCATCGCGATCGACCATTCCCGTTCGCAGGAGCGGCTCGGCTTCCTCGCCATGCACGATCCGCTGACCGGGCTGCCGAACCGCGCGCTCGTCATCGACCGGCTGTCGCAGGCCCTCTCACGGCTCGATCGGCGGCCGTCCATGCTCGCCGTGCT
Source organism: Acidimicrobiia bacterium (assembly GCA_035650535.1). Classification (GTDB taxonomy): domain Bacteria; phylum Actinomycetota; class Acidimicrobiia; order IMCC26256; family PALSA-555; genus DASRHL01. Next base: position 16,757 of record DASRHL010000382.1, read on the forward strand.
GTTCCTCGACCTCGACCGCTTCAAGCTGATCAACGACAGCCTGGGCCACGAGGTCGGCGACCAGGTGCTCGTCGCGGTCGCGAACCGTCTCGCGGTCGCGGTCCGCGGGGGCGACACCGTCGCCCGCCTGGGAGGCGATGAGTTCCTCGTGCTCTGCGAGGACCTCGGCAGCACCGGCGAGGCCGAGGAGCTTGCCGGGCGCGCCGCCGAGGCGCTGGCGGAACCGCTCGCGCTGGCGCGCGGCGACGTCGTCGTCACGGCGAGCATCGGCATCGCCGTCGCACGCCGCTCCAGCGAGCAGCCGGCGCGCCTGCTGCGTGACGCCGACGCCGCCATGTACCGCGCGAAGGCGCTCGGTGGTGCACGGCACGAGGTGTTCGACCAGGCGATGCACACGGATGCGATCTCGCGCCTCCTGACCGAGCGTGCGCTGCGTCGCGCCGTCGAGCGGCACCAGCTCCGGGTGTACCTGCAACCCCAGATCGAGCTCTCGACCGGCCGGTTCGTCGCGGTCGAGGCGTTGCTGCGCTGGCAGCACCCGATGCGGGGCGTCGTCGAACCGGCGCAGTTCATCCCGATCGCCGAGGAGACGGGCCTGATCGTGCCGATCGGCTCGTGGGTGCTCGACGAGGCGTGCCGCTGGGCGGGTGCCGGCCGCGGCACCGCGCCCGCCGGCGTCGCCGGGGTGCCCCTCGGCGTGTCGGTCAACCTGTCGGCCCGCCAACTCCTCCGCTCCGACCTCTGCGACCACATCTCCACGCTGCTCGAGCGGCATGCGCTCCCGCCGGACGCCTTGTGCCTCGAGATCACCGAGAGCGTGCTCCTCGACGACGTCGACGCGACCGGTGAGGCGCTCCGCGCGCTCAAGGCGCTCGGCATCCGGTTCGCGATCGACGACTTCGGTACCGGCTACTCGTCGCTCACGTACCTCCGCCGCTTCCCGTTCGACCAACTCAAGATCGACCGCAGCTTCGTCGCCGGTCTCGGCACGAGTGCGACCGACGACGCGATCGTGGCGGCGACGATCGACATGGGACACGCGCTCGACATGGTGGTCG
>DASRHL010000383.1:0-21177 GCA_035650535.1 Acidimicrobiia bacterium
TCTCCGACGAAGTCCGCGTAGCCGGGCGCGTCGAGGACGTTGATCTTGTGGCCCTCCCACTCGAAGGGCGCCACGGCGAGCGACACCGAGATCTTCCGGCGCTGCTCCTCGGGATCGAAGTCGGTGGTCGTCGTGCCGTCCTCGACCCGGCCCATGCGCGGGACCACCCCGGCCACGTGGAGGAGCGCCTCGGCGAGGGTGGTCTTTCCCGCACCGCCGTGGCCGACGAGCGCCACGTTGCGGATCTTGTCCGACGACACCGTCATGCTCCCCCTCACACGAACTCGACACGAACTCGCCACGAATTCGGGTGGCGGGCAGCGCCCGGCCACCTGCGCCCCGGGCCCGGGTCGCGAGCGCTCAGTCTACGGCCGCACGTCCGAGGGGTTCCCGTGCCGACCTGTTACCCTCGTCGCGGTCGTTCCCGGCCGAGCCCGGACCCGCGCCGATCGACGCGCAGGACCCGCGCTCCGACCGACGAAGCGGACCCGCTGCCGGGCCGCTCTGAAAGGACCGTTGCACGCATGCTCGACGGACGGTGGCGAGCCAAGGTCGAGCGGCGCCTCGACCCCGTCGGGCGAGGTCTGCACCGCTCGGGTATCTCCGCCGACGGCCTCACCGTCGTCGGGCTCGTCGTCGCCGTCGCGACCGCGTTGCTGATCGCGAACGGCAACCTGCTCCTCGGCGTCGTCGGCCTGGTGCTCACCGGCCTTCCCGACCTGCTCGACGGCTCGGTCGCGCGCTACAGCGGCAAGGCCGGGCCGCGGGGCGCGTTCTTCGACTCGGTCGTCGACCGGGTGTCGGACGCGGTGCTGCTCGGCGGCGTCGCGTGGCACCTGACGTCCGACAGCGCCGAGGCGCCGATCCTCGCGCTGGCGGTGCTCGCGGCGTCGATGCTCGTCTCCTACGAGCGGGCCAAGGCGGAGTCACTCGGCTTCTCGGCCCGGGGCGGGTTCATGGAGCGGGCGGAGCGGATGGTCCTGCTCGGGGTCGGGCTCGCGTTCGACGTGCTCGTTCCGGTGCTCTGGGTGATGCTGGTCCTGACGATCGTCACCGCCGTGCACCGGTTCGTGATGGTCTGGCGGCAGGCGTCGGCGACCTCCGGCGCGGCACGCGCGCCGAGGATGGGTCGTCGCGGGGTCCGCCGGGACTCGTCGATCACCGACACGCCGACGACAGAGCGCAGACAACGTGTCCGGCGTCCGCGACCGCGCGGCCTATCTCGCGTACCGGGCCGGCGCTGACCTGGCGCGCGTGCTGCCGCACGCGCTCGGCGATCCGTGGGCCCGGTCCTTCGCACGTGCCATGGTGTACGCGTGGCCCGTCAAGCGGGCCCAGGTGGCCCGGCACCTCGTGCGTGCCAGCGGTGGCAGCCTCCGGGGCGCCGATCTCGATCGGGCGGTGACCGCAGTGTTCGACAACTACGGGCGGTACTGGCACGAGTTGTTCCGCCTCCAGGACCAGCCCGGCGCGTCGATCGACGCCCACTTCGACGTCGAGGGCTTCGAGCACGTCGAACGGGCGGCATGCGCCGGCCGCGGCATCATCGTCGCCCTCCCGCACCTGGGGAACTACGACTACGCGGGCGCCTGGCTGGCGCGGCGGGGCTACCCGCCGCTCGTCGTCACGGAGCCGGTCGAACCGCCCGAGCTCTTCGACTGGTTCGCCGCGACCCGCCGCCGGCTCGGGATGGACGTGGTCGCGCTCGGCGCCGACGCCGGCGGGACCGTGCTGCGGGCACTGAAGGCGAACCGCGTCGTGTGCCTCGTCTGTGACCGCGACCTCTCGGGCGACGGCGTCTCGGTCGAGTTCTTCGGCGAACGGACGACGTTGCCGGCCGGTCCGGCGACGCTCGCGCTCCGCACGGGTGCGACGCTGCTCCCCGTCGGCAACTACATGCTCCCGCGCGGTGGCCACCTGGGCCGGATCCTCGCGCCCCTCGACACGTCGCGGCACGCCCGCTTTCGTGACGACCTCGCCCGCGTGACCCAGGACCTCGCGCACCGCTTCGAGGAGTTGATCGCCGCCGCGCCTGAACAGTGGCTCCTCATGCAGCCGAACTGGCCCAGCGACGGAACCCGCGCCCGCTGCGGAAACGGTGCGCGACCATGAGCGGGGAGCGGCCGCTCCGCGTCGCGCTGTTCTGCCCGTACTCGTTGTCGGTGTTCGGCGGGGTACAGGCCCAGGTGCTCGGTCTCGCCGCCGAGCTGCGGCGTCGTGGCGTCGACGCCCGGGTCGTCGCGCCGTCCGACGGCCCGCCTCCGGAGCCCGGGATCACCACCGTGGGCCCGACGATGCGGTTCCCGTCGAACGGATCGATCGCGCCGATCGCGTCGAGCAAGGCGATCGCGGCCCGAACGCTCGAGGCGCTGCGGGTGTTCGAGCCCGACGTGCTGCACCTCCACGAGCCCCTCTCGCCGGGCGCCAACCACGCCGCGCTCGTGGGCACCGACATCCCCGCGGTCGGGACGTTCCACGCCGCCCACCCGGGCCGCAACGCGTGGTACGAGGCGCTCAGCGTGCCGCTCCGGGCGATGGTGGCGCGCCTCGCGGTGCGCACCGCGGTGTCGGAGGAGGCCCAGCGCAACGTCGAGGTGTCGTTCGGCGAGAGCTGCGAGATCCTCCCCAACGGGGTCGCCGTCGAGGCGTTCGCGAGCGCGCCGCCGTGGCCCGCGAGCCGGCCGGTGATCATGTTCGTGGGTCGCCACGAGCCGCGGAAGGGTCTCGCGGTGCTCCTCGACGCGTTCTCGGAGCTCGACCGGGACGCCGTCCTGTGGGTCGTGGGGGAGGGACCGCAGACCGAGGCGCTGCGCCGCCGCGGCGTGCCCGACGTCGAGTGGCTGGGTCCCGTGCCCGACGTCGAGAAGGCCCGGCGCCTGCGGGCCGCGACGGTCGCCTGCTTCCCCTCGGTCGAGGGCGAGTCGTTCGGCATCGTCCTCCTCGAGGCCATGGCGGCGGGCGCGGCGGTGGTGGCGTCGAACCTGACCGGCTACCGGACGGTGGCCCGGGCGGACGCCGAGGCCGTGCTCGTCGCGCCCGACGACGCCGGCGCCCTGCGTGACGCGATCCGCAGGGTGCTCGACGACGTCGAGGGCCGGCGGGCGCTCGTCGAGGCCGGCAGCCGGCGGGCGGAGCAGTTCTCGTTCGGGAACCTCGCCGAGCGGCTGCTGCCCATCTACCGGTCGATCGCTCGCGACCGGCCGCCGGCGCCGGCTCTCGTAGACTCGAAATCCACCGATCCCGTTTCCAGAAACGGAGCGTGAACCGTGATCGCAGTGATCGTCATCGTCGCGATCGTGCTGTTGCTGCTCTTGATCCTCGTCCTCTCGTACAACGGGCTGATCAAGACCCGGAACCGCGTCGACAACGCGTGGTCCCAGATCGACGTGCAGTTGAAGCGCCGTCACGACCTGATCCCGAACCTCGTGGAGACGGTGAAGGGTTACGCGGCGCACGAGCGCCAGACGCTCGAGGCCGTGACCAACGCCCGCGCGAACGCCATCAACGCGTCCAACACCGGGACGGTCGCGCAGCAGGCCCAGGCCGAGAACGTGCTGAGCGGTGCGCTGAAGAGCCTCTTCGCCGTCGCCGAGGCGTACCCCGACCTCAAGGCCAACCAGAACTTCCTGCAGCTGCAGGAAGAGGTGACCTCGACCGAGGACCGGATCGCCTACGCGCGGCAGTTCTACAACGACAGCGTCCTGAACTACAACAACAAGATCCAGACCTTCCCGCGCAACATGATCGCGAACTCGTTCAACTTCCAGAAGCGAGAGTTCTTCGAGACCGCGCCCGAGGAGACCGGCCCGGTCAAGGTCCAGTTCTGAGCGCCGGGAACCCGTCCTGACGTGGTGAGCGTGCAGCCGCGGGCGTCGACGACCTTCTACGCCGAGGTCGGGAAGAACAAACGGCGCACGTTCGTCATCCTCGCGTTCTTCGTCGTCCTCGTCGTCGCGGTCGGCGCCGCCTTCGACGTGCTGTTCGGAGGCGGCGTCGCCGGTGTGCTCGTCGCGTTCGCGATCGCGGTCGCGATGGCGTTCTTCTCGTACTACAACTCCGACAAGGTGGCCCTGGCCGCGAGCCACGCCGTGCCGGCCGACGGTCCCGAGTACCAGCGCTACCACAACCTCGTCGAGGGGCTGTGCATCGCGGCCGGGCTTCCCAAGCCGCGCCTCTACGTCGTCGACGACCCCGCACCCAACGCCTTCGCGACCGGGCGGAACCCGAAACACGCCGCCCTTGCCGTCACGACCGGTCTGCTGCAGCAGATGAACCGGGTCGAGCTCGAGGGCGTGCTCGCCCACGAGCTGTCGCACGTGAAGAACTACGACATCCTGGTCTCGACCGTCGCCGTCATCACCGTGGGCACGATCGCGCTGCTGTCGGACCTCGGCCTCCGGTTCATGTTCTGGGGCGGGCGCGCCGGCCGGCGTGACAACAACGACGCGGGCGCCGCCGGTGCGATCATCGCCATCGTCGCCCTCGCGCTGCTGGTGCTCGCCCCGCTCGTCGCCGTGCTGATGCAGTTCGCGATGAGCAGGAAGCGCGAGCTGCTCGCGGACGCGAGCGGCGTCCAGCTCACGCGGTACCCGCCTGGCCTCGCGTCGGCGCTGCGCAAGCTCCAGACCGACCAGGCCGTCGTCCATCACGCGACGCGCGCGACCGCGCAGATGTGGATCGAGTCGCCGCTCGACCGTGAAGAGGGCAAGAAGGGTTCGTGGCTGAACCGGGCCTTCGACACCCACCCGCCCCTCGAGGAGCGCATTCGCATCCTCGAGGAGATGTGACGGCCTGCGCGAACGGCGCGATTCCGGCGGCGGTTCCCGGGGGCGTGCCCGGTACAATGCCGTCATGACCCAGAACGGGACCACCGGCACCGCCCGCGTCAAGCGGGGTCTCGCCGAGATGCTGCGCGGCGGCGTGATCATGGACGTCGTCACGCCCGAGCAGGCTCGGGTCGCCGAGGACGCCGGCGCGGTCGCGGTGATGGCGCTCGAGCGGGTGCCGGCCGACATCCGCCGCGACGGCGGGGTGGCCCGGATGAGCGACCCGGCCATGATCGAGGCCATCCAGCACGCGGTCACGATCCCCGTGATGGCCAAGTGCCGGATCGGCCACTTCGCCGAGGCCCAGGTGCTCGAGGCGCTCGGCGTCGACTACATCGACGAGTCCGAGGTGCTCACCCCGGCCGACGCCGAGTTCCACGTCGACAAGTGGGGGTTCACCGTCCCGTTCGTGTGCGGCGCGACGAACCTCGGGGAGGCGCTGCGGCGCATCGCCGAGGGCGCGTGCATGATCCGTTCGAAGGGGGAGGCCGGCACCGGCAACATCGTCGAGGCCGTCACGCACCTGCGGTCGATCCTCGGCGACATCCGCCGGCTGACCGTCGCCGACGACGCCGAGCTCTACGGCTGGGCGAAGGAGCTGCGCGCTCCGGTCGAGCTCGTGCAGGAGGTGGCCGAGCGGGGCGAGCTGCCGGTTCCGTTGTTCTGCGCCGGTGGGATCGCCACGCCGGCCGACGCGTCGCTCGTGATGCAGCTCGGCGCCCAGGCGGTGTTCGTCGGGAGCGGGATCTTCAAGAGCGAGGACCCGGCCACGCGGGCGAAGGCAATCGTCGAGGCGACCACGCACTTCCGCGACGCGTCGATCGTGGCCAAGGTCTCGCGGGGTCTGGGCCAGGCGATGCGCGGCCAGGAGATCGACCAGCTCGACGTCAAGCTCGCCGACCGGGGGTGGTGACGTCTCCGTGAGCGCGCCCGACGGACGACCCGACGCGGTGCCCCCAGGGCATGAAGGCCGGCATCCTCGCGCTCCAGGGGGCGTTCCGCGAGCATCGTGAGGTGCTCGACGCGCTCGGCGTCGAGACCGTCGAGGTCCGGACGCCGTCCGACCTGAGCGCGGTCGACGCGCTCGTGCTCCCGGGGGGCGAGTCGACCACGATGAACCGGCTCCTCGACACGTCGGGACTGCGGGCGCCGTTGCGGGAACGCCTGCGCGACGGGCTGCCCGCGCTCGGCACCTGCGCGGGGCTGATCGTGCTCGGCCGCGAGGTGCTCGACGGTCGACCCGACCAGGTGCCCCTCGGAGCGATCGACTGCACGGTGCGCCGCAACGCCTACGGCACGCAGCTCCAGTCGTTCGAGGCTCCCCTCGACGTGCGCGGGCTGCGCGGCGGGCCGTTCCCGGGCGTGTTCATCCGGGCGCCGGTCGTCGAGGCCGTCGGACCCGGCGTCGAGGTTCTCGCCGAGCACGCCGGCCGTCCGGTCCTGTGCCGGTCGGGGCCGGTCTGGGTCACGACGTTCCACCCGGAGCTCTCCGGCGATCTCCGGATCCACCAGGCGTTCCTTGGAGCAGCAACATGAGTGAGCGTTACGGAGCGGGTATCCCGCGGAGTAGCGAGCGGGGCCCGAGCGGCCCGGCGGCGGAGCCGCCAGGAGCGGGAGTCATGAGCGAGCGTGAAGGCGGCCGGGTGGTCCGGCCGGCAGCGAGCGGGGCCCGAGCGGCCCGGCGGCGGAGCCGCCAGGAGCGGGAGTCATGAGCGGGCATTCGAAGTGGCACTCGATCAAGCACAAGAAGGGCGCCGCGGACGCGGCGCGAGGGAAGCTGTTCGCGCGGCTGTGCCGGGAGATCGAGGTGGCGGCGAAGACGGGCGGCGGCGACCCCGACGCCAACGCGACGCTGCGGACGAAGATCCAGAAGGCGCGCGACAACTCGGTCCCGATGGACAACATCGACCGCGCCATCAAGCGCGGCACGGGCGAGCTCGAGGGCGTCAGCTACGAGGAGGTGACCTACGAGGGCTACGCGCCCAACGGCGTGGCCGTCATCGTGGAGTGCCTCACGGACAACCGCAACCGGACCGGCGCCGAGATCAAGAACATCTTCAGCCGCAACGGCGGCTCGCTCGCCGAGCCCGGGGCGGTCGCCTGGCAGTTCGAGCGCAAGGGTGTGATCATCCTTGAGAAGGCTGCCGCCACGGAGGACGATCTCATGCTCGCCGCCCTCGACGCCGGCGCCGAGGACATCGCCGACCAGGGCGACACCTGGCAGGTGACGACCGCGCCGAGCGACCTGCACGCCGTCCGTACCGCGATCGAGGAGGCCGGCATCACGGTGACGAGCGGGGACCTCACGATGCTGCCGTCGACGGTCATCGCGCTCGACGACGCCGGCAGCGCCAAGTCGGTCCTCCGCGTGATCGACGCGCTCGAGGATCACGACGACGTGCAGAACGTCTACGCCAACTTCGACATCCCCGACGACGTGCTCCAGGCCGTGGTGGCCTGACCCGTCGTGGACGTCGAGCACGCGCTGGACTACATCCGGGCGAACCATCACGCCGTGATGGCCACCCACCGCTCTGACGGACGGCCCCAGCTCTCGCCCGTCCAGTGCAGCGTCGACGCGGGCGGGCGGGTGGTGGTGAGCACCCGCGAGACCGCCCTCAAGACGCGGAACCTGCGGCGCGACCCCCGCGTCTCGCTGTGCGTGATCAACGACGGGTTCTTCGGCGACTGGATCCAGGTCGACGGGACGGCCGAGGTCGTGTCGCTCCCGGACGCGATGGAGATGCTCGTCGAGTACTACCGGTCGATCCAGGGCGAGCATCCCGACTGGGACGACTACCGCAACGCCATGGAGCGCGAGCGACGCGTGATGGTGCGCATCTCGGTCGAGCGGGCGGGCCCCGACCGTTCCGGCTGAGAGGTCCGGGACCCGCGCGTCGTATGGCGCGGGCCCCGACCCTGCGCGAGAGTACGGACGATCGACCTGTTCCGCCCGACAGCCGGCTCGAACGGCATCTTCCCACTGGGGGTAGGCATCCGATGCGTGTCGCCATGACCGTCAACGGCTCGGCCCACGACCACGACGTCGAGCCCCGCACGCTCCTCGTCCAGTACCTGCGCGAATCCTGCGGGCTGACCGGCACGAAGATCGGCTGCGACACGTCCTCGTGCGGTGCCTGCACCGTCCTGCTCGACGGCGAGTCGGTGAAGTCCTGCACGATGTTCGCGGCCCAGGCCGACGGCGCCTCCGTCACGACGATCGAGGGTCTCGCCCACGACGGCGAGCTCCACCCCGTGCAGCAGGCCTTCCACGAGAACCACGGGCTCCAGTGCGGCTTCTGCACCGCGGGGATGGTCATGGCCGCGGTGTCGTTCCTCGACGAGAACCCGAACCCGACGGAGCGGGACGTCCGCCTCGGCCTCGAGGGGAACCTCTGCCGCTGCACCGGCTACCACAACATCGTGAAGGCCGTCCTCGCGGCCGCCGGCCACGACATGGGGATCCGCGACAAGGCGCCGAGCGGCGCCGCGAGCGGAGGGGCGGCGACGTGACCTCCGTGATCGGGTCCCGCTTGCTCCGGCGGGAGGACGCCCCGATCCTGACCGGCTCCGCGCGCTACGTCGACGACCTGCCCGTCGCCGGTGCGCTCCACGCCAAGATCGTGCGCAGCCCGTACGCGCACGGGCGCATCCGCTCCATCGACACGAGCACCGCCGCAGCGATGCCGGGCGTCGTCGCCGTGTTCACGGGCGAGGATCTCGCCGGCGACTTCGCGGCGCCGCTGCCGTGCGCGTGGCCCGTGACTCCCGACATGGTGAACCCGCCGCACTGGCCGCTCGCCCGCGGCGAGGCCTGCTTCGCGGGCGACGGCGTCGCGGTCGTGGTCGCCACGAGCCGGGAGGTCGCCCGCGACGCGAGCGAGAGCGTCGTGGTCGACTACGAGGAGCTTCCCGCCGTCCTCGACATCGAGGACGCGGCCGCCGACCGCGTGCTCGCGCACGCGGACCTCTCGGGCAACCGCAGCTACACCTGGGAGCTGACGCCGGACCCGGCCGCGGTGGATGCCGCGTTCGCGGGTGCCACGCACGTCGTGCGGGAGCGGTACGTGCAGCAGCGGCTCATCCCGATGGCGATGGAGCCCCGCGGCGTGTGCGTCGTCCCCGAGCCCTACGGCGGCGACTTCACCGTCTACTCGTCGACCCAGATCCCGCACATCCTCAAGATCATGCTCGCGGTCGTCAGCGGCGTCGCCGAGCACCAGCTCCGCGTCGTGGCGCCGTCGGTGGGCGGCGGGTTCGGATCGAAGCTGAACGTCTACGCCGAGGAGGCGCTGTGCCTGGCGCTCGCCCGCCGCCTCGGGCGGGTCGTGCGCTGGAACGAGGACCGCTCCGAGAACGCGCTGGCGACCACGCACGGCCGCGGGATGATCCAGGACATCGAGCTGGCCGCCGACGCCGACGGCCGGATCGCCGCGGTGCGGGTGCACCTGCTGGCGGACATGGGTGCATACCTGCAGCTCGTCACGCCCGGGGTCCCGTTGCTCGGCTCGTTCCTCTACACCGGTGTCTACGACGTGCCCGTGATGTCGTTCACCTGCATCGGCGTCTTCACGAACCGGACGCCCACCGACGCGTACCGGGGCGCCGGTCGCCCGGAAGCCACCTTCGCGATCGAGCGGGCCATCGAGTCGCTCGCGCGCCAGGTGGGCGTCGACAGTGCCGAGATCCGGCGGCGGAACTTCATCCCGTTCGAGAAGTTCCCGTACGCCTCTGCGGGCTCGCTCGTCTTCGACAGCGGCGACTACGGCCCCGCGCTCGACGAGGCCATGCGCCTCGCGGGCTACTCCGACCTGCGGGCGGAGCAGGCCCGCCGGCGCGACACGGGCTCGACCCGCCCCCTCGGCATCGGGTTCTCGTCCTACGTCGAGATGTGCGGCCTGGCGCCGAGCCGGGCCCTCGGCAGCCTGAACTTCGGTAGCGGCGGATGGGAGCACGCCACGATCCGGGTCCTCCCGACGGGCAAGGTCGAGGTCGTCACCGGGACGTCGCCGCACGGGCAGGGCCACGAGACCTCGTGGGCGATGATCGTCGCCGACCGGCTCGGTGTCCCGGTCGAGGACGTGTCCGTCCTCCACTCCGACACCGCGATCTCGCATCTCGGCCTCGACACGTACGGCTCGCGTTCTCTCGCCGTGGGCGGGAGTGCCGTCTACGCCGCGTGCGAGAAGGTGATCGCGAAGGCTCGGGCGATCGCGGCTCACCAGATGGAGGTCGCCGAGGAGGACCTCGAGTTCGTCGACGGCGAATTCCGGGTTCGCGGCACCCCCGCGAGCACGATGGCGCTCCAGGCGATCGCGTTCAACGCGTTCCTCGCCCACGACCTCCCCGAGGGTGTCGAGCCCAACCTCACCGCCGACGCGTCGTACGACCCGACGAACTTCACGTTCCCGTTCGGCGTGCACATCGCCGTCGTCGAGGTCGACGAGGAGACGGGCCGGGTCGAGCTCGTCCGCTACGTCGCGGTCGACGACTGCGGGCAGCAGGTCAACCCGCTGATCGTCGAGGGCCAGGTGCACGGCGGGATCGTGCAGGGGGCCGCGCAGGCGCTCTGGGAGGAGGCGACCTACGACGAGCAGGGTCAGCTACGCACGTCGACCCTGACCGACTACCTGGTCCCGTCGGCCGCCGAGGTCCCGAGCCTCGAGCTCGCGCACACGGTGACGCCCAGCCCGTCGAACGCGATGGGTGTGAAGGGGGTCGGCGAGGCGGGCACGATCGCGGCCGCACCCGCGGTCATCAACGCGATCGTCGACGCGCTGGCGCCGCTCGGCGTCACCGACATCGAGATGCCCGCCTCGCCCGAGCGGGTGTGGCAGACCATCCGCGCCGCGCGTACCGGTACGGGCGCGTCCGCGCCGACAGCCAGCAGCACAGGAGGAGCAGGAGCAGCATGATCCCGGCCAGCTTCGACTACGTCCGGGCGGACTCCGCCGACGCCGCGGTCAAGGCGCTCACCGAGTACGGCGACGACGCCAAGATCCTCGCCGGCGGCATGTCGCTGATCCCGCTGATGAAGCTGCGGCTCGCCACCCCATCGGTGCTCGTTGACGTCGGCCGTCTCCGCGACCTCTCCTACATCCGCGACGGCGGCGACCACCTCGCCATCGGCGCGCTGACCCGCCACCGCGACCTCGAGACGAGCGACCTGCTCGCCCAGCAGTGCGGGGTCCTGCGCGGGGTCGCGGCCGAGGTGGGCGACAACCAGGTGCGCCACCGCGGCACGCTCGGTGGCTCCGTGTCGCACGGCGACCCCGCGTCCGACCTGCCCGCGGTGCTGCTCGCGCTCGACGCGACGCTCGTCGTGCGCGGTCCCTCGGGCGAGCGGACGATCGGCGCGTCCGACTTCTTCCGCGGGTTCCTCGAGACCGCGCTCGGTCCCGACGAGCTCCTCACCGAGATCCGCGTGCCCAAGACCGGCGCCGGGGGCTGGAACTACCAGAAGTTCAACCGGCGGGCCCAGGACTGGGCGATCGTCGGTGCCCTCGCGGTCGGGACGAACGGCGACACCCGCGTCGCGCTCGTCAACATGGGCAGCACGCCGCTGCGCGCCACCGCGGTCGAGCAGGCCCTGGCGGGCGGCGCGTCCATCACCGATGCCGCCGAGCACGCCGCCGACGGAACCGAGCCGCCGAGCGACCTGAATGCCACCCCCGAGTACCGAGAGCACCTCGCGCGCGTGCTCGTCCGCCGCGCGCTCGAGGCCGCGCGCGCGTGAGGGAGTGTCGCGACGCGGGTATCCCGCTGAGCAGCGGGCGGGGCCCGTGCGGTCCGGCGGTGCAGCCGCCGAGAGCGGGAAAGTCGAGCGCGAAGACTTGAGCGTCGCGGTCACGGTCCTCGCCGGCGGGCGCGGGTCGCGGCTCGACTCGAAGGTTCCCAAGCCGCTCCTGGAGGTGGCGGGCCGGCCGCTCGTCGCCTGGGCCCTCGACGCCGCGATGGCGAGCGGGTTGCGACCCGTCGTCCTCGTCACCGGCTACCGCGGCGCCACGGTCGCGGCCGCCGCCCCGCCCGGCGTGGTCGTGGTCCGGGCCCACCGGTGGAGCGCCGGGATCGCCCACAGCCTCCGGGCCGCCCTCGGTGCACTCGACGGCTGGGCCCAGGTGAGCGCCGCCTGCGTCGGCCTCGCCGACCAGCCCCGGGTCGGCGCCGACGCGTACCGGCGGCTCGCCGCCGCGCACGCCGCGGGCGCCGAGCTCGCCGTCGCCACCTACGGCGGCACGCGTGGCAACCCGGTCCTGATCGGGCGCACACTCTGGCCGGAGGCCCTGCAGCTGCGCGGTGACGTCGGCGCGCGCACCCTCATGGCCACCCATCCGGTGACGGAGGTCGACTGCTCGGGTACCGGAGATCCCGCAGATGTCGATACGCTCGACGACCTACGCGCTGCGGAGGCCGCGTTCGGCAGCACCGCACCGCGCCACGACCCCAGCGCTTGACCAGAGGCCAGAGGAAGCACGCATGAAGATCGAGGACCAGTTCCGGGTCGCCGTCCCCTTCGAGCAGGCCTGGAACGTCCTGCTCGACGTCGAGCGCATCGCACCGTGCATGCCCGGCGCGCAGCTGCAGGAGGTCGAGGGCGACGAGTACCGGGGGATCGTCAAGGTCAAGGTCGGGCCCATCACCGCCCAGTACAAGGGCGCGGCCCGCATCGTCGAGGCCGACCAGGCGAGCGGTCGTGTCGTCATCAAGGCCGAGGGCCGCGACACCCGTGGTCAGGGCAACGCCTCGGCGACCGTCACCGCCACGCTCGTGAGCGACGGGGACGGCACACAGGTCACGATCGACACCGACCTCAACGTGACGGGGAAGGTCGCGCAGTTCGGCCGCGGGGTGATGGCCGACGTGTCGAGCAAGCTCCTCGGCCAGTTCGTGCAGAGCCTCGAGGAGAACGTGCTGAGCGAGGAGGCCGGGGGCGCGAGCACCGGTGGCAACGGGCAGGCGCCGGCGGCGGGCAGCGAGGCGCCCGCCCCCGAGGCGCCGGGCGCCGCCGTGGCCACGGCGCCGCCGCCCACGGAGGCGCCCGCGACGGGGAACGGCTCGGCCGAGGGGGGCGTCCGCAAGATCGAGATGGCGGAGGCGGAGCCCGTCGACCTGGTGAAGACCGCCGGGGGCGCGGTCGGCAAGCGGCTGGTGCCGACCCTGCTCGTCGTCGCGGTGATCGTCGTGATCATCCTCTGGCGCCGCTCCTCGAAGTAGCGCCGACCGAGGCACCGCCGGCGGCGCAGGCATCCTGCGGCCGCAGCGAGCCGAGCTCCTCGCCCGGGAGGCGAGACATCCGGCCCCCGATCCGCGCCCCGCCTGCCCGCACCCCGTACGATCGAACCCGTGTTCGGCCCCGATGTGTCCGGCCCGCTGCTCGGCATCGACCCCGGGCTCTCGCGCTGCGGGTACGGCGCCGTCCGCCGTGACGGTTCGGCGTTGCGGGCGATCGCCTGCGGCGTGCTGCGGACGCCGCCCACCGACGAGCTGCCGGCCCGGCTCGCGGCGCTGTCGGCCGAGATCGAGACGCTGGTCGACGAGCTGCGGCCGTCGGTGCTCGTCGTCGAACGGGTGCTGTTCCAGGTGAACGCACGGACCGCGATCGCGGTCGGGCAGGCCAGCGGGATCGCCCTCGCGGTCGCGGCGCGCGCCGGCGTCCCGGTCGTGCACTACAGCCCCAACGAGGTGAAGCTCGCGGTGACCGGGTACGGCGGTGCCGACAAGGCGCAGGTCGCGGTGATGGTCGCCCGGCTGCTCGCGCTGTCCGCGATCCCCGGCCCGCCCGACGCGGCCGACGCGCTCGCACTCGCGATCTGCCACGCCGGGGCCGGTCGGGTGCGCGCCGCGGTGGAACACAGCGACGGCGGCGGCGCGGGCCGTGGTCCGGTCCGTGGCTACGAGCGCGCCGTCGCGGCGGCTCTGGCGCGGGAGGGTTCGCGGTGATCGGCTCGGTCCGCGGGACGGTCCTCGAGCGCACGACGGCCGGCGAGGTGCTCGTCGAGGTTGGAGGTGTCGGGTACCGCGTGCTGGTGCCGCTCGGCGCGCTCACGACGCTCGAGCCCGGCGAGGCGACCTTCCTCTTCACCCACCTGCACGTCCGCGACGACGCGCTGGTGCTCTACGGGTTCCCCACGCGCGACGAGCGCGACACCTTCGAGGTGCTCATCGGGGCGTCGGGGGTCGGGCCGAAGCTGGCGCTCGCGGTCCTGAGCGTGCACTCGCCCGGTGCGCTCCGGCGCGCGCTGCTCGACGACGACGTCGATGCGCTCACGCTCGTGCCCGGCGTCGGGAAGCGCACCGCGCAGCGCATGCTCGTCGACCTGAAGGCGCGTCTCGAGCTGCCCGACCTCGACCTGATCGAACCGGAGCCGGGCCGGCCCGGCGCCGCGCGCGCCGAGGTGCGCGACGCGCTCACCGGCCTCGGCTACGGCCGCGACGAGGTACGGGCGGTGCTCGCCGAGCTCCCCGAGGACGGCGCGATCGAGGACCTGCTGCGCGATGCCCTCAAGCTCCTCGCGGTGACCCGCGCATGAGAGGCCTGCGACAATGAGACCCGGAGCGACGAGCGTCCCGGAGGGCAGCGGCAGGTACCCTGCCGCTGAGCGAGTGCGACAATGAGAGACGAGCTGCTGCGGGCCGACGCCGACCCGGTGGAGGTGGCGGAGGAGACGACGCTGCGACCCCGGCGGCTGGCCGAGTTCGTCGGCCAGGCCCGGCTCAAGGAGCACCTCGAGATCATGATCGGGGCCGCGATGCGACGCGGCCAGGCGGTCGACCACCTGCTCCTCGCCGGCCCCCCGGGCCTCGGCAAGACGTCGCTCGCCGGCATCGTCGCCGCCGAGCTCGGCGTCGCCTGCCGCACCACGAGCGGCCCGGCGCTGGAACGGGCGGGCGACCTCGCCGCCATCCTGACGAACCTCGACGACGGCGACGTGCTCTTCATCGACGAGATCCACCGGCTGCCCCGACCGGTCGAAGAGGTCCTGTACCCGGCGATGGAGGACTTCCAGCTCGACATCGTGATCGGCAAGGGGCCGTCGGCGCGCTCCATCCGGCTCGACCTCCCACGCTTCACCCTGGTCGGCGCCACGACGCGGAGCGGCATGATCACCGGGCCGCTCCGCGACCGCTTCGGTTTCGTCGCCCGGCTCGACTACTACGAGCCCGCCGACCTCGAGGCGATCCTGGCCCGCTCCGCCCACATCCTCGGCGTCCCCTTGACCGCCGACGGCGCACGCGAGATCGCGACGCGGGCCCGCGGCACACCGCGCATCGCCAACCGCCTGCTCAAGCGCGTGCGCGACTTCGCAGAGGTGCGCTCCGACGGGACCGTCGACGTCGACACGGCGCGCGCCGCGCTCGCGCTGTTCGAGGTCGACGAGCTCGGTCTCGACAAGGTCGACCGGGCCGTGCTCGCCGCGCTGTGCACGACCTTCGGTGGGCAGCCGGTCGGACTCAACACACTCGCGGTCGCGGTGGGCGAGGAACCCGAGACCGTCGAGGACGTCTACGAGCCGTTCCTGCTGAAGCAGGGGCTGCTCCTGCGGACGCCGCGTGGGCGCGTGGCCACGCCCGCCGCCTACGTGCACCTCGCCGTGGCCGCGCCCCCCGGTCGGGAGCCGCCGCCCGCGCTCTTCGCCGAGTAACGGGGATCCGCCACGGCGCGTGACATCGCGGTGAACCCGCGGCGTCGATGCCGTGCGCGGCGCGTCCCGGTGAAACGGCTCCGCCGGGGGGCGGCGCTACCATCGCCCGGTTCTCACGAAGGGTTCAGCGTGATCGTCGTCGTCTACCTGGTCGTTCTCGTCGCCGGGTTCTTCTTCCTCGTGGTACGGCCCCAGCGGCGCCAGATGGCGGCGCGCCGGGCGCTGATCGCGAGCGTCGACGTCGGCGACGAGATCGTCACCACGGGGGGCATCCACGGGACGGTGCGCTCGCTGCACGACGACACCGTCGAGCTCGAGATCGCGCCGGGAGTGGTCGTGACCCTGGCTCGGGGCGCCATCGCGGGGCGGCTCGGCGGCACCGGCGTCGCGGGACCGGGCAGCAGCGGACCGCTCAGGTCGGCCGGGTTCGGGGACGATGATCGGGAGCGTGACCTTCGCGACGACGAGCCCGGCGAGGGCCGCCCCGACGCGGCCGGTGGAGCCGGCTGACCCGTGCGCAAGCTGAGGATCTACCTGACCGGGACGATCGCCGTCGTCGTGCTCGCGCTCGGTGCGACGCTGCTCGCCGGCAACGAGCCCGTCCTCGGTCTCGACCTGCAGGGCGGCGTGTCCGTCGTGCTGCAGCCGGTCGGCCACAACGTCCGCAGCTCCTCGATCGACCAGGCCGTCGACATCATCCGCAACCGCGTCGACTCCCTCGGAGTCGCCGAGCCCGACATCAGCCGCCAGGGTGACAACATCGTCGTGGACCTCCCCGGCGTGAAGGACCGCGCCAAGGCGCAGCGCATCGTCGGCCGGACGGCCGAGCTGCGCTTCCGGCCCGTGCTGGCGGCGCTCCCGCCCGAGGCCAAGAAGCCCAAGTCGTCGTCGAGCACGACGACCACGACGACGCCGGGCTCGAGCACGACCGCCCCCGCGAGCACGACGACGACCACGACCGCGCCCGCCAACGACGCCGCCGCCAAGGCGGCGATCGCGTCGTGCGAGGTGAACCAGCTCGCGACGCTGTCGACGATCCCGACGACGCGCCTCGCCGACGACAAGCGCGACGCGTGCGTCGTGCTGCCGTTCCACGCGGGCCAGGGGACGGGCCGGCTCTTCCTGGGGCCGACCAAGCTCACCGGCAACGACGTCGACAGCGCGTCGTCGAGTTTCGCCTCCGGCACCGGCTATGTCGTCGACATGAACCTGAAGAGCGAGGGGCTGACGAAGTTCAACGACCTGGCTTCGAAGTCGTTCGGCAAGGCGTCACCCCAGGACCAGGTCGCGATCGTGCTCGACGGCGAGGTGTACTCGAACCCTGCGTTCCAGAGTGCGACGTTCTCCGGTCCGGTGCAGATCTCGGGCAGCTTCAGCAGCACGGACGCGTCCGACCTCGCCAAGCTCATCAACTACGGCGCGCTGCCCGTGCAGCTGAAGCAGCTCACGTCCGAGAACGTGTCGCCCAGCCTCGGCAGCGACCAGCTCGACGCCGGCATCGCGGCGGGCGTCATCGGCCTCGCGCTGGTGGCGATCTACATGCTCGTGTACTACCGGCTGCTCGGCGGGGTCGTGATCCTCGGCCTGCTCGTGAGCGCGGCGCTCACGTACAGCCTCATCTCGTACCTCGGGCAGTCCGTCGGCCTGACCCTCACGCTCGCCGGAGTCACCGGCCTCATCGTGTCCGTCGGCATCACCGTCGACTCCTACGTCGTGTACTTCGAACGTCTGAAGGACGAGGTGCGGACCGGCCGGACGGTCCGGTCGTCGGTCGACCGCGGGTTCGCCCGATCGTTCCGCACCATCGTCGCCGCCGACCTCGTGTCGCTGATCGGCGCGGGCGCCCTGTACTTCCTGGCCATCGGGTCGGTGCGGGGGTTCGCGTTCTACCTCGGGATCTCGACGATCCTCGACCTGCTCGTCTCGTACTTCTTCATGCACCCGCTCGTGTCGATCATGGCCCGGCGGCCCCACCTGGTCCGGATGCGCGGCGTCGGCATCGCCGCCGGCCTCGACGTCGACGTCGCGACGGCGATCGGCGTCACGGGCCGCGCGACGCGCGAGGCGCCCGCACGGTCTTCGGGCCGCGGGCGTGAGCCGGTGAAGGGGGGCCGGCGATGACCGCACCCACGCTCGAGCGGCCGCCCGCGCCCGCCAAGCGTGAGCGTCACACGCTGAGCGACATCTTCCACGAGCGCACGCACTTCCAGTTCATCGAGCGCTCGTGGCGGTGGGCGCTGCTGTCGGGCACGCTGATCCTGATCTCCGTGATCGCGCTGCTGATCAGCGGGTTGAACCTCGGCATCGACTTCGAGGGCGGCACGCAGTGGGAGTTCACGGTCGCGAAGGGCTCGCCGTCTGCCGACGCCGTGCGCAAGATCGTCTCGCCGCTCGGGTTGGGCGACGCCAAGATCCTCATCGTCGGCGGCAACCACGTCCGCGTGCAGTCGAAGGTCGTCAGCTCCAAGACGACCGACGAGGTGCAGGCCGCACTCGCAAAGTTCGCGAACACCTCCGACCAGAACGTGAGCATCTCGACGGTCGGCCCGACGTGGGGAGACACGGTCAGCAACAAGGCGCTGACCGGCCTGATCGTGTTCTTCGGGCTGATCGCGCTCTACCTCACGTTCCGCTTCGAATGGAAGATGGCGCTCGCCGCCATCGTGGCCGTGCTGCACGACATCGTCATCACGGTCGGCGTCTACGCGGTGACGGGCTTCGAGGTGACACCGGGGACGGTGGTGGCGTTCCTCACGATCCTCGGGTTCTCCCTCTACGACACCGTCGTCGTGTTCGACAAGGTGAAGGAGAACACGTCGACCATCGGCACCGAACGGGGCGACACGTACTCGCGCATGGTCAACCGCTCGATGAACCAGGTGCTCATGCGCTCGCTGAACACCTCGTTCGTCGCGCTGCTGCCGGTCGCGTCGCTGCTCTTCGTGGGCAGCGGGATCATGGGCGCCATCACGCTCCGCGACTTCGCGCTCGCCCTGTTCGTGGGCCTCATGACCGGCGCCTACTCGTCGATCTTCGTCGCCACGCCGATCCTCGCGTTCCTCAAGGAGCGTGAGCCGCGCTTCGTCGCCCTCCGGGAGCGCTCGGCGGCCCAGCTCGCGCGCGACGAGGCGGAGACGACCGTGGCCCCGACCCGGGTCGCCGCGGCCGCACCCCGGGCGGCGCGGCGGGTGCCGGAGGCGCGTGTACCCGAGGAGGCCGGTGTCACCGAAGCGGCCGGTGTGCCCGAGGAGGCCGCTGCACCCGAAGAGGCCGGTGAACCCGAAGAGGCGGGTGAACCCGCCGAGTTGGGCGAGGTCGCCGAGGGCGGGGAGGCGCCGGAGCCGGCACCCACACCCGCCGCCCCGCGTCCGGCCCGCCCGGCCCAGCCCGCCGCCCGGGCCCGCGGCGCCGGTTCGGGGGTCACCCCCCGCCCGCGCCAGCAGCGCCGCCGCAAGCGCCGCTAGCGGTGGCCGTGCGGCCGGAGCGAGCGTCGCGGAGCGGGATCCCGCGGAGCAGTGAGCGAGTTCCTCGCCGAGAGCCGAGGCATGGTGGGACAATGAGATCGTGATGGTTGGGATGACCGGGCCGCCCCGGGACGTTCTGGGCGCGGTATGACCTCGATCGAGCTCCGTCCCGACCGCCGCTCGGGCCTGCCGCTCCCGTGGCGGCGCCACCACGTCGACGTCGAGCTCGCGCCCCTGCTCGAGGCCTACCGGGAGCGGCACCGCCGGGCCGACACCCAGCTGATCGAGCAGGCCTACGAGGTGGCCCGGGCCGCGCACGCCGAGCAGCTGCGCCGCTCCGGGGAGCCCTACATCGCCCACCCCCTCGGGGTGGCGATGATCCTCGCCCGCCTGGGCCTCGACGACGTCACGATCGCCGGCGCCCTGCTGCACGACGCGGTCGAGGACACGTCGCTCACCCAGGACGACCTCGAGGCCGACTTCGGCTCGGAGGTCGCGGCGATCGTCGACGGCGTCACGAAGTTGGACCGTCTCCAGTTCGACTCGAAGGAGGCCCAGCAGGCGGCGACGCTGCGCAAGATGCTCGTGGCGATGGCGAAGGACATCCGCGTGCTGCTCATCAAGCTCGCGGACCGGCTCCACAACATGCGCACGATCGCGTCGCTTCCCGAGACGAAGCAGCGCCGGATCGCGCAGGAGACGATCGACATCTACGCGCCGCTGGCGCACCGCCTCGGGATCGCCGACGTGAAGTGGCAGCTCGAGGACCTCGCCTTCGCCGTGCTGCACCCGAAGCGCTATGCCGAGATCGAGCAGATGGTCGCGACCCGCTCGCCCGAGCGCGAGGAGGAGCTCGCCAAGGTGCTGTCGGAGCTGCGCGACCGGCTCGCCGACCTGCACATCGACGCCGAGGTGCAGGGGCGGCCGAAGCACTACTGGTCGATCTACGAGAAGATGATCGTGCGGGGCAAGGAGTTCGACGAGGTCCAGGACCTCATCGGCGTCCGCGTGATCGTCGACTCCGTGAAGGACTGCTACGGCGCGCTCGGGTCGATCCACGCGCTGTGGGCGCCGGTGCAGGGCCGGTTCAAGGACTACATCGCGATGCCGAAGTTCAACCTCTACCAGTCGTTGCACACGACCGTGGTGGGCCCGACCGGCAAGCCGGTCGAGGTGCAGATCCGCACGCGCGAGATGCACCGCCGGGCGGAGTTCGGCATCGCCGCCCACTGGGGTTACAAGGAACGCTCCCCGTCGGAGGATCTCGCCTGGCTGCAGCGGATGGTCGACTGGCAGCAGGAGACGTCCGACCCCGAGGAGTTCATGGAGACGCTGAAGGTCGACCTCGAACAGGACGAGGTCTTCGTCTTCACGCCCAAGGGGAAGGTCGTCACGCTGCTCGCCGGCGCGACGCCGATCGACTTCGCGTACACGATCCACACCGAGGTCGGGCATCGGTGCATCGGCGCGCGGGTCAACGGCCGGCTCGTGCCGCTCGACTCGACGCTCAGCTCCGGCGACACGGTCGAGATCTTCACGAGCAAGGTCGAGGGGGCGGGGCCGAGCCGCGACTGGCTGCAGTTCGTCCAGACGCCGCGTGCCCGCAGCAAGATCCGCCAGTGGTTCTCGCGCGAGCGCCGCGTCGACGCGATCGAGAACGGCCGCGACGAGCTGGTCAAGGCGCTGCGCAAGGAGGGGTTACCGGTCCAGAAGCTGGCCCAGCCGCTCGCCAAGGTCGCGGAGTCGATGCACTACGCGGATCTCGAGGCGCTGCACGCCGCCATCGGCGAGGGCCACGTCTCGGCCCGGGCCGTCGCCCAGCGCGTGCACCGCGAGCTGCGCGGGGGAGAAGAGGACCAGCTCCCGACGACCGCGCAGCGGCCCCCGCGGGCGCCGAGGCTCCAGCGGCGCCGCACGGTCGGGGTGCACGTCGAGGGACTCGACGACGTCATGGTGCGTCTGTCGCGTTGCTGTACGCCGGTTCCCGGCGACGAGATCATGGGGTTCGTGACGCGGGGACGGGGCGTCTCGGTGCACCGGTCCGACTGCGCCAACGCGGCCTCGCTGTCGACGCAGACCCACCGGGTCATCGAGGTCGAATGGGACGCCGACGAGACGGCGACGTTCGTCGTCTCGGTCGAGGTCGAGGCGCTCGACCGGTCACGCCTCCTGCGCGACGTCGCCCAGGTGCTCGCGGATCACCACGTCAACATCCTGTCGTGCACGTCGCAGACCGCGAGCGAC
>DASRHL010000384.1:0-4293 GCA_035650535.1 Acidimicrobiia bacterium
CCGCTACGTCGACCGGTTCGAACGCCGGTCCGGTGAGTGGCGCATCGCCCGCCGCGTCGCCGTCACGGAGTGGTCGCGCGTCGACGACCGGGAGCACTGGTGGCCGATCCCCGAGGGGATGCTCACCGGCCGCCGCGACCGCACCGACGCCGTCTACGGCTCCTGACGAACGCGGAGCCCGGCGCGGGTCCAGGGGGACGGACGACCCGCGCCGGGTTGCCGCGATCTCAGACGGCGTCCTCGACGCCGATCTCGAGGGCTGCGGCGCGCATCAAGGCCTCGTCGTCGTCCTCCGCGCCGGGGAACGTCGCGGCGCGGGCGGGGAGGAACTTGAAGGCGATGAACGTCGCCCCGCAGATGAACAGGAAGCCGACGGCGTACGAGACGCGCATCGACGTGAGGAACGCATGGCGGGCCACCGAGTGGAGCCGGCCCGCGAGCGGCGCCGGCAGCTTCGACGCCACCTGGATCGACGTGCCGATCGAGTCGCGGGCCGCGTGCACGACCTTCGCGGGAAGGCTCGTGGTGCCGTCGAAGATCGAGTGGTAGCGCGCCAGGAGAACGCTCCCGAGGACGGCGACGCCGAGCGCGCCGCCCGTCTGGCGCGTCGTGTCGTTGACGGCGGAGCCGACTCCGGCACGCTCGGGTGGGAGCGATCCCATGATCGACTCGGTGACGGGCGCCATCGCGATCCCCAGCCCGAGGCCGTAGAAGCCCCGCACGGCGAACCCGAGCACGAAGCTCGACATCAGCGTGTCGGATGCGTAGCACGCCGTCGCGATCGCGATCATCGTGAGCCCGAACACGACGACGCGCGTCGTGCCGTACCGCAGCACGAACTTGGGCGACTGCGGCGCCGCGATCATGAGCCCGAGCGCGACGGGCGTCAGCATGAGACCGGACTTCAAGGGGCTGTAGCCGAGGATGAACTGGAAGTACTGCGTGAGCAGGAACGTCGACGCGTACAGCGAGAACTGCGTGAGCGTGATCGTCGCCGACGCGGCCGTGAATCGAGGGTTCCGGAACACGCGGACGTCGAGCATCGGCTCGTCGGTGTGGTGCTCCCACCACGCGAAGAGCGGCAGGACGACTGCCGCCAACCCGAACCCGCCGAGCACGATCGGCGAGCCCCAACCCGAGGCCGGGGCCTGGATGATGCCGATAAGCAGCCCGACGAGGCCCACGATCGAGAGGAACGCACCGACCGGATCGAGCGGGGCGTGCTCGGGCGACTTCGAGTCGGGGACGAACCACCGGGCGAGCAGGAACGCGAACGTGCAGACGGGAACGTTGATCAGGAAGACCGCCGACCACCCGAAGTGCTCGACGAGCACCCCGCCCAGCACCGGTCCGAGCGCGATCCCGACGCCGCTGACACCGGCCCAGATGCCGATCGCTCGGGCGCGTTCGTTCGGATCACGGAACGTGTTGGTGATGATCGAGAGCGTCGTCGGGTAGATGAACGCCGCGCCGAAGCCCATCAGGCACCGCGTCACGATGAGCATCGTCGGCGACGCCGCCGTCGACGCCAACGCCGAGAACACACCGAACCAGGCGAGGCCGAAGCGCAGCGCGCGCCGGCGGCCGTAGCGGTCGCCGTAGCCGCCCGCCGTGAGCAGCAGGCACGCGAAGACGAGCGTGTAGGAGTCGACCGTCCACTGGAGCTCGGAGCCGGACGCGCCGAGGTCCCGGACGATGCTCGGCAGCGCGACGTTGAGCACCGTGTTGTCGATGCCGATGACGACGACGCACATGGACAGGACGAGCAGCGTCCACCAGCGGCGCTGGTGGACGAGCTGGGCGTCCCTGGTCGTCCCGATCGACTCCGCGGTCCTCATCGCTCCCGTGGTCGGCGCCGTCGCCCGTCGACATCCGGTCACCGCCGTCCGGATCCGTGTCCGGCCCTGTCGTCCCGATCTGCTATGTTAACTATCTGGTTAGTACGTTAGCGCGGCGGGCCGGCATGACGCAACCAGTCGAGATCCCTGCGGAGGCGGTGGCCGACGAACCGACGGCGCCCGCGGCCCGCCCGCCCCGGCCCCGCAACGCCGAGCGCACGCGGGCCCGGATCCTCGCCGCCGCGCTGCGCGACTTCTCGGCCCGCGGCATCAACGGCGCCCGCGTCGACGCGATCGCGCTCCGGGCCGGCACCAACAAGCGGATGCTCTATTACTACTTCGGCTCCAAGGACGGCCTGTTCCGAGCCGTCCTCCGCCACCGGCTGACCGAGCAGGCACCGCCCGCGGCCCAGCGCGACCGGACGAGCGCGGGGCGGATCGCCAACCTGCAGGACCGGATGGCCGACTCCCGCGACTACGTCCGCCTGCTGATGTGGGAGGCCCTCGAGCGCAGCGACCGCGCCGCGATCGAGAACGAGGACCTGCGCCGCGCCGCCTTCGACGACTGGGTCGCGGCGATCGAGACCGCCCAGCGCGACGGCACGATCCCGGCCGACCTGGACGCCCGCCAGCTCGTGCTGTCGGAGCTCGCCCTCGCCATCTTCCCGTTCGCCTTCCCCCAGCTGACGCGCCTCGTCACCGACCGATCACCATCCGACCCGGCGTTCAAAGCCGAGCGGCGGACGTTCCTCGAGCGCTTGGGAGCGCACCTGACCCATCGCGAGGCGTAACCTCGCCCGCCGATGCCGGACGACGACAAGATCATCGAGGGCGCCCGCACGATCTGGGAGCTCGTCGAGCGCCGCGCCGCGCTCGACCCCGACCGCGTGATGCTCGTCGACGAGCACGACCGGACGCTCACCTTCGCGGAGTTCCGCGACCGGGCCGAGCGGGTCGCCGCCGGCCTCCAGGCGCTCGGCGTCACCGCGGAGACGCGGTTCTCGTGGCAGCTCCCGACCCGGATCGACTCGGTGGTCCTGTCGGTCGCGCTCTCCCGGCTCGGCGCCCTCCAGAACCCGATCATCCACCTCTACCGCGACCGCGAGGTGGGGTTCGCGCTGGCCCAGACCGGCGCTCGCTTCTTCGCGATCCCCGGCGTGTTCCGCGGCTTCGACTACCGCGAGCTCGCCGAGCGGGTCGGCGCCGGCCTCGAGACGCCGCCGCAGATCCTCGTCGTCGACGACGGCCTGCCCGAGGGCGACCCGGCCACGCTCCCGCCGGCGCCCGCCGGCGCGCCGCCCGACGAGGCCCCGGTCCGCTGGATCTACTACACGTCGGGGAGCACCGCGGATCCCAAGGGTGTCTGCCACACCGACCAGACGCTCATCGCCGGCGGCTGGGGCATGGCCGTCGCCATCGACATCAAACGCGACGACGTCGGCTCGATCGCCTTTCCTTACGCGCACATCGGCGGGCCCGACTACCTCGTGTGCATCCTCGCCATCGGCTTCCCCGCCGTGCTGGTGGAGGCCTTCTCCCCCGCCGAGACCCTCGCGGTGTTCCGCGAGCACGGCGTCACCATGGTCGGCGGGAGCACCGCGTTCTACATCGCGTTCCTCGCCGAGCAGCGCAAGCAACCGGGCCGGTCGATCCTGCCGACGCTGCGCCTGATGTCGGGCGGTGGCGCGCCGAAGCCGCCCGAGCTGCACTACGAGGTGCAGCGCGAGATCGGCGGGCGCGGAATCGTGCACGGATACGGCATGACCGAGTCGCCGATGATCGCGTCCGGATCGCCGCACGACACCGACGAGCAGCTCGCCAACACCGACGGTCGTCCGGTGGTCGGCATGGAGATCAAGGTCGTCCGTCTCGACGGCAAGCCCGCGGCGCCGGGCGAGGTCGGCGAGATGCGCCTGCGGGGCCCGATGGTGCTCCGCGGCTACACGGATCCGGATCTGAACAAGGAGGCGTTCGACGAGGACGGCTTCTTCCGGACCGGCGACCTCGGCTACGTCCGCGAGGACGGTCACGTCGTGCTCACCGGCCGCCTCAAGGACGTCATCGTCCGCAAGGGCGAGAACATCAGCGCCAAGGAGATCGAGGACCTCCTCTACACGCACCCGAAGGTCGAGGACGTCGCCGTCATCGGCCTTCCCGACCCGGAACGGGGCGAGCGCGTGTGCGCCGTCGTGCAGGGCGTCGCCGGCGCCGAGCCGCTCACCTTCGCCGAGATGGTGCAGTACTGCCGTGACGCGAAGCTGATGACGCAGAAGATCCCCGAGCAGCTCGTCGTGCGGCCCGACCTGCCGCGCGCCGCCACCGGCAAGATCGTCAAGACGAAGCTGCGTGAGGAGTACGCGGCCAAGCCGTGGACTCCTTAGCGCCGCCCCCGAGTCGGGACGCGACGAGCTGGACTGGTGGCCAGCGGCGCCCTGCCAACGGGCAGCACGCCGCG
>DASRHL010000385.1:0-4932 GCA_035650535.1 Acidimicrobiia bacterium
CGCCTCCGCGACAGCGAGGCGAGCCGCTACACCGAGCGCGACACGCCGATCTTCGTCGGGCAGCTGACCGGCATCCGAGCAGCGCTCGACGCCCTCGACGGCGCAACGGCCCGCGTCCAGGCGTAATCCGCGTCTCGACCGCCTCACTTCTGGCCTTGGCGCTTCCCGGCGCGGAGCGCGAGCGAGCGGCCGGGCTCTGCCCGGCCTGCGAAGCAACCTAGATGTACGTGTGCTGATCCCGCCAGGTCCGCCACATGGCGAACCCGCCGGCGGCGAGGACGAGCACGAACGCGACCGCGTCGAGGCCCGTCTCGTCGACGAACGAGATCGCGGCGACGTCGAGAACGATCAGCGCGGCGCCGCCGTAGAACGCCGCCTTCGCGCGGCCCGGCCAGACGTCGATCTCGCCGCGGCGCTCCCTCCACAGCAGGAACAGGAAGAAGGCGATCGCGAGCAGGAACGCGATCCGCGCGATGACGTAGAGCGCGTCCAGCGTCGCCTCCAGCTGCAGCACGACCACCACGACCGTGATCAGGACGAGGATCGCGAACCCGCGCAGCGTGCGGTTGACGCTCACGGTGTCAGGCTAGCGACGATGCGGATGAGAGGACTTGAACCTCCACGAGCCGAAGCCCACACGGACCTGAACCGTGCGCGTCTACCAATTCCGCCACATCCGCGCTTGCGGCGGACAGTGTAGCCGGGCGCGGGACCGCCTCAGCCGGCCACGCGATACGTCACGTGCGTCACGCCGGGCGCCTCGATCTGGGCGATCCGCTCGACTCCCGCCGCCCTCGCGCGGTCGGGGAAGAGCCTCGTGCCCGAGCCGAGCAGGACCGGGACGATCGAGACGGTGAACTCGTCGACGAGGCCCGCCTCGAGGCACTGGCCGACGATGCTCCCGCCGCCGCTGATCAGGACGTCGGCGTCGCCGGCGGCCGCCCGGGCCTGCGGGAGCGCCGCCTCGACCCCGTCGGTCACGAACGTGAACGTGGTCCCGCCCTGGAGCACGAGCGGCTCGCGGGCGTGGTGCGTGACGACGAAGACCGGGTCGTGGAAGGGCGGGTCGTCGCCCCACCAGCCGGTCCACGGGTCGTCGCCCCACGGGCCAGGGCCGCCGCCGAACATGTTGCGGCCCATCAGGTAGGCCCCGACGTTCGCCTGGTACGCCTCGACGACGGGCGTGCTCTCGTCGACCACGCCGCCCTCCATGCCGTGCGGCCGCCTGAACGCCTCGAGCGCGAGCAGCCACTCGTGGAGCTGCTCGCCGCCCTTGCCCAGCGGCTCCTCCCGGCTCTGGCCCGGGCCCGCGAGGAACCCGTCGACCGACATCGCGATGCTGAACCGCACCTTGCCCATCCGTCCCTCCTCTGGTGGCCTTCCACGATAGGGACGGCCCGCGGGCCCGGAACTCATCGCCGCCGCGGATAGGCTGAGCCCGTGCCCGACGTGACGGTCGTCCCCGCCAACGAGGCGAGCTGGGAGGATCTCCAGGCCGTGTTCGGCACGCGGGGGAGCGCCGCGTACTGCCAGTGCCAGCGGTTCAAGCTCCAGCCGGGAGAGGCGTTCCGCAAGTTCCCTGTCGAGGAGCGCGCCGCGCGCCTGCGCGAGCAGACGAGCTGCGGCCGGCCCCGCGCGACGGCGACGAGCGGCCTCGTCGCCTACCTCGACGCCGAGCCGGTCGGCTGGTGCGCGGTCGAGCCGCGGTCGGCGTACGTCGGCCTGGTGCGCAGCTTCCGCGTCCCGTGGGAGGGCCGGTCGGAGGACAAGGCGGACGCGAGCGTCTGGGCGGTGACGTGCATCTTCACCCGGGCCGGGCACCGCCGCCGCGGTGTCGGCTACGAGCTCGCGAAGGCGGCGGTCGACTTCGCCCGCGCCCGCGGCGCCCGCGCGCTCGAGGCCTACCCGATGAACGCGGAGCCCGGCCGGGAGGTCCTCTGGGACGAGCTCCACGTCGGCACCCGCAGCATGTTCGCCGCCGCCGGCTTCGCCGAGATCCACCGGTCCACCCTGCGCCGGGTCGTGATGCGCATCGACTTCCAGAGGCGCGACGACCGGGCGTCGAGCCAGCGCCCGATCTGCACGCCCGAGCCACGTCGACGGAGTTACCCTGATCGCCATGGGTGACGGACGTGCGCGGAACAAGGCGATCGTCCAGCAGTTCTACGACGACTGGAACGCCGGAGCGATCGACTTCGAGCGACTCGTCCACCCCGATGTCACCAACCACCAGCCGGACCGCGATCCCGAGACGGGACTGGACATCTTCCGACAGGCGATCGAGGGAGTCATGCGCGCCGTGCCGGACTCGACCTGGACGACCCTCAGGCTCCTCGCCGAGGACGACATCGTCGTCTGCCACAACCGGTGGAGCGGCACCTACGGCGGGCCGGTGTTCCGTGGGGTCGCCACCACGCCCGGCGGACAGTTCTCCGTCGAGCACATCCACGTCTACCGCATCGCCCAAGGCCGGATCACCGAACACTGGGTAGTGCGGGACGACCTTGCGATGATGCAGCAGCTGGGCGCAGTTTCCGGCGCATAGGATCGCGGCGTGGTCGCAGAAGGCCAACCCGCCCCGGACTTCGAGCTGACGACCGACGCCGGCGGAACCGTCCGGCTCGCCGACCTGCGCGGCAAAGAGGTCGTCCTCTACTTCTACCCGCGCGACGACACGCCCGGGTGCACGAAGCAGGCCTGCGGGATCCGCGACGCCTGGGACGCGTTCCGGAAGGCCGGGGCCGAGGTGCTCGGCGTCAGCCCCGACGGCGAGGCGTCGCACGCGAAGTTCAAGCAGAAGTACGGCCTGCCGTTCACCCTGCTCGCCGACCCCGACCACGAGGTGACCGAGCGGTACGGCTTCTGGGTCGAGAAGAAGAACTACGGCCGCACGTACATGGGAGTCGAGCGCTCGACGGTCGTGATCGATGCGGACGGCACCGTCAAGAAGGTCTTCCGCCGGGTCAAGCCCGACGACCACGCCGCGCGGGTCCTCGACGTCCTCGGTTAGCCGCCGCTAGCCTGTCCGTCTTGAAGCGCGCTGTCCTCATCGGCGCCGTGGCGCTGGGCGCGCTCACCCTCTCCCCCGCGGCGCAGCCGGCCCGCACGGACGGGCTCGTCGAGGTCGTGGTCGGCCTCGAGGCGCCGCCGCTCGCCGAGGCGATCACGCAGAGCCGCGTCCTCACCGGACGGGTGAAGGCGCAGCGACTCGACCTGCGCTCGCCGACGAGCCTCGGCTACCTGGGCTCGCTCGCATCGGCGCAGCGGACGCTCGCCGCGCGCATCACGGCGGCCATCCCCGCGGCGAGGATCACGTGGCGCTACCGGGTCGTCCTCGACGGCATGGCGGTGCTCCTCCCCCGCTCCGAGCTCCCGCGCCTGGCGGCGACGCCCGGCGTCGCCCGGGTGTGGCCGAACGTCGCGTACCGTCCGCTCCTCGACCGCAGCCCCGGCCTGATCGGCGCCCCGCAGCTGTGGGGGCCCGACTTCAGCACCGCGGGCAACGGGATCAAGATCGGGATCGTCGACGACGGGGTCGACCAGGCCCACCCGTTCTTCAACCCGGCCGGCTACGCCATGCCGCCCGGCTTCCCGAAAGGGAACGTCGCCTTCACCTCGCCGAAGGTGATCGTCGCCCGCGCCTTCCCGTCGCCCGACACGACCTGGAAGTACGCGAAGGTCCCGTTCGACCCCGAGGAGTCCGACCACGCGACGCACGTCGCCGGGATCGCCGCGGGCAACCCGGCGACGCCGGCGATCGCCGGGCGCGGCCCGCTGTCGGGCGTCGCCCCGCGCGCCTACATCGGCAACTACAAGGTGCTCACCTACCCGACCGAGAACTTCGGCCTGAACGGGAACGCGCCCGAGATCGCAGCGGGGGTCGAGGCCGCGGTCCGGGACGGGATGGACGTGATCAACCTCTCGCTCGGGGAGGCCGAGATCGATCCGGCGCGCGACCTGGTGGCGACCGCGATCAACGGGGCCGCCGACGCCGGTGTCGTCCCCGTGATCGCGGCCGGCAACGACTTCGACGACTTCGGGGCCGGGAGCGTCTCGTCGCCCGGGAGCGCGCCGAAGGCGATCACGGCCGCGGCGGTGACGAAGCAGCTCACGATCGCGTCGTTCTCGAGCGGCGGGCCGACGCCGATCTCGCTGGGGATGAAGCCGGACGTGGCGGCGCCGGGCGTGGACATCACCTCCTCCGTGCCGCCGCACGACGGCACCTGGGCGTCGTTCAGCGGCACGAGCATGGCCGCGCCGCACGTCGCCGGCGCCGCCGCGCTCCTGCTGCAGCGGCACCCCGACTGGACCGTCGCCCAGGTGAAGTCTGCGCTCGTCCTCACCGGGAAGCCGGCCCCCTCGGCGGCGAACGAGCTGCCGACCACCCGCGAGGGCGGCGGCCTCGTCCAGGTTCCGGCTGCCAACGCCCCGCTCGTCTTCGCGGAGCCCGCCGACCTGTCGTTCGGCCTGCTCAAGCCGGGAGCCGGCGCGACCAGGTCGGTCTCGCTCACGGACGCCGGCGGCGGCGCGGGCACGTGGACGGTCACGGTCGCCCTCCAGGGCGCCGCGAGCGGTGTCGGCGTCGCCGCACCGCCGACGGTCGCCGTCCCCGGCCGCCTCGACCTGACCGCCACCGTCTCCGAGAGCGCCCCGGAGGCGGACGTCACGGGGTTCGTCGTGCTGACGCTCGGCAGCACGACGCGGCGCATCCCGTTCTGGCTGCGGACCGAGCGGCCGAAGCTGGCGACGGAGCCGCACGGCAGGCTGCGGACGACGGGGACGTACAAGGGACAGCTGCGCGGCAAGCCGTCGCTGGTCGGCTCGTACCGCTACCCGGCGAACGCACCCCCGGTCCCGAGCGCGGGCGGGCGCGAGCAGGTGTTCAGGTTCGTCCTGGCCAGGCCCGTCGCGAACTTCGGGGTCGCCGTGCTC
>DASRHL010000386.1:0-3934 GCA_035650535.1 Acidimicrobiia bacterium
CGATGCAGACGAACTTCGCGGTGAACATGCTCGCGCTCGTCGACGGCGTGCCCCGCCTTCTGTCACTCGACCGGGCGCTGCTCGTCTACGTCGCGCACCAGGTCGAGGTCGTTCGCCGGCGCACCGAGTTCCGCCTGAAGAAGGCGCGCGACCGGGAGCACATCGTCGAGGGCCTGGTCAAGGCGCTCGACATGATCGACGCGATCATCGCGTTGATCCGCGGCGCCGCGGATGTCGAGACGGCGCGGGCGGGTCTCGTGGCCAAGCCCTTCGAGTTCACCGAGATCCAGGCGAACTACATCCTCGACATGCAGCTCCGCCGACTCACCCAGCTCGAGGGACAGAAGCTGCGCGACGAGCTCGCCGAGCTGCGCGCGCAGATCAAGGAGCTCGAGTCGATCCTGAAGAGCAAGGCGAAGCTCAACGGCGTCATCAAGACCGAGCTGACGGAGCTGCGCGACAAGTACGGCGACAAGCGCAAGACCCGGCTGATGGCCGACGTCGGCGAGATCGACGTGCTCGACCTCATCGAGGACGAGGAAGTCGTCGTCGTCCTCACGAAGAAGGGCTACATCAAGACGGTCGCGGCCGACGCGTTCCGCCGCCAGGGCCGGGGCGGGCGCGGCGTGAAGGGGAGCCGCTCACGCGACGACGACTACGTCGACATCCTCCTGACGACCACCGCGCACTCGTACCTCCTGCTGTTCTCGAACCGGGGGAAGGTGTACCGGCTCCGGGCCCACGAGATCCCGATGAAGGACCGGACGGCCCGCGGGACGGCGCTCGTGAACCTCATCCCGCTCGCGAGCGAGGAGCGCATCCAGGCGATCATCGACACGCGCACCTACGAGGACGGCGCCTTCCTGTTCTTCGCCACGAAGAAGGGAACGGTGAAGAAGACCAAGATGGGCGAATACGACTCGACCGTCCGGAACGG
The DNA here is from genome assembly GCA_035650535.1 of Acidimicrobiia bacterium. Classification (GTDB taxonomy): domain Bacteria; phylum Actinomycetota; class Acidimicrobiia; order IMCC26256; family PALSA-555; genus DASRHL01. The sequence goes on from DASRHL010000386.1 coordinate 938, forward strand.
GCTGATCGCTATCAACCTCTCGAGGGGTGACGAGCTCGTCCGGGTGATCCAGACCACCGGCAAGGACGACATCGTCATGACCTCGCGGGACGGTCAGACGATCCGCTTCTCGGAATCGGGCGTCCGGCCCATGGGGCGGGCGGCCGGTGGGGTGCGGGGGATGAGGCTGCGTGAGGGCGACGCCGTCGTCAGCTGCGACGCCTACCGTCAGGGAGCGGTCATGCTCTTCGTGAGCGCCAGCGGGCACGGGAAGCGCACCAAGCTCGACCTGTTCAGCCGCCAGGGGCGGGGCGGCCAGGGCGTCAGGGGTATGAAGGTGACGCCCGCGCGCGGCGGGGTCGTGGCAGCGTTTACGGTGAGCGACGACGACGAGATTCTCGTGTTCTCGTCCGCCGGCAATATCATCCGACTGGAGGCCAAGGAGCTCTCGCTCCAGGGTCGTGACGCCACCGGCGTCCGAGTGGCCCGCCTTGGTGAGGGCGAGACGATCGTGGCGGTTGCGCCCGTGCTGGAGGGCGAGGCCGGAGAGGACGCGTAACCCGGTATGAGCACTTCGCCCGAGGACCTCCCGCAGCCCCGGGGCCGTGCCGCGCGGGTCAGGGCTGCCCGGGCGGCGACGCGGGCCCGCATCCGGGCGTCGAGTGCCTCGAGCGTGGTCGACGCTCCGGTCGCGGCCGGCGAGATCCGGACCGATCCGGAGACGGCGCCGCCACCCCGCCGCCCCAAGGTCGAGACCTCGGCGCCGGCCACCGCACCGGCGCCGTCGCGTACCGACGGCAACGGCACGGGAGCGGTGACGGGGGCGAAGCTGCCCCGCGCCGCGCGCCGCGACCGCAAGGAGCCGAAGGTCACCGCCGCTCCGGTCGGCGCCCAGCGCCTCGACCGCCGGTTCCGCCAGACGATCACCAAGGTCGACCTCTGGTCGGTGACCAAGCTCGCGCTCTGCTTCTACATCTCGGCCATGTTCGTGACGGTCATCGCGCTCGTCGCGCTCTGGTCGATCGCGGATGCAGCCGGGATCGTGTCGAGCGTCGAGAAGTTCATCGGCGACCTGCTCGACGCGAAGAACTTCCACTTCCTCTCCGCCGACGTCCTCCGCGGCGCGGTGCTCGTGGGTCTCGTGATCGTCGCGCTCCAGGTCGTGGTGACCGTGGTCGCGGCGTCCTTCTACAACATCTTCGCCGAGCTCTTCGGCGGGATCGAGATCACGATCAAGGAAGAGGAAGCCCCGGCGGGGTACTAGCCGGGGCGCGAGCGGCCCGGCGCGAAGCGCCGAGAGCGGAAAGTAGGCTCTGGCTTCGCCCTCGGGGCTATAGCTCAGTCGGTTAGAGCGCATCCCTGATAAGGATGAGGTCGGTGGTTCGATTCCACCTAGCCCCACGATGATCCCAACTCCGTTCGCGCTGCGATGAAGGCGTTCCGGCGCGGTCTCCTCGTCGCGGCGATGGCGGTCGCGGCCGGAGTCGTCGTGCGCCTCCGGGCGAAGGGGAGCGTGCCCTCGACGTCCGGTGGATGGCGGGAGCTCGAGGGACCCGAGTTCCGGTGACCGCGGTGCTCCTGGTGGGCACCGGCGAGGTGGCGGTCCGCGCCGCCCGCCAGCTCCTCGACACCCCGGGGCTCGACCGCCTGTTCGTCGCGGGCCGCGACGAGGGGCGGGCCCGCGAGATCGCCGACGCGCTCGGGCCCACGATGGAAGCGGTTCCGTGGCCGGCCGTGGGCGACGATGGGGTCCCGCACGGGACCGACGCGGTCGCCGTCGCCGTCCCGGCCGGCGCGGCGCTCGAGTGGGCCCGACGTGCGGTGCGGGCCGGTGTGCACGCCGCGGTGGTCGCGGACACCGACGACGACCTGGGCGCGCTGCTCGCCCTCGACGACGACGCGCGCCGCGCGGGGGTCACGCTCGCCGTCGGCTGCGGTCTCGTTCCCGGCCTGGGCGACGTGCTCGCCCGCCACGCCGCCGACATCCTCGACCGCGCCGACGAGGTCCACGTCGCGCGCACGGGCGCGGCGGGTCCCGCGTGTGTGGACGCGCTGCGCCGGGCCCGGCACGAGCGGGCCCTCGAATGGCACGACGGCGCCTGGCACACGAGCCGGAAGCTCGGTCCGTTGCTCGTCTGGTTCCCCGACCCGGTCGGCGCGCGCGAATGCGAGGTCGCGGCGGCGGGGGCGTCGGTGTTGTTGCAGGCAGTCCCCGGTGCGGGTCGCGTGACCGTCCGGGTCGACGAGCCGCCGGTGCGGAGCCCGACCCGTGCGCTCGTGACCCGCAAGCCGCTCGACTCGGGTTGGGGCGCGGCCCGGGTCGAGGTATGGGGTTGGCGCGGCGCGGAGCGCGTGCCGGTCGTCTACGGCGTCGTCGACCGCACCGCGGTCGCGGCCGGAACGGTGCTCGGGGTCACTGCGGCCCGCCTCGCCGGCCTCCTCCCCTCGATCGCCCTCCGTGCCGACCCGGCGTCGGGCGCGCGCGGGCTGGGCGCGCTCGTCGAGCCGACGCCCTTCCTGGCCGAGCTCGCGCGCCGCGGGGTCAAGGCCGCGAAGTTCGAGGGCGTACCCGTCGGCTGACCCGGCTGACCGCGGGCGCCGGGCGGGTCGAGGAGTGCGCGCGCCGCGGTCCCGCCCTCGCTAGCGTCTGCGTGCGTGACGCGCGTCCTTCTCGTCGACGACGCCGCGTCGGTCCGGGCGCTCCTGCGCGCGACCCTTGCCGAGTCGGGCGCGTTCGAGATCGTGGGCGAGGCCCAGAGCGGCGCCGAGGCGGTCGACCTCGCCCGCCGGCTCCGCCCCGACGTCGTGGTCCTCGACCTCGCGATGCCGGGCGGCGACGGCTTGACGGCACTCCCCGAGATCGCGCGCGAGACACCGGGAGCCACGATCGTCGTGTTCTCGGAGGCGATCGGCGACGAGCAGGCCGCGCTCGAGTGTGGTGCCCATGCCGTCGTCCACAAGAGCGACTCCCTCGACATGCTGTTGAAGGTGCTCGGCGACCCGCTCCGGGCCGACCGG
>DASRHL010000387.1:0-2106 GCA_035650535.1 Acidimicrobiia bacterium
GATCCCGACGTTGCCAAGCACGCAGGGATCACCGCGTTCGCCGTCGACATGGGTGCGCCCGGCATCGAGGTTCGGCCGCTCCGCCAGATGAACGGCGACGCGCACTTCAGCGAGGTGTTCCTCGACGGTGTCGCCGTTCCCGACGCCGATCGGATCGGTGACGTCGGTGCGGGGTGGGGCGTGGCCCGTACGGCGCTCGCGAACGAGCGGGGTGCGCTCGGCGCGGCCGGCGAGGGGACCGCGGTCCCGATCGACCGGCTCGTCGCGACGGTGCGGTCCCTGCCCACGGCCGGCGCGGCCGCCGATGCACTGCGGCGTGACCGACTCGCTCGCGAGTACGTCCAGGTCGAGACGGCGCGCCTGACAGCGCGCCGCGCGCGTGACGCCGCCCGGAGCGGGCGGACGCCCGGGCCCGAGGGATCGGGGTCGAAGCTGCGGGGGAGCGCGACCATGAAGTCCGCCGCGGACTGCGCCTTGGCCGCGCTCGGCGCCGATGCCATGCTCGCCGACGGCGAGTGGCAGACCTACTTCCTCACGTCGCCGTCGATCTCGATCCGGGGCGGCACCGACGAGATCCAGCGCAACATCGTCGGCGAGCGCGTGCTCGGGCTCCCGCCCGAGCCGCGTGTCGACGTCGACCGTCCGTGGAACGAGATCCCGCGTTGAGCGGGCGACAACCGGAGGCTCGGTGAGCTACGAGACCCTGATCCTCGAAGTGCGCGACGGCGTCGCCCACCTCACCCTGAACCGGCCCGACGCGGCCAACGGCATCGACGTCACGATGGCGCGCGAGCTCGAACAGGCCGTGCTGTCACTGGCGGATCCGGCCGTCCGCTGCGTGCTCCTCACCGGCGCCGGTGCGCGGTTCTGTGGCGGTGGCGACGTGAAGACGTTCGGCGAGCAGGGCGACGGGTTGCCGGCGTACCTGCGCGAGATCGCGACCCGCCTGCACGTCGCGATCGCCGGTCTGGTGCGACTCGACGCGCCCGTCGTCGCCGCGGTCCAGGGGAGCGCGGCCGGCGCCGGGGTCGGTCTCGTCGGCGCCTCCGACCTCGTGCTCGCCGCCGAGTCCGCGAAGTTCGTCATGGCCTACACCGGCATCGGTGTGACCCCCGACGGCTCGTCGAGCTGGTTCCTCCCACGCCTCGTCGGGCTCCGCCGCGCGCTCGAGCTGACGCTCACGAACCGGGTGCTCACGGCGAGCGAGGCCGTCGACCTCGGTCTGGTCACGCGCGTCGTCCCCGACCCGGATCTCGCGCAGGAGGCGGAGGCGCTCGCGTCGCATCTCGCGGCCGGGCCGACGAAGGCGCTCGCCGGCGCCAAGCGCCTGCTGCAGTCCAGCCTCGAGTCCGCGTTCGAGTCGCACCTGGTGCGCGAGACCGAGGAGATCGTCGCCGCCTCGGCCACGAGCGACGCGGCCGAGGGCATCGCCGCGTTCGTCGCCAAGCGGGCACCGGAGTTCCGGGGCGAGTGACGCCCCGATGAAGTTCGGGATCTTCTTCGAGCTCTCGGTCCCGAGGCCGTTCACGAGCGCCAACGAGAGCCAGGTCTACCTCAATGCGCTCGAGCAGGCGCGGGTCGCGGACGAGTTGGGTTTCGATTGGGTGTGGGCCGTCGAGCACCACTTCCTCGAGGAGTACTCGCACTGCTCCGCCCCCGAGGTCGTGCTCGCCGCCGTCGCCGCCCAGACCACGCGTCTCCGCGTCGGCCACGGCGCGGTGGTGTGCGTTCCCGAGATGAACCACCCGATCCGTGTCGCCGAGCGTTGCGCCGCTCTCGACATCGTCTCGGGTGGACGGCTCGAGGTCGGGACCGCGCGTTCCGGCACGTGGACCGAGCTCGGCGGGTTCCGCGCCGACCCCGACCTGACCAAGAAGCACTGGGACGAGTACGTCCGCGTCCTACCGAAGCTCTGGGCCGACGAACCCTTCTCGTACGACGGTCTCGCGCTCTCGATGCCGGAGCGCAACGTGCTGCCGAAGCCCGTCCAGGATCCGCACCCGCCGCTGTGGGTCACGGTCACGAGCCCCGGAACGGAGGTCGACGCGGCCGACCGGGGGATCGGCTGCCTCGGCGTCGCCGCCGCCGGCTACGAGGAGCAGGAAC
>DASRHL010000388.1:0-6265 GCA_035650535.1 Acidimicrobiia bacterium
GGCCCGCACACCTCGACGCCGCGGTACGTCGCCCCCAACGGGTGCGAGCCCGGGTCGTCGACGCTGTCGCAGTCGCCGTTCCACCAGGGTGGCGTCGCGATGTTGCCGGTTGCGCCCGGGAACACGGTGAGGCGGGCGGGCGCGGCCGGGGTCGACGACGGCGCCGGAGCGACGCAGGCGGCGAGCACGAGCGCGGCCGCGGCGAGGAGCCCGGCCGCGCGGCCGGTGCGGCCGCCCCGTACGCCCCGTACGCTGCCCACGGCTCTCGTACGCACCGGCAGGAGTGTCGACCGTTCCGGCGGAGGAGTTGAGGGCCCAATGGGCGAAGACGGCCGCACGGCGGCCGGAACGGCCCCAATGAATCCGGCGGCGAGGCTCGATAGCGTGAGGCCGCCCAGGCCGTTTCGACCGGAAGGCGCCCCGATGCCCCTCGGCCCTGCTGACGAGTTCCTCACCCACCAGACCTCGGAGACGTTCGACCACGTCGCGACGTCCGACCGGAACTTCTACGACCGCTACTACTTCAACATGCACGCGAGCAGCGACGAGCTGTTCGTGATCATCGGCCTCGGGCAGTACCCGAACCTCGGCGTCACCGACGCGTTCATCACCGTGTCGATCGGCGAGGAGCAGCACACGGTGCGGGCGTCACGCGAGCTCGGCGTCGACCGGCTCGACACCACGGTCGGGCCGTTGTCGGTCGAGGTGCTCGAAGGGCTGAAGCGACTGCACGTCCGCTGCGAACCCAACGATTGGGGCATCGACGCCGACCTCACGTTCGACGGCGCGGTCGCCGCGCTCGAGGAGCCGCGCACCTTCACGCGCCGCTACGGGCGCGTCATCATGGACGTCACCCGGTACGCGCAGGTCGGGACGTGGGAGGGGCGCCTGACCGCCGCCGGCCGCACCTTCGACGTCACCCCCGACCGCTGGAAGGGCGCGCGCGACCGGTCGTGGGGTGTACGCCCCGTCGGCGAGCCCGAGGCCCCCGGCATCCGCGCCCGGCAGGCGCAGGAGGGCTACGGGTTCCGCCACGACTGGTTGCCCATGCAGTTCGACGACCACATGCTGAAGATCCAGATCGACCAGGACGAGAACGGGCACCGGCACGTCGAAGAAGCGGCGCGCGTGTGGAACCTCGACCAGAACCGCCCGATCGAGGAGCTCGGCCGGCCCGAGGTCGTCATCGACTACCAGCCCGGCACGCGCGAGATGCGCAGCGCCACGGTGACGACGACCGATCCGGAGGGCAAGCCGATCACCGTGCACAACACGCCGCTGCGCACGCTCTATCTCGCGGCCGGATCGGGTTACGTGAACGACGGCACGTGGGGCCATGGCGTGTACCAGGGCCCGTTGAAGGTCGAGGGCGTCGTCCACGACCTCTCCGACCCGGAGGTCCGCCGGCGCTACGCGATCCTCAACGAGACGCTGTGCCGCTTCGAGCTCGAGACCGGCGAGGTCGGCTACGGCATGCACGAGAACATGCTCGTCGGCGTGTACCGGCCCTCCGGGTTCATGACCGCGGACGCGGTCGCGCCATGAGCGAGCGGGGCCCGAGCGGCGCGGCCCGCAGGGCCGAGAGCGGGAAAGCATGATCGACGGGTGACGAACAGCTGGGTCGACGCCGACCGCGCCGCCGACTACCTCTCGCGAGCCGACACGCTGCCGCACCGGCGCGAGGGCGAAGGCGTGCTCGTGCGTGACCTCGAGGGCACGCTGCCGGGCCGGGTCCTCGACCTCGGATGCGGCGACGGCCGTCTGACCGCGCTCCTCCTCGCCGCGTTCCCGGCGTCGACGGCAGTCTGCGTCGACGTGTCGCCCACGATGCTCGACGCCGCGCGCGCCCGCTTCGACGGCGACCCGCGCGTGACGGTCGTCGTGCACGATCTCGCGGAGCCGTTCCCGGCGACGGCGCCCTTCCACGAGCCGTTCGCGGCGGTGGTGTCGTCGCTCGCGGTCCATCACGTCGCGGACGTCCGCAAGCGCGCGCTCTACGCCGAGATGGCGGACCGCCTGATCCCCGGCGGGGTGCTCGCCAACCTTGACGTGGTCGAGAGCCCGACGCGTTCGTTGCACGAGCGCTGGCGCGACGAGATGGGCGCGCGCGACGACCCGACCGACCTCCTGGCCGACCTGAACGCGCAGCTCGACTGGCTGCGCGCCGCCGGCCTCGACGACGTCGACTGCATCTGGAAATGGCGCAGCCTGGCCCTCATGCGCGGCGAACGCCCGAGCCGCTGACGGTCGCGACGATGGAGGTGGTTCGCCGCGCCCTCACCTACGCCTATGTCCAGGTGCCCGACGAGCAGGCGTCCGCCTGGCTCGGTGTCGCCGCCGCGGTCGTCCGGGAGGACGAGGGCACGACGCTGCTGCTCCCGAGGATCGACGCCGAGCGCGCCGGGCTTCCGTGGCAGTTCGAAGCGGCCTGGTTGACCGTGCGGGCCGTCACCGGGCTCGCCGAGGTGGGCGTCACCGCGCGCCTCGCGGCGACCCTGGCCGAGGCGGGGGTCCCGGCGAACGTGCTCGCCGGGGCCAGCCACGACCACGTGCTCGTGCCGGCGGCGGACGCGGAACGGGCCGTCGCCGTCCTGCGCGCCGTCTGACCGGCCCGGATACGTTGCACCCGTGAGCGAAGCCGATCCGCCCCTCGCCGCCGCCCGGCCCGACGTCACGCTCCACGGGGCCCGCCGGCTGGTCGACCACGTCACCGCCGCGGCCCGCAGCGAGGGCCGCGCCGTGACCGTCGCGGTCGTCGACACCGCGGGCGTCCTCGTCGCGTTCGAGCGCATGGACGGCGCGCCCCGGTTCAGCGCCGGGCTCGCGACCAGCAAGGCGTGCACGGCGATGACGTTCGGCCGGCCGACCTCGGCGATGGAGTCGATGTTCGCCGACCGCCACGCGTTCGCGAGCAGCTTCGTGCACCACGGCGGCTGGTATCTCGGCCGCGGTGGCTTCCCGGTCGTCGTCGACGGCGCGGTCGTCGGCGGGGTCGGGGTGAGCGGCGACGACGCCGAGCGGGAGGAACGGCTCGCCGCGGACGCGGCCGCGTCGCTCACCGGCCCGGAGGCCCCGGGTCGGTCGTCTCCCGCAGCCGGCGCGTGAGGTAGCGCCGCTCGGCGTCGCCGCCGGCGAGCTCGAGCGCGCCGCGGTAGGCCTCGGCCGCCTCGGCCCGGCGGCCGAGCCGGCGGAGCAGGTCGGCCCGCGTCGCGGGCAGGAGGTGATAGCCGGCGAGACGCCCCGACGCGTCGAGCGCGTCGACGAGGGCGAGCCCGGCGGCGGGTCCGACCGCCATCGCCACCGCGACCGCGCGGTTCAGCTCGACGACCGGGGATGGATTCATCCGCGCGAGCTCGCCGTAGAGCGCGGCGATCTCCGACCAGTCGGTGTCGGCCGCGGTCGCGGCGGTGGCGTGGCACGCCGCGATCGCCGCCTGCACCTGGTACGGGCCGGGCCGGCTCCGGCGCAACGCGGCGTCGAGCACCGTGACGGCCTCGGCGATCGTCTGGTGGTCCCACCGGGTGCGGTCCTGGTCCTCGAGCGGGACGAGATCGCCGCCGGCGTCGACGCGGGCGCCACGGCGCGCGTCGTGCAGGAGCATCAGCGCCAGCAGGCCGAGCGCCTCGGGTTCGTCGGGCATCAGCTCCGTCAGGGTGCGGGCGAGCCGGATGGCCTCCGCGCACAGGTCGACGCGCACGAGGTCGGCGCCCGCCGTCGCCGCGTAGCCCTCGTTGAACAGCAGGTACAGCACGGCGAGGACCGCGACCGTCCGCTCGGGGAGGAGGTGCGCGGGCGGGACGCGGTAGGGGATACCGGCGTTGCGGATCTTGTGCTTCGCGCGCACGAGCCGCTGGGCCATGGTCGGCTCGGGCACGAGGAAGGCCCGCGCGATCTCCGCCGTCGTGAGCCCGGCGAGCGTTCGCAGCGTGAGCGCGACCTGCGCCTCCACCGAGAGGGCGGGGTGGCAGCACGTGAAGATCAGTCGCAGCCGGTCGTCCCCGACGCCGCTCGGGTCGTCGGGACCGGGTTCGTCGCGCGGTCGTGACAGCAGGGCCGCCTCCTGCAGCTTCCCGACGCCGGTGGTGGCCCGGCGCAGCCGGTCGACGGCCCGGTTGCGGGCGGTCGTCGTGAGCCAGGCGCCGGGCGTGCGCGGGACGCCGTCACGGGGCCAGCGCTCGAGCGCCAGCGTGAACGCGTCCTGCGCGCACTCCTCGGCGAGATCCCAGTCGCCGGTGACGCGGATCAGGGTGGCGACGACCCGGCCCCACTCGGTCCGGAAGGCCCGGGCGACCGCCACCTCGACCGCGTCACCGGCGACGCCGCCGGCCGGGGCGGTTACATCTCCCAGATCGGCCTCACCTCGATCGTGCCGTGGCGGGCGCCCGGGATCCGGGACGCGACCTCGATCGCCTCGTCGAGGTCCCTGCAGTCGACGAGGTAGAAGCCGCCGATCTGCTCCTTCGTCTCCGCGAACGGGCCGTCGGAGGTGAGCACCTCGCCGTCACGCACGCGGACCGTCGTCGCGTCGGTCGTCGGCCGCAGCCGCTCGCCGCCGGTCAGGACGCCCCGGGCGCCCATGGCCTCGCCGAACGCCATGTACTCCGCGTGCCTCGCCGCGGCCTCGTCGGGGCCGAGCGCGGCCTCGGCCGACTCGTCGGTGCAGATGAGCAGTGCGTATCGCATCGGTTCCTCCTCGGGTGAGAGTTCACCACTCCGACGAACGGCCGACCGCCGGATCGACGACGCCCGGGAGATTTCTCGCGATCGCGCGGGAAGGGACCTTCGGACCTACCGCACGGGGACGCGGGATGTCACCCTCCGTGCCAGGGCAACAGCAGGGGCAGACAAGCAGGGCAGAACGGGCACGGTGACGGCGCTCGGGCCGCGGGAGCCTCAGGGATCCCGGGGCCCGAGCGTCCGCTCGAGGATCTCGGGCCAGTCGCCCTGGGCGAGGCCGGCCGCCACGAGGAGATCGCGCCAGTCCCGCTTCGCGATCGAGATCCCCCGCTGCAGGCGGGCCGCGTCACCCTGCCCGAAGACGAGCATCGCCGCCGCCAGGCGCTCGGGGTCCTGCCGGTCGGCGAGCGGCAGGCCGGGCAACGCGGCGAGCACGGCCGCCAACGCGGCGTCGGCGGCGCCGCCGTAGGCGCGGCTCGCGAAGGCGACGAGACGGGCCGACGGTTGGAACGGGCCGCCCGCGGGCATCGCCGAGGCTACCGCCGCCCCGGTGCGCGACGCGTCCTACGCTGGTCCGAGCGAGCGTCGCGGAGCGGGATCCCGCGGAGCAGCGAGCGGGGCCCGAGCGGCCGGGCGCCGGAGGCGCCGAGAGCGGAGGACGGGTGACCATCTCGAACCAGCAGCGCGGGTGCAAGGGCCGGCTCGTCGAGGAGCGTCCCGGCGCCGGGGCGTGCGACCTCGGCGACGAGTGCGAGGTCGTCCAACTCCGCGACGACTACCTCGCGTACCGGGCCGCGCACATCGACGTGCACAGCGCCTGGCTCGTGCGCGACCGTCCCGACCGCTCCCGTGGTGCACAGATCTGACGCGGGGTGCCGAACCGTCCCGAACCGGAGGCCGAAGATGAGCAGTGAGCAGGCGGCGACCGTGCCCGGCGGTCCGATCACGTTCGTGGTCGAGCATCGAGCGGTCGTCCAGAACGGCGTGGAGGCCGGTGGACCGACGGTCCGGGTGCTCGGGGCCGACGACGGCCACGAGTACCTGCGCTTCGACCTGTTCAACGTCGGCGCGCACTACCACTACGAGCCGCCCGCGGACGAGGAACGCATCCTCGTGATCGACACCGTCGCCGAGGGCGACGCCGTCTCGTGGGGTCTGACCCGGCTCCGGGAACGGCTCGCCCCCATGCTGGCCGCCGCCGGCGCGACCGCGCTCGCCGGTGCGCTCGACCGGGAGACGCTCGCCCGCGCCCTCGACGACGTCGAGTCGCTCGTCCGCACCCCGCAGCCCGCCACGGCGTAACGAGGAGACGATGAGCATCCCCGTCACACTCGAGAGACTGCGCCACGAGCTCGCCGACTTCGCGTCGACCGCGACGTACCTGCTGACCGTCTCGGCCGACGGCCGCCCGCACAGCGTCGCGGTCGCACCGCGATGGCAGGGCGACGAGCTGGTGATGGGCGCGGGGAAGACGTCCGTCGGCAACGCGGCGGCCCGGCCCCAGGTGAGCCTCGTCTGGGCCCCGGCCGAGGCCGGCGGCTACAGCCTGATCGTCGACGCGACCGTCACCGCGACCGCCCTCGGCGAC
>DASRHL010000389.1:0-3884 GCA_035650535.1 Acidimicrobiia bacterium
GAGGATCGGGACGAGGAACGGCAGCACGTGCACGAGATGGGGCGCGTTGCGCAACGCCACCTGCCGCTCGGCGAGGGCCTCGTAGACGAGGCCGAACTCCCGTTGCTGCAGGTAGCGGAGACCGCCGTGGACGAGCTTCGACGACTTCGACGACGTCCCGGAGGCGAAGTCGTGGCGCTCGACGAGCGCCGTGCGCAGGCCCCGGGCCGCCGCGTCGAGGGCGACGCCACAGCCGGTGATCCCCCCGCCGACGACGAGCACGTCGAAGGTCTCGTCGGCGAGGCGGGCGAGCGCCGCGGTCCGGTCGAAGGCGGGAAGGGTCACCCGCGCCATGTTACCGGCGGGTAGGGACGCGGCTCCCCCGGACCGCCCTTCGGTGCCGCCGCCCCGTCAGATCACCGCGCCCGGGGCGCCGTCGTCGGTGACGACCGGGAGCCCCGCGGCGGCCCAGGCCCGCATCCCGCCCGCGAGGTTGACGGCGTCGTAGCCCCACGCGGTCAGGGCCTCGGTCACGCTGGCCGAGCGGCCGCCCGACCGGCAGACGGCCACGATCGTGCGGTCCTTCGGCAGCTCGGCGAGCCGGGCCTGCACCTGGCCCAGGGGGATGAGCCGCGCCTCGGGGGCGTGGCCCGCGGTCCACTCGTCGGGCTCGCGGACGTCGAGGAGCAGCGCGCCGCCCTCGACGCGCCGGCGGCCCTCGGCGGCGTCGACCTCGGGAACGGACTCCTTCGGCATCGCGTCGCTCGCCTCCTCGTTGCGGAGGGTGTGGTCGTGGTCGGGTGGGGCCGTCACGGGCAGCCCGGCGGCCTGCCAGGCGCCGAAGCCGCCGAGGACGTCGGAGACGTCGGCGAAGCCGGCCGCCCGCAACCGGCTCGCCGCCAGCGACGAACGGTACCCGCCCGCGCAATAGACGACCGTGGGTCGTGCCGGGTCGAGCGCGGGCAGCAACCGGTTCAGCGCGGGCACGGGCAGCTCGAGCGCGCCGCGGATCGTGCCGTGCGCCGTCTCGCCCGGGTTGCGCACGTCGACGAGCTGCAGGTCCGGCGTGTTGCCCCGGGCCTCCGCGAGCTGCTCGATCGTGAGCCGCGAGCTCGGCTCGAAGCGGTCGGGCCGGGCCTCGGCGGCGGCGGCCGGGTCCGCGAGGAAGCCCACGACCCGGTCGAAGCCGATGCGCCCGAGCCGGGTCCTCGCCTCCGCCGCGGTCGCGGGGTCGCCCACCAGCACGATGTCGCGGTCGGGCTCGACGACGTCGCCGACGTACTCGGCGAACCGACCGTCGAGGCCGACGTTCAGCGCCCCGCGCAGGTGGCCGTGCGCGAAGTCGGCGGGTGCGCGCGCGTCGAGGAGCACGGCGCCGTCGGCAGCGCGGGCGACCACGTCGTCGAGCGTGAGCGCGGCCGGTGGCTCGTCCTCGACCAGCAGCTCGTGTGGTTCGCGGTTGCGTTGCGCGTCGAACGAGAAGTACGCGGGACGCAACGGTTGGCCCTCGGTGACCGCGGCGACGAACTCGTCCTCGGTCATCGGCTGCAGCGCGTAGTTCGTGGCCCGCTGCTCGCCGATCGTCGACTGCTTCTCGGTCGAGAGCTGCTTCCCGCACGCGGAACCGGCGCCGTGCGCGGGGAACACCCGGGTCGCGTCCGGGAGCGTGAGCAACTGGGTGTGCAACGACCGGTAGAGCATGCGGGCGAGCTCGTCCGCCGAGTACCCCGCGGCCGCCAGCAGGTCGGGCCGGCCGACGTCGCCGATGAACAGGGTGTCGCCGGTGAGGACCCCGTACGGGACGGCGTCGCCGGGGTGCTCGCGGACGACGATCGAGATCGACTCCGGGGTGTGGCCGGGGGTCGCGAGGATCTCGAGGACGACTTCGCCCAGGACGAGCCGTTGGTGGTCATCGAGGGGCTCGATCGGGAACGCGACCTCTGCGGCCTGTCCGTACGAGATGACCGCACCCGTCCGGGCCGCCAGCTCGAGGTGGCCGCTCAGGATGTCGGCGTGGATGTGCGTCTCGACGACCCGCTCGATGTGCAGCCCGTGCTCGCCGGCGTCGGCGAGGTACTGGGAGACGTCGCGCTGCGGGTCGACGACGACGGCCCGGCCCGTGGTCTCGTCGCCGACGAGGTACGACGCGTGCGAGAGGCATTCGAGGTAGTACTGCGTGAAGATCACGGCTCCGGACCGCCGGCTCGACTGCGGAAGATCCAGTGAGTCAATCGTTGTCCCTTCCTTAACTCAAGTCGATCAGCACGGAACGCCGAAAACCTGCAACAGGTGGTACGGGACGGACATCGCATCGCCTGGCGGGGCTCAGGAGGCACCGTGTGGCGAAGGATTCGAGTGATCACGGCTCTGGTGGTCGGAGCAGCCGCTGCGATGTGCCTCGTCGGGTCGGCCACGGCCGCCGCGGCGCTCCCGGCGTCCGTCCCGGCCTCGTCCGGGCGCCCCGCCTGGGGCCCTGGCCCGGGGCATCCCGCCCCGCCCTCGCACCCGGCGCCCGCACCGACGCCCCGGCCGTCGTGCCCGCCGTCGACCCGGGTCCCGTTCACGCGGCCACCCGCGACGCGGCCCCCCGTGACGAAGCCACCCGTCACGAAGCCACCCGTCACGCCGCCCCCGACGACGGCCGCCACGGGCGGTCACACGGCCGGGGGCACGCCGCCGACCAAGCCGACGGCCCCGACGACGACCCCGACGACGGCGCCCGCGGCGTCGGCCGCGGCCGCCGCCACCGACGTGGCGCTGCGCCTCGACACCTACGACAGCTTCCAGACGTTCGTGAAGGGGCTCGCCGCCGACGCGCAGCGTGAGGCGGAACGCAGCGCCGCCGCCCGGGCCGCGGCCCGCGCCACGGCCTCCCGGTCGAGCGCGGACCGGGGCGCCGGGATCGGGTTCGTTTCCGGCGCCGTCGACGAGGGTGCCGCATCGGCGCCCGCGGCACCCGACCTCTTCCCGCACGGGCCGCTGTTCAGCGACACCCCCGCGCCGCTGCTGCCGCTCGGGCCGTCGGGGCTGCGCTCGGCGCGTTCGTTCGTGCTCCTGTTCGGGTTGTCCGCCGTCGCGCTCGGGTTCCTCGCGTTCCGGGCCCGGATCGCGCGGCGGCACGGGATGCTCGGCGTACCGACGTACGACGAGCGAGGCGACTACGTCGACTTCGTGTGACGACCGTCGACACACGCCCCGAGGAGTACGTGCCGGTCACCGACCGGCTGGCGGTCCTCTCCGCGCTCCGCGCGGTCGCGGCGATCTCGGTGCTCGTGGCGGCTCAGTTCGAACACCGCGTCGGGAGCCATCTCGTCACGCTGTCGTTCGTGTACCTCGCGGTCGTCGTCGGCGTCGAGGTCGCGCGGCACCGCGCCCGGGGCCTGACGTCGAGGGCGGTCTCGTCGGCCGTGTTCGTCGACGGCGCGTACCTCGCGCTCGCGGTCGGTGCGACCGGCGGGATCCGCAGCGTGCTCACACCGCTCGTGTTCGTCGAGCTCGCGGCGGTCACGCTGCTCGCGTCGCGCCTCGAGGGGATCGAGCTCGGGCTCTGGTGCGCGCTCTTCGTCGGGATCGCCGGTGCGCTGGACCGTGCCGGGATCGACCGCGCCGCGCCGATCGACCGTGGCGACCTCGTGATCGCCGCGGTCGCGTTCGCGGGTTACGGCGTCGCGATCGCGCTGCTCTGCGCGGTCCGCGACCGCGTCGTGGGCCAGGCCCGCGAGCACCTCTCGGCGCTGGTCGAGCTCGACGCGGCCATCGAGCGGGCCCGGGGCGTGCACGAGGTGCTCGACGCGCTGAGCGAGCACGTCTGCGAACGGCTCGGGTTCCACCGGGCGGCGGCCGTGCTGGCGACCGACGGTCCGCTCGGCCCGATGGCGTCGCGGGTGCTCCGCACCGGATCGGCG
>DASRHL010000390.1:0-8660 GCA_035650535.1 Acidimicrobiia bacterium
GTTCCGAGGCCGTGATCGATCAGGTCCGGGACAGGGCTGATCGACAGCAACGCGATCGGTTGTTGGCGTTCGCGGCGCGGTTCGAACCGCGGTGTTGGGCGGTGGAGGGCGCGGCTGGGGTCTGAGCGAGAGGCGGCCACCAGTGAAGCCGGCTGACATCGCGGCCCTTGCCGAGACCTTGCGCCGCCTGCTGTCCGAAGTCGAGGGGGCGAGCTCACTGCGTCTGCCGCCACTCGGTTCCGCATGAGGGTGCCGTCGTGGCTCTCGAGGCAGTGTCAGGGGGGACCCGTCGATTCTCTTGGCCAGACTCGGGATCGAAGGAAACTGACACCTCGCCGGCAATGTCGGCGCCGTTCGATAGGCCGCCAGGCCGGGCACACACTCCACGGGCTCGACTGCTGATGCCACGCCCGAGCACCGGACCCGCGGTCGGGTGATTACGTCCCCGGGTTAGAAGACGTCGTCGACCGCGCGCAGATCGCCGGCTCTGGGCTTCTGGTGATCGTTCGCAGCCGCGTGTTATGGCGTGTTGTTGACGCCATGGCCGCGGCCCTGGCGGTCGCGCCCGACTGACGGCTCAGATCGGGAAGCCGATCTCCGCGAGGCGGCGCCGGTACGCGACCGCGAGGCGGTCGAACGGGAGGTGCAGCTCCTCGAGCAGGTCGAGAGGAAGCCGCTCGGGCCGCTGCTGCTCGACGATGGCGCGGTCCGGGCTCCAGATCCGTGCCTCGAGCTCCTCGTAGTCGTCGGGGTCGATGTCGACCCCACTAGGGAACGCGCACAGCCAGTACAGGCGCGTTCGCGTCGCCGCCACGGGCGACGGCGCGATGCACATGACGCTCCCGGGACCGCTCGCGCCGCCCAACGCCACCGTGAACGGCAGCTCGAGCCGGTACTCGAAGACCATGTCGAACGCCGGCCGCTCCCCGGAGGCATCCGGCGTCGCGGTCGGATCGATCGACGTGTACGGGAAGTCGAACGACAGCCGCCACCCGTCGTCGGACTGCTCGACCTGGTACGGGTCGACGACGGTCAGCCCGGGGTTGCCGAACGTGTCCGTGTGCAGCACCGAGAAGTGCGCGACGTCGCAGAAGTTCTCGACCTGGCGGAAGGCCTGGGCCTCCCAGTCGTACACCGTGCCCACGTGGAGGCAGTGGGTGCCCGCCTCGGTGACCGGCCACGTTGGGCGGGGTCGGAGCTGCTCGTCCTCGTCGACGAGGCACGTCCACACCAGGCCCGCGTGCTCGGAGACCCGCAACGGTGTCGCGTCGGCCTGGCCCGGGATCGACCGCTCGGGCGGGAGCTGGGGGATGGCGACGCACGAGCCGCGGCCGTCGAATCGCCACCCGTGGTACGGGCAGCGCAGGCACCCGTCGCCGGCCACGTCGCCCTGGGCGAGGTTCGTACCCCGGTGCGGGCAGCGGGCGTCGACGGCGTGGACCTTGCCGTCGAGGTCGCGCCAGACCGCGAGATCGCGTTCGAGCAGCCGCGCGCCGAGCACGTCGCCAGGCGCGACGTCCACGGAACGGGCGACCGGGTGCCAAAAGCGAGCCGCCAGCTCGCAGAATCGGGAGTCCCGATCGACGGCGGAGGTTTCGCCGGGCAGCGTTCGTTCGTCCATGACGGGCACGGTACGACCCGAGCGTTTCGGACCTGTGAACGTTCGCGTGCGAATCCGTCACGCGCTGTTCACGGCTCGGCAACGCAGTCGGGATCAACAATCTGTTGAACTCTGCCCGTGGACTACGCCGAGTACCTCCGCCGGGTGCCCAAGGTCGAGCTGCACTGCCACGTCGAAGGAACCTTGCGCCCGTCGACGGTGGCCGACCTCGCGGCCAAGCACGACATCGCGTTGCCGACCGCCGACATCGACCGGATCTACGACTACGAGACGATCTACGAGTTCCTCGAGATCTTCCGGCTGGTCAACTCGACCGTCATCGACCGTGACGACTTCGCGCGCGTCGCGTACGAGTCGATCGAGGACGGGTACCGGCTCGGGAACCTCCGGCACCGCGAGATGTTCTTCAACCCGACGCTGCACACGACCCGGGGCGTCCCGATGGCAACCGTCATCGACGGCCTGGTCGACGGCTGCCACGCGGCCGAGGCCGACTTCGGCGTCCGGTGCCTGCTCATCGCCGACGTGTACCGCCAGGACCCGCCGGCCATGGCGCTCCAGATGGTCGAGGAGGTGATCGAGCACCGCCGGCCCGAGGTCGTCGGTCTCGGCATGGACGCGGCGGAGGCGCCGGACCCGCCGGAGCGCTTCGTCGAGTGCTTCGAGCTCGCCGGGCGTGCCGGGCTGCGCCGCACGAGCCACGCCGCCGAGGACGGGCCACCCGCGAACATCACGACCTGCCTCGACGTGCTCGGTTGTGAGCGCCTCGATCACGGCTACCACATCCTCGAGGACGAGGCGGTCGTGGCCCGGTGCCTCGACGAGGGGATCGTCTTCACCTGCTGCCCGACGTCGACCGCCGTCGTCTACGGCTGGCCAGACCTCACGACGCACCCGATCAACGCCATGATGGCCGCCGGCCTCAAAGTGACGTTGAACTCCGACGACCCGACCATGTTCCACACCGACATCGGCAAGGAGTTCGTCGACTTCTGCGGGCAGAACGACTACGGGCCCGAGATCGTGCGCGAGCTCGTGATGAACGGCGTCGACGCAACCTGGCTCGACGACGCCGACCGCGCCATCCTGCGGACGCAGTTCGAGACCGAGCTGGCCGCACTCGACGCCGAGTTCGCCGGCGGCTGAGGCCGGCCGGGTAGGAGGCGCGCCATCACCACTCAGTGTCGGCCCTTCGTGGTTCGAGGCGCCGTCGTCGTCGACGGCAGCGGCGCCGAACCGCGGCCGGGCGCGGTCCGGGTCGGTGCCGAAGGGACCATCACCGACCTCGCGCCGGACCTGCGCCCGGATGCCGGCGAGGCGGTCGTCGACGCCGGGGGGCGGGCCCTCGCACCCGGGTTCGTCGACCTGCACTCGCACTCCGACCTCTACTCGCTGGCACGGACCGGTCCCGGCGCGCCCGTCGGTGACGAGCCGAAACTCCTGCAGGGCTGCACGACCCAGGTCTACGGCCAGGACGGCATCTCGGCGGCTCCCGTCGACGATCGCGACGTCGTCGACTACGCGCCCGCCATCGCCGGCCTCGACGGCGAGCTGGAACCGGCGCGGTGGACGTGGCGGAGCTTCGGCGAATACCTCGCGGTACTCCGGTCGACCAGCGCGACGCGCCCCGTCGGTCTCGTCGGGCATTCGACGATCCGGCGGTTGGTCATCGGCACCGAGGCGCGGCCCGCGACGTCCGGCGAGCTCCTCGCGATGCGCGCCGCGATCGCCCGATCCATGGCCGAGGGAGCCGCCGGCGTCTCGACCGGCCTCGTCTACGTCCCCGCGGCGTATGCCGACACCGCCGAGCTCATCGCGTTGTGCGAGGAGACTGCCGCGCACGGCGCGCCGTTCTTCGTGCACGTCCGGTCCGAGAGCGACGGCGTCGTCGAGGCGACCGAGGAGATCCTCGAGGTGGCGCACCGCACCGGTGTCCACCTGCACTACAGCCACCTCAAGACCGCGGGCCGGTCGAACTGGTCGAAGCTCGGCGCCGTCCTGGAGTTGATCGACGACTACCGCACCCGCGGTGTGACCGTCACCGCCGACGCCCATCCCTACATCGCCGGTTCGACGACGGCCCAGGTGCTGCTCCCGCCCTGGGTCCTCGATGGGGGCACCGACGCCGCGCTCGCACGGCTGAGCGATCCCGCCGCCCGGGCGCGGATCCGCTCGCAGCTGCTGGGTGACACCACGAGCTGGGACAACTGGTTCGCGTTCTCCGACGGCTGGCCCGGCCTGAGCGTCTCGGGCGCGACGCGTCCGGGCGTCGTCGGGCTGTCGTTCGCGGACGTGATCGCGAACGCGGGCGTCGGCGACCTCGACGCGCCGGAGGCGTTCGACGTCGTGTTCGACCTGCTCGCCGAGGAGCGGCTGAGCGTCTCGCTGGTTTCGTTCAACAACTGCGAGGCGAACGTCGCTCGCGTCCTCGGCCAGCCGTACACGTCGATCTGCACCGACGGTCTCGTGAACCCGACCGGCACGCCGCACCCCCGTCTCTACGGGGCGTTCGCCCGGGTACTCGGCCGGTTCGTTCGGGAGTTGGGTGCCCTGTCGCTGCCCGAAGCGGTCCGGGCGATGACCGCTCGTGCCGCCGCGGTCGTCGGGCGCGCCGACCTCGGTCGCATCGCGACCGGCGCGGTCGCCGACCTCGTGCTGTTCGACCCGGACACGATCGAGGACCGGGCGACGTTCGAGGCCCCACGCGCCGCTCCGGCCGGCATCGCCGGCGTCTGGGTCGCCGGCCGGCGTGTCGTCACCGACGCCGTTCTTGCCGAAGAGGTGCCTCCGGTCGAGCCCGACGCCGCGTAGCGCGACTCAGCTCCCGGAGCTCGGACCGACGATGTCGGAGGGCCGGACGGGGACCCGCCGCAACGGGACCCCGGTCGCGTCGCGGATCGCGGCGACGATCGCCGGGGTCGACGAGATCGTCGGTGGTTCGCCGATGCCCTTCGCCCCGAGCGGGGCGTCGGGGTCCGGCACCTCGACGAAGTCGACGAGCACCTCGGCCGCGTCGAGCGCGGTCGGCACCAGGTAGTCGGTGAACGACGCGTTGCGGATGTGGCCCTGGTCGAGGATCACCTCCTCCATCACCGCGAGGCCGAGGCCCTGCGCGATCCCACCCTCGATCTGCCCCAGCGCCTGGAGCGGGTTCAGCACTCGCCCGACGTCCTGCGCGGTCGCGACCTGCACGACCCGCACCAACCCGAGTTCGACGTCGACGTCCACGACCGCGCGGTGGGCGGCGACGGCGAACGCCACGTGGGGCTCCCCCTGCCCGTCGGCGTCGAGCGGCGTCGTCGGGCGGTGGCGGTGGACGCGGGTGGCCTCGAGGTCGACCCCCCGGATCGCGTCCTCGACCCTCAGGTCGACCCCGCGCGACCCGTCCGTGCCGACGATGGAACCGTTGCGTACGGCGAGGCTCCCCGCGGCAACGGCGTGGTCCCGGGCGACCCGGTCGAGCAGCTCGTCGCGCACGGCCTCGCAGGCGGCCAGCACGGCGCCGCCCGACATCCAGGTCTGGCGGCTCGCCGAGGTCGAACCGGCATCGCCGATGCTGGTGTCGGCCGGCGCCACGACGACGCGCTCGACGCCCAGGACCTCGTGCGCGATCTGGTGCACGAGCGTGACGAAGCCCTGGCCCACCTCCGCGGCCGCGCAGGTGACGGTCACCACACCGTCCCGCAACCGGCAGTGGGCCGTCGACAGGTCGTCGTGGCCCTCGGAGAACATCAGGTTCTTGACGCTGACGGCGAAGCCGATACCCCGGCGCACGTCGTGTTCCTCGGTCGTCCGCCCGCTCGCCCCGGGCAGGTCCGCCGCGCCGGCCTCCCGGCTCTGCACCGGCGGTTCCGGCAACGGATGACGCGTGCAGGCACGAATCGTCTCGCGCAGCGGGAACGACGCCCCGGCGCGCTGTCCGAAGATGAACTCGTCGCCCGGACCCATCGCGTTGCGGAGCCGAAGCTCGACCGGGTCGACGCCACAAGCCGCGGCCAGGCGGTCCATCTGGGCCTCGTAGGCGAAGCACGCCTGCACGGCGCCGAAGCCGCGCATCGCGCCACACGGTGGGTTGTTGGTCCGGACGACGATTCCCTCGACGTCGACGGTGGGGACTCGGTATGGGCCCGCCGCGAAGCTCATCGCGTTCACGAGCACCGGCACCGAGGTCGACGCGTACGCCCCACCGTCGAGGAGCATCCGGCCCTCGACTCTCACGAGCCTTCCGTCGCGGTCGGCCTCGTGGCGGAGCCGGATCCGTGCCGGGTGCCGGTGGACGTGACCGACGAACGACTCGGCGCGGGAGTACACCATCTTCACGGGGCGGCGCGTCTGCAGCGCGAGCAGGCAGAGGTGGATCTGGAGACTGATGTCCTCGCGGGCGCCGAACGCACCGCCGACGCCGCCGAGCGTCAGCCGGACGAGCTGCGGGTCGAGTCCGAGTGCCGCGGCTGTCTGCTCGCGGTCGACGTGGAGGTACTGCGTCGCGACGAACAACTCGACGCCGCCGTCGTCCGCCGGTACCGCGAGCCCCGCCTCGGGCCCGAGCGGCGCCTGATCCTGCATCCCGACCTCGTACTCACCCTCGACCGCGATCGGGCCGTGCGCGGCGGCGTCGCCGCGGCGGATGACGAGCTGGCGGTACACGTTGCCGTCGGGGTGGATGGGCTCGGCGCCGAGCGCCAGTTCTGCATCGACCAGCGGGGCGAGCGGTTCGTACTCGACCCGGATCGCGGCGGCGGCCTGCCGGGCGAGCTCCGGGTGTTCGGCGGCGACCACCGCGACCGCCTCACCCGCGAACCGTACGACGTCTCCCGCGAGGACCGGCTGATCGGGGACCACCAGCCCGAACGTCGCCCGGCCGGGGACGTCGTCGGCGGTGAGCACGGCGTGAACTCCGGGTACCCGCAACGCGCCGCTGGGGTCGATGGACACGATGCGCGCGTGGGCGTGCGGCGCTCGCAGGGTGTGGCCCCAGAGCATGCCTTCCATCCACAGGTCGGACGCGAACGCGAACTCCCCACGCACCTTGGGCACCCCGTCGGGACGCGCGACGCTGACGCCGGTTCCCGTAGTCCGGCGCTCGCGAGTGATGACCATCAGCGCGCCGAGTCCCGGTTCGTTCCGGCCCGGCCCGATGCCGCCCGGGCGACGGCGGCCAGGATCCGGCCGTACCCGGTGCATCGGCAGAGATTGCCTGCGAGTGCTTCCCGAACTGCGAGCTCCGACGGCAGCGTGTCGCGTTCGAGCAGGTCGTGGACCGTCATCACGAGACCGGGTGTGCAGAAGCCACACTGCACGGCGCCCTCGTCGAGGAACGCCTGCTGGACGTCGGTCAGCGCGGTGCCGCCGCCCGCGGTGAGGCCTTCGATCGTCACCACCTCGGCGCCCGGGACGGTCGCCGCGAGCACGAGGCACGAACACACCAGCTGCCCGTCGACGAACACCGAGCACGAACCGCATTCACCCTGTTCGCACGCGTTCTTGGCCCCGGAGAGCCCGAGCCGCTCACGGAGCACGAACAGCAGGCTCTCGCCGATCCAGGCGTCGCAGACGTCATGGCTCTGTCCGTTGACCCGGATCCGGTACGACAACGGGTCAGCCATGGCTGCACGCGCGCTGCAATGCACGCCGGGCCAGGATCTGCACTGCATGTCGCCGATAGCCCGCGGTCGAGCGGTGATCGTCGATCGGACGAGCGGCATCGGCGACGCGGTCCGCGAACCCGGTGAGCAGCGTCGCGTCCGCCGAGCGCACCGGGTCGTCCCAGTCGATCGTGGCTTCCGCGAACCGCTCGGCCTCGACCGCCCGGAGCGCGACCGGTCCGACCGCACCGAGGCCGACGCGGACGGTGCGAGCGTCGCGGTCGAGTACCAGCGCGACGCTCACAGTTGCAATGATCATGGCGTTGCGCGTCCCGACCTTGAGGAACTCCTGCGGTCCGCGACAGGGCGGAACCCGCACTGCGGTGATCACCTCGTGTGCGGCGAGAGCGGTGCGCTTCGGGCCGGTGAAGAGCTCATCGATCGGCACTTCTCTTGTCCCACCGACGCCCTGCACGTCGACGACGGCGTCGAGCGCGACGAGCACCGGCAGCGTGTCACCGGCCGGTGAAGCCGTCCCGATGTTCCCGCCGATCGTGCCGGCGTTTCGGATCTGCGGAGATCCGACCGTCCGCGCCGCCTGCGCGAGTGCAGGAACCGCGGTCGCGAGCTCACGATCCTGGAGCTCGGTGTAGGTGACGCCCGCGCCGATCGTCACGCCGACGTCGCCGACGCTGCGCTCCCGGAGCTCTCCGACGTTGTGCAACGCGATGACGGAGCTCGGCCGGCGGCGCGCGAAGTTGACGTCGACCATGATGTCGGTTCCACCTGCGACGAGCGTCGCGTCGGGACGATCCGTCCAGGCGTCGAGTACGCCGGGGATGGATGCGGGCGCGGCGACGGACATGCTCGTGACAACATGGCGACCGATTCAACAAACTGTCAACGCGAAGGGATCAAGTGACCGTTACGGTGCGGTGTCGCGCGTCTGACGGCTTACTGGTCCGCGGGCGGGCTTCCGTCGGTGCGGACCTGGATCGAGATCGTCGTGGCTCCATGCTCGGTCGCCACGCGTACGACAGCCGCGATCACCTTGATCACGTCCTCTGCCGGTCCGCTGACCGCGGTGCCGAACGGGCCGAACTCGACGGGCAGGCCCGAGTCGCGTGCCGCGTCGAGCGCGGCCCGCACGTGCGGACCGGGGTCGCCCTCCACGAACGGCTCGACCGTGAACTCGGCGATCAGTCCCACGGCCGCCAGGGTACCGGCCCCCACCCGGATGGCGACGCGCGGTGTTGATCACGGGCGGGACCGTCGTCGACGTCGACGGTGAGCGCCGGTCGGACGTGCGGATCGGCGCCGACGGTCGCATCGCGGAGCTGGCGCCGACCCTCGTGCCGTCGCCTTCGGAACCCGTGCACGATGCGCGGGGCAGTCTCGTGATACCGGGCGGCATCGACGCGCACACCCACCTCGACATGCCCTTCGGCGGCACG
>DASRHL010000391.1:0-2946 GCA_035650535.1 Acidimicrobiia bacterium
CGACGACGCCGCGACCTGGCGGCCGCGCGGCTCGGTCGAACCGACGGGAACCGCGACGACGGCGCGCGCCGTCCGCATCGCGCGCCGTACGACGGTCGACGTTCCCGTCCACCCGGCCGCGGCCCTCGAGCCCGGGACCCGGCTCGCCGGGCCGGCTCTCGTCGACGCCGACGACACGACGGTCTGGATCCCGCCCGGCCACTCGGCCGGGCTCGACGAGCGCGGATCCCTGCTCATCCACCCCGACCCGGAGGCACGACGGCCATGAGCGAGCGGACGACGGCGGACCCGATCCTGCTCGAGCTGTTGCGCAGCCGGCTCCAGTCGGTGGTCGACGAGGGCGCGCTCGCGATCGAGCAGACCGCGGTCAGCCCCATCGTCGCCGAGGGCAAGGACTTCGCCTGCAACCTGCTCGGGCCGGGCGGCGAGCTGCTCGCGGGCGGCGGGAAGGTCGAGTACAAGTGGGCGGGCGCCCGCAACGTCGTGGCCACGACGCTCGAACGCCATGGCGACTCGATCGTCGCGGGCGACGTCTTCGCCGCGAACGACCCGCACAACGGGGGTGGCAACCACCCGCAGGACATCGAGATCTGCCGGCCCGTCTTCGTCGGCGATCGGCTCGTCGCGTGGGTCGCGGCGTCCGCTCACCTCATCGACGTCGGCGGGATGACGTTCGGGTCGTGGGCCCCCGACGCCACCGAGTGCTACCAGGAGGCCATCCGGTTCCCGCCGGTCCGCCTGTTCGCGGCGGGCGAGGAACGCACCGACACCTGGTCGCTCATCCTCAACAACGTCCGGCTCGCGAGCCTGGTCGAGATGGACATCCGCGGGCTCGTCGCGGGCCTGCACGTGTCGGCGCTGAAGCTCGCCGCGGTCGTCGAGGCGATGGGCGTCGACGAGTACCTCACCACCGCGTACGCGATGTGCGACAACTCCGAACGCGTGCTGCGCGACCGCATCGCGCGCCTCGCCGACGGCATCTACACGATGGACGGCTGGGTCGAGTGGGGCGAGGAGCAGTACCACCTGCCGTGCCGGCTCGAGGTCGCAGGCGACGAGTTGCACTTCGCCTTCACCGGCGCACCACCCCAGGTGCCGCACTTCATCAACTCGAAGGCCTACCTCGTGAAGGGCGAGATCGTCGCCGACGTGCGCGCCAACCTCGCGCAGGACCTCCCGTTCACCGAGGGGATGTACCGCCCGATCGAGGTCGTGTGTCCGCCGGGGACGATCGTCGAGTCGACCCCGCCCGCGCCGATCGCGTCTGCGCACCTCGACGTGTCGATGAACGCGACCGCGCTCGCAGTCCAGTGCGTGCAACTCGCGCTGGCTGCGACCGACGACGACACGCTCCCGCGGTTGTATGCCGGGCCGTCGGGCCAGGCCGCGCTCGCCAACCACTCGTGGTCCTACGTCGCCGACGACGGCAGCATCGACGGCTGGGTGCTGAGCGAGAGCTTCCAGCCCGGCTCGTCGGGTGGCGCCGGCCACGACGGGAGCGACCTCTTCGCGAACCTGATCGGCACCCAGCACGTCCTCGACTTCGTCGACATCGAGATCACGGAAGCGTGGTATCCGATGCAGGTGGTCGAGAAGCGTGCCGCTCCCGGGCCGCACGGCGCGGGCCGCTACCGATCGGGCTCCGGGTGTCGCATGTCGTACCGCGTCACTGGAGATCGCCGCCTGACCGGCGCGATGTTCGCGATGCGCGAGACGATCCCCGTGGGTGGCGTCGCCGGCGGGCAGCCCGGGGCGCCGACCGAGTTCCGCATCCGGCGGGCCGACGGCACGGTCGAGACACTGGCGGCGCACCAGTCGGGCGTCGTGCTCGAGCCGGGCGAGGTCTTCGAGTTCGAGGCCGGGTCGGGTGGTGGCTACGGAGACCCGCTCGACCGCGATGCCGACGACGTGCGCCGCGACGTGGTCGTCGGTCGCCTGGCGCGGGAGGACGCGCGCACGACGTACGGCGTCGTGATCGACGACGACGGCGCCGTCGACCCGGGGGCGACCGTGGCGGCGCGCGCCGAGGCCCGGGGGCGCCGGCTCGCGGCGGCACGGCCGCCCGCCCGACCGGTCGACCCGACCGTGGCGCCGCCGCCGGACGCGCCGGTCGCGCCCCTGTACCACGGCGTCGAGCAGCGGGGGAGCGTGGCCGTCGCGGTCGACAGCGGAGCCGTCCTCGCGGTCGCGCCCGGGCAGTGGAGCGACGGGTGCGCGGTCCTGGAGGAGTCGCGCACGTCGCCGACGGGCGCGGTGTGGACGCGGCGCAGCTACCTCGACCCGGTGTCGGGCCGCGCGCTGTTCGTCGAGGCCGTCCCGCAGGGGGCTGGTCGCTCGTTCTCGACCGCGCCGTCCCGTTGGACCGCGGCGCGTCAGCCCGCGGGGATCTGATACTGCAGCTCGACGTGCTGGCCGAAGGCGAGGACGCCGGCGGCCACGACGTCGGTGCGGGCGAACGCCTGCACCATCGTGTCGGTGTAGGACCCGGGGTCGCCCGGGCGGAACACGCCCGAGACGCCGATCCGACCGACCAGCTCCGGGTCGGTCTCGCCGACCGCGCCGATGCGGGCGATGGTCGCGTCGAGCGCCTCGATCGACGGGTACCGCACGCCGAAGTGGAACGACCGCTGGGGCTCCTTGCGCAGGCGCCCGAGGTAGGCGCGTGCCGCGACGCCGACCGGGTCGTCGCTCTCCAGCGACGCGGCCAGCGCCTGCTCGAGCGCCCACTGCTCCTCGGTGACCTCGGACGCGTAGACCGCGTTGTTGGCGAAGTCGGACTCGCCGGGCTCGACGAACGCGGTGAAGAACGTCCCACCCCGGTCGACGACCCGGAAGCCGAGCAGCTCGAACACGCGCTTCGCCGGCTCCCGCTCCCCGGGCCGGTAGAGGAGCTCGACGTGGTTCAATCTCCTCCCCGCGTGTGTGCCGTGTTCCGCCTCTGGGGCA
>DASRHL010000392.1:0-33880 GCA_035650535.1 Acidimicrobiia bacterium
CGCGTTGTTGACGAGCACGTCGACGTGTCCCCACGCGTCGAGGACGGCTTCGACCGCCGGGACGAGCGCGTCGCGTTCGAGCAGGTCGAGCCGCACCTGGAGTGCCTCGCGCCCGAGCGCCTCGATCTCGGCCGCGGTCGCCTGCAGGCTGCCCGGCAGCCCTTCGGACGACGTGCCCTCGACGACCGTGCGCGCGGTGATCGCGACGTCGTAACCCTCGCCTGCGAGCGCGAGCGCGATCGCCCGACCGATCCCCCGGCTCGCGCCCGTGACCATGGCCACGAGCCGATCGTCGGATCCCACGCTCACCGGGCGCTGCCGAGGATCAACGCGCTCGTCGGCACGCCGGTGCCGGCGGTGACGAGCACGTGCTCGACGTCGTCGACCTGGTTGACCGACGTGCCCCGCACCTGGCGGACGCCCTCGGCGATCCCGTTCATGCCGTGCAGGTACGCCTCGCCGAGCTGGCCGCCATGGGTGTTGATCGGCAGCGCGCCGCCGAGCTCGATGTTGCCGTCGCGCAGGAAGTCCTTGGCCTCGCCCCGCTTGCAGAAGCCGAACTCCTCGAGTTGGGGGAGCACGAAAGGCGTGAAGTGGTCGTAGATCACGGCGGTCTGGATGTCGGCCGGGCCGAGGCCCGAGGTGTCCCAGAGCTGGCGCGCGCACGTCGCCATCTCGGGCAGTCCGGTGAGCGACTCGCGGAAGTACGAGCGCATCATCTGCTGGTCGTCCGCCATGCCCTGCGCCGCGGCGTCGATCACGACGGGCGCCTGCTTCAGGTCGCGCGCCCGGTCCAGCGTGGTGACGAGGAGCGCCTGCCCGCCGTCGGTCTCCTGGCAGCAGTCGAGCAGGCGAAGCGGCTCGACGATCCAGCGGCTCTCCTGGTGGTCGTCGAGCGTGATCGGCCGCCGGTAGAAGTGCGCGGCCGGGTTCGTCGCCGCGTGCTTGCGGTCGGCGACGGCGACGCGACCGAAGTCCTCGGTCGTCACGCCGAACTCGTGCATGATCCGCGTCGCGAACATCGCGACCCACGACGCCGGGGTGAGCAGCCCGTACGGCGACGTCCACGCGTACTGGGCCTCTTCGGCGGTGGGGCCTGCGGGTCGGTCCTGCACGCCGGTGCCGAACCGGCGACCCGATCGTTCGTTGAACGCCCGGTAGCAGAGGACGTAGTCGGCGACACCCTCGTCGACCGCCATCGCCGCGTACTGGATCGTGGCGCACGGCGCGCCGCCCCCGAAGTGGATGCGGCTGAAGTGGGTGAGCTCCCGGATCCCGAGGCCGCGCATGAGGTCGTTCTCGGGATTCGTCTCCATCGTGAACGTCGAGAGGCCGTTGACCTGGCGCGGGTCGACTCCGGCGTCCTCGCAGGCAGCGGTGCACGCCTCGAGCGCGAGTTGCAGCTCGCTGCGCCCCGAGTCCTTCGAGAACTCCGTGGCGCCGATTCCGACGATGGCGGTCCGCCCCGCGTAGCCGTGCGCCGTCATCGGGCACCCACCGCTTCGGCGTATGCACGACCGCCGGGAAGGAGCAGCTCCGCGGTGCCGCTCACGTGGTCGCCGAGCTGGTTCGTGCCCCGGAACGCGATGGTGACCGCACCGCTCGCCGTGTCGACGGCGTCGACCCGACCGCTCATCGTCATTGTGTCGTACGGATAGTTCGGTGCGCCGAGCCGGACACGCAGCGCCCGCCACACCGCCTCGGGGCCGGCCCAGTCGGAGATGTAGCGCTCGACGAGACCGAGCGTCGTATGGATGTTCATGAACACGTCCTTGGAACCGCGCCGCACCGCCATGTCGC
This sequence comes from Acidimicrobiia bacterium, assembly GCA_035650535.1. GTDB lineage: Bacteria > Actinomycetota > Acidimicrobiia > IMCC26256 > PALSA-555 > DASRHL01. Next base: position 1,801 of record DASRHL010000392.1, read on the forward strand.
GGTCGTGATGGCCGTCGAAGTAGTCACGGGTCATCAACGCACCACCCACGATCAGCGTCGTGGTCAGCGGGATCGCGTCGAGCGGGAGCGGTTCGCCCACCTCCACGTCGGCGACCGCCCTCGTCGTCTCCCGGCGCGGGACGCGGGCCGGCCGGAACTGGGGGAGCGAGATCGGACCTCGTGAGTCGTCCGCGCCGTCGACGAGCGCCGGGTGGCTGTCGAGCCAGCACACCTCGAGCGGCATCCCGACCGACAGGTGCTCACGCGTGCACCCGACGATGTTCGAGACGAGCCGCGTCCCCTCCTCGAGCTCGACGAGCCCGACGAGCACCGGGTAACGGAAGCCGTCGGCCTGCGGATGGTGGGGAACGGCGAACGAGTAGAGGGTCGCGCGCCCCGACGCGACGGTGAAGCCCATGTCGAATCCACCGCACTCGGAACAGCGCGGCGTCGGCGGGAAGAACTTGGCTCCGCACCGGTTGCAGGTCTGGATGCGCAGCTCGTGGTCGCGCGCGCCGTCCCAGAAGTACTGGTTGTCGCGGTTGATCGCCGGGCGCGGTCGCTTCGCTGGGTCGGGGTCGCGCGCGGCTGCGCGCTCGGGAGCGGGGTCCGCCGGCCGTCCCGTCCCCGGGCGGAACTTCAGCACCCTGAACAGCACGGAGCCGACCATCTCGTCGCCGACCAGATACCGGATGCGACTCGTGACGAAGTGGCCGACGCCGAGGCCGGTGTGCTTCTCGTCGCTCACGTCCTCGAGCGTCAACGTGCTGTGGACGAGCTCACCGGGACGCAGGAAACGCGCGAACTCGAGCTCGGAGTTCACGGCGACGGTCGACGTGAAGCCATGGTGGTCGAGAACGGTCAGCGCCGCGCTCTGCGGGTTGTCGGGATCGCGTCGCTGGGGGAGGCCCGGTTTGTCCCAGACGTCGAGCATCGCCGGTGGGGCCACGATCCCCCCGAACGCGGATGCCGCGGCCGCGCCGGCATCCGTGTAGACGGGGTTCTCCTCGCCGAGCACGTCGCACCAGTGCCGGATCATCGGCTCGTTCACCGGGTCGCGCGCGGAGTTGAACGGCGAGCTGCGACCGACGAGGGCCCGCAGCTCGTCCAGGTCGACGCCCCGCGCCTCGGTTGCCGCGTCCGGCGGTCCGTCGGTCGCCGTGGTCGTCATCTGCGATCCCCCTCTCGTCGCCGCCAAGCCCGAAGCGGGCCTGCGCCGTGTTGAGAGCCGGATGAGGGCATGGCAAACGCTTCGCAAAAACCCGCGTCGATGCCCTCAGGATTCGGCGCCTCACGCGTCGATACATGGCACGTCGCCCGGGAAGGAGCGGAGACCGTGCGCTTCAAGCGGACCACGGCCATGGCCCTCGCGGCCTCGGCCACCCTCGTCGTGGGGAGTGGGGTCGTCGCATCGGCGGCAGTCCTCGACCTTCCGTTGTTCGGCTTCGGCCACGAAGCTACGAGGTCGGCGGCATCCCCTGCGACCACGACGCCGCCGGTCTCGGTCGTCGAGCAGACCGTCTACGACGACCACTACGTGACCGCGCCCGGGGCACCTTCCGGCGGGACCTCCGGGATGCCCGCCCGCGTGACCGCGGGGGGCGCGGCCGCTGCGCCCGCGCCGACGGCGGCCCGGACGCCGGCACCGGTACCGGCGACCGCGCCACCGGCGGCCCCGGCGCCGACGGCACCGCCCACGACGGCGCCGCCCGCCTCGCCCGGCTCGCCACCGCCGGGGTGCGTGGAGCCCCAGTGGGACCCGGAGCACAAGGTGTGGCAGTGCAGCAACACGGGCGGGAGCGACTGATGGCCGGCCGCCGGCGCGCGGCACCGGGCGGGCGGGTCCTGGCGACCGGGCTCGGGATCTCGGCGACGCTCGGGATCATGACCGCGATGGCCGCCAACGCCGACCAACCGTCGGATTCGGGCACCGCGAGCCCGGCGGGCACCGCCAGCCCGGTCGGTCCGTCGACGACGACCGCGCCCGCCCCGCCGCCGACCACGATCGTCACCCACGTCGTCGAGCGGACGATCGTGTTGCCGCCCGGCGCGGTGTCCCCCGGCTCGGGCTCGTCGGCCGGTTCGGCCACCGGCCGGGCCGTCGCGGGCGGCGGGTCGACGGCGGCGCGTCCCGGATCGGCGCCCGCGGCCCCGGCTCCCACGGCCGGCCCCGCGCCCGCGCCCGCGCCGACGGCCGCTCCGGCGCCGGCACCGGCGCCCGCGCCGCCGCCCCTGCCCGCGTGCAGTGGGTCGAAGTGCTGAGCGCGGCCACCCCCGTTCCGGCCCCTGCCGTCCGCGCGCGGGGCGCGGAGCGCTGGCACGAACGCCGGTTCCGCGCGATGGGCTCGACCGCGCACCTCGTCGTGCGCGGTGGCCCCGAGTCGGCCGTCGACTGGGCGGTGGCCGAGGTCGCCCGCCTCGAGTCCCTGTGGAGCCGCTTCCGGCCGACCAGCGACGTCGCCCGGTGCAACGCGCCGGCCGCGGCCGGCCGCCCCGTGCCGATCGCGCGCGAAACGGTCGACCTCCTCGAGCGGGCGATCGCGATGTGGCGCCTGACCGGCGGCCGCTTCGACCCGACGGTGCTGCACGCGCTCGAGGCGAACGGATACGACGAGACCTTCGAACGGGTGCGGGCACGCGCCGCGGACAGGGTGATCGTGAGCGCGCCGGCGGGACGCCCACCGCTCCGGCTGACGATCAGCCGGCGCGCGCCCGGACCCGTCGACGAGCCGGGCCACGCGCCCGGGTGCGCGGGCATCGTGCTCGACCGAGCCGATCGGACCGTGAGACTGCCGGCGGGTGTCGGGATCGACCTCGGCGGCATCGGCAAGGGGTTCGCGGCCGACCTCGTCGCCCGGGGTCTCGTCGAGCGCGGCGCGGCCGGCGCGTGCGTCGCGCTCGGCGGCGACGTGCGGACCGGCGGCCGGGGTCCCGGTGACGGTCCGTGGCTGGTGCCGGTCGAGGATCCGTTCGACGAGCAGAGCGTCCTGTTCACGCATGCTCTCGACGACGGCGCCATCGTCACGAGCACGCGGCTGTTCCGTCGATGGGTGCACGACGGCCGTCTGCGCCACCACATCATCGACCCGGCGACCGGCGCGCCGGCCGACACGGGTGTCGCCGCCGTCGTCGTCGCCGACCGGGTCGCTTGGCGCGCCGAGGCGCTGGCGAAGGCCGCCTTGATCGCGGGCCTCCACGACGGTCGGGCCCTGCTGGAAGGTCACGGCGTCGAGGCCTGGATCGTGGAAGGCCGACCGTGACCGCGACGATGAACCCGCAGGTGTGGTGGTGGCTCGCGCGCGCGACCGGCATCGTTGCCTGGTGCACGGTGACCGCGTCGATCGTGTGGGGCCTGACCTTGTCGAGCAAGCTCGTGCGGCGCCGCAAGGTGCCGGCCTGGCTGCTCGACCTCCACCGCTACCTCGGGACGTTGACGCTCGTGTTCGTGGGTGTGCACCTGGCCGCGCTCGTCGCCGACAGCTACGTCGACTTCTCCGTTCGCGACCTGTTCGTCCCGATGGCGTCGGCGTGGCGGCCGGGGGCCGTCGCCTGGGGCATCGTCGCGTTCTACTTGCTGCTGCTGGTGCAGATCAGCTCGTGGTGCATGAAGCGACTCCCCCGCCGGGTGTGGCACCGCATCCATCTCGCCAGCTTCGCGGTGTTCGTCGCGGGGACCGTACACGCCGCACTGGCGGGCGCGGACCGCACCGAGCTCGCCGTTCAGTTCGCTGCGGTCGCAGGGACGACCGTCGTCGTGTTTCTCGTGTTCCTGCGCGTCCTCAACGCGTCGGGCGCCGTCGCCGACCGCGACGAACGGATCCGGCGACCCCCGGCTCCCGCCGCTGCTCCCGCGACCGAGGCGCTCCCGGCCCGCTGACCCGGACGGAGTCTCGTCCGGCGCTTGCCGGACGAGGGGAGGGAGCCCATGCGGCACGCGAACCTCGGGCGGACGGGATTGCCGGTCACACGCCTGTGCCTCGGCACGATGACGTTCGGGTTGCAGTGCGACGAGGAGCAGTCGCGCGCCCTCCTCGACGCGGCGGCGGACGCCGGCATCACGTTCCTGGCCACCGCCGACGTCGATCCGCTCGGCGGCTCGCTCGAGAGGGTGGGCCGGACCGAGGAGATCGTCGGTCGATGGTTGCGCGGTCGGAGCGACCAGTTCGTGGTCGCCACGAAGTGCGTTCGGTCGGACGGGGCCGAATCCGTGGGACCCGGGCACGCGGGCTCGTGCGGTTCGAGTCGGTGCAGCCCCGCTACAACCTGCTCTTCCGCGAGATCGAGCGGGAGCTGCTGCCGCTGTGTGCCGAGGAGGCGATCGGCGTGATCCCCTACAACCCGCTCGCCGGTGGCCTCCTCAGCGGCAAGCACGACCGCGGGGCGGCGCCGGCCGAGGGCACCCGGTTCACGGTCGGCACCGCGGGCGCCATGTACCAGCAGCGGTACTGGCACGACGCGAGTTCGACACTGTCGACGCGCTCCGGCCCCTCGCCGCCGAGGCCGGTCTCCCGATGGCGACGCTCGCCGTCGCGTGGGTGCTGGCCAAGCCGGCGATCACGTCCGCCATCGTCGGGGCGAGCCGGCCCGAGCAGCTCGCCGACAGCGTGGCCGCGGCCGACGCCGATCTCGGACCCGACCTTGAAGAAGCGGCTCATCGAGCTCACCTCGGAATACCGGCGGGGTGACGCCGTGCGCTGATGGAGCCGGCCGCTAGCGTTCGGTCATGCGGGGGGACGTCAGCTTCGACGGGCTGCTGGCGGTCGCGATCGTCGCCGCGGCCGTCCCGATCGTGCTCGGGTTCGTCCCGCGGCTCCCGATCCCCGACAGCGTGCTCGAGATCGTGGCCGGCATCCTGGTCGGGCCCGCCGTGCTCGGGTGGGTGCACACCGACGACGCCGTCAACGTGCTGTCGAAGCTCGGCGTCGCCTTCCTCCTCTTCCTCGCGGGCCTCGAGCTCGACTTCCGGATCCTCAGGGGCAAGCCGCTTCGCTACGGGCTCCTGTCGTTCGTCGCCTCGCTCGTGATCGGGATCGTGCTCGCCGTCCCGCTCTGGGGTCTCGACGTCATCGTCAACCCGTTGCTCGTCGCGATCATCCTGTCGGCCACGTCGCTCGGAATCGTCGTCCCCGTCCTGAAGGACGCCGGCAAGCTCGACTCCCGCCTCTCGACGTTCGTCGTGGCGTCGTGCTCGGTCGCCGAGTTCGGATCGATCGTCGTGCTCTCGATGTTCTTCTCGGGATCGGGATCGCCGAAGCCGGTCGAGACGGGCGGGAAGCTGTTCGTGCTGTTCCTCGCCGTCGCGGTCGTCGCCGTCGTGACGCTCCGGGGGAGGTGGGATCGCCTGGGCGACGTGATCTTCCGCATGCAGGAGACGAGCTCGCAGCTGCGCGTACGCGTCGCGATGGTGTTGCTGCTCTCGCTGCTCGTGTTGAGCGAGACCCTGAAGTTCGACGCCATCCTGGGCGCGTTCATGGCCGGCGCGCTGATCGCCGCCATCACCGATCCCGACCGTGAGGCCGACCTCGGGCACCTCCGCCACAAGCTCGACGGGATCGGGTTCGGCCTGTTCGTCCCCGTGTTCTTCGTGACGACCGGGCTCACGTTCCCCGTGAACCAACTCTTCTCCGACGCGACCGCGTTGATCCGCGTCCCCGTGTTCCTCGTCCTGCTGCTCGCGGTGCGCGGGTTGCCCGCCCTCCTGCTGCACAAGGAGGTCGCGCCCCGCGACGGCGCCGCCGCGGCACTCCTCCAGGCGACGTCGCTCTCCTTCGTCGTGGTGGCGGCGCAGATCGGCGTGAGCCTCGGCGAGCTGCGCCCGATCAACGCCGCGTCCCTCGTCGCGGCCGGGATGCTCTCGGTGCTGATCTTCCCGGCCGGCGCGCTCGTCCTCCTCAGGGACGGTCGCTCGGCGGACGCGCCGATCCGCGCGAACGGCGCGCGGGTCCTCAGGCGGCCTGCACGATGACGCCCCAGCGACAGGCGGTGTCGATCACGAGCAGCTTCCGGTGGCTCTCGCCGGCCTGGTAGTGCTCGATGCCTGCGCCCGCCGGTCCCGAGCTGCGCACGTCACGGTTGACGTAGTCGATGTTCGACGTGCTGCCGTCGTAGAGGTGGACCACGAAGTCGCCGACGCCGAACGGGGTGTTCGAGCAGTCGTACCGCCACACGAGATCCCAGGCGTTCCCGACCGAGAACGCGTCGGTCGTGGTCTTGTTCGAACCGCTCGTCGCCAGGATCGAGGTCCCGGCCTTGATCTTGGGGACGGAGGCGCCGCTGTCCGACGAGTCCCAGCTCGGCAGGTAGAGGAGGGCCGCGACCGACACGACGATGACGGTCAGGCAGGTGACCATCGCCACGAACGTCTTCAAGCGTCGGCTCCCGTCCGGCCTCTCGTAGGGCGCACTCCTGCGGTCGCGATTATGCCCACCCGTGGAAGGGCTATCCGAACCACCCGGCCGGGTCGTGCTTGGGGAACTGCCGCACCCACTGGAAGTAGCGGCGGAGGCTCCGGTCGGCGCCGACGAACGCCCCCTCGCGGAACCGCATGTTCGCGAAGGCCCGGGTGTCGTCCTGGAGCAGGAGGTCGGCGAGGTGCTCCTGGAGGTCGAGGCGGACGGCGACGGCCGCACCCCCGTCCCCGTCCGCGGCGCGCGTGTCCGGCGTCGCCGCGATGTAGTAGCTCTGCGAGCCGCCGGGCACGGGCGTCGACGTGAACATGCCCATGCTGTCGACCTCGCCCCGTGTCACGTACGAGACCGTGTTCGTGCCGCAGACGCGGATGCGCTGGTCGATCACCATCCCCTCGGGCGTCTCGAAGGTCATGTCCTCCTCGATGCGGTACGGCACGCCCCAGTCGACGGTCGTGTCGTCGAACTCGAACTCGAACCCGTGCACGAAGCGGAGGTGCTGGTAGTCGAACGAGTTCGCCATGATCACCCACGGCTCGACCGGGAACAGGTCGGTGCGCCGCGCCCGCACGACGACGGTCGTGTCGTCGTAGTCGCGCAGGCCCGGCACCTCGAACAGCGGCTCGTCCCCGTTGAACATCCAGATCAGACCGAGTCGCTCCGCGGCGGGGAAGCTGTGCACGCGCGCGGACTGCGGGACGTGGTCGTCGGACGGGATGCCGGTACAGCTCCCGTCCGGCCCGAACCGGAAGAAGTGGAACATGCACCTGAGGTCGTCGCCCTGCACGTCGCCGCCCGCGAGGTCGGCTCCCATGTGCGGGCAGACGCTGCTGAGCACGACCGGCGAGCCGTCCGACTTCCGGTAGACGGCGACGCGGCCACCGAGCACGTCCGCCCCGACGACCGCACCGTCGTCGATCTCGCTCGCGAGACACACCGCGTACCAGTTCTGGTCGTACGTCACGGCTCCCCCTCTCCCGGTGCGCCTCAGTCGTTCGACCTGGTGCACCCACCCGAAACGTAGACCCGACCCCCGCCGGCGACCACGGAGTGGGCGCCACGCGGCGTTCCGCGAGCCCACAGCCGGCCGCCCTGCCGTGCGCCGTACGCGACGATCCGCCCGCGGGTGGCGACGACGACCGCGCGCCGGGTCGCGACGACGCCCGGGCCGAGCTCGTCGCCGCGGTAGCCGCGCGACCACCGCAGCCGGCCCGACCTCGGATCGACTGCCGACACGAGCCCGGGTGCCGGTCGGTCGCCCGCGTGCACACGGTTCGCCGGCGCGCGGACGGCGACCAGTGGTCCCGAAGCCGTCGCCGGCGATCGCAGGGTGCCGTCGACGGTCACCTCCCACGCGAGCCGGCCGGTGGCCGCGTCGATGCCCCGGAGCGTGTCGAGGTTCTGGAACACGACGCGACCTCCCGCGAGCTCGATGCCGAACGCCGGCAGCAGGGGCGCCGCCCAGCGCCGCGCGCCGGTCGCCGGGTCCAGCACCTCGATCCCTCCGACGTTGCCGAGCTCGGTGCCGGGGTCGGGGATCGGCCCGGCGGCGACGGCGACCGACGACTCGTCGGCGACGATGGAGAACAGGTTGGCGCCGAGGTTCCTCGTCCAGCGGGGCGCCGCCGTGTGCCGGTCGAGCGCGGTCACGATGCCGCGCGCGCTCGCGGAGGCGCGGAAGGCGTCGGGCGCGACGACGAGCAGGAGGTCGCCCGACGCGGCGACCGGCGCACCGGAGATCGGGCCGCGGTCGGCGCCGGTGCGGACGTCGAGCAGGTGGGCGACGCCCGACACGGCGCTGCGGACCGGGATCGTCGTGATGCCGGCCCCGGGTGGGTCGATCCGGCCGAACACCCCGGGGCTCAGCTCGGTGTCCGCGACCCGCCAGCGCTCGCGACCGGTGTGCGCGTCGAACGCGACGACCGAGACGTCGCCCGGCTGGTAGGCCCGCTCGCCGCTCAGGCAGCGGAGCTCCTCGGCGACGACGACGCCGCCGGTCACGAACTTCGCGTCGAGGTGCCCGCCGTCGATGCCGCGGGGTTTCGCGCGCCACGACACCGAGCCGTCCCGCTCGTCGAGCGCGACGAGCACTCGGGCGCGCGCATCCGTTGCGCGTGCCGCCGCAACCGGCGCCGCGGGCACCATCGCGACCGCGACCAAGGCGACGATCGCGGCGATCCGCATCCCGCGACGCTACGGCGGCTGCGCCACGACGCGCTCAGCGGTCCAGCTTGAACACCCGGACGGCGTTGTCGCGGAGGAACTTCGGCCACACCTCGTCTTTCAGCGGGACGTTGGGCAGCTCCGTGAAGATCCGCTCGAGCGACAGGCCCATGGGGTAGTAGCCGGCGTACATGATCTTGTCGGCGCCGCGGGTGTTCGCGTAGTCGATGATGGCCTTGGGGTAGTACTTGGGCGCGAACGCCGACGGCATGTAGTACAGGCCCGGCCACTTGAGCATGAGCTTGACGGCGAGGGCCTCCCAGGGCTCGGCGCCGTGACGCATCACGATGCGCAGATCAGGGAAGTCGTAGCAGACGACGTCGAAGCGCTCGACGTGCTGGCAGTCGGACGGGAAGCGCGGGCCGGCGATGCCCGCGTTGACGATGACCGGGATGTCGAGCTCCACGCAGGTCGCGTAGACGGGATACATCTTGCGATCGTCGACGGGAACCTGCGGGAAGCAGCCGGCCGGGAACATCGTGACGGCCGTGAGGTCGTGCTCCTCCTTGGCCTTGCGGATCCGGCGGACGGCCTTCATCACGTCGTTCGGGTCGACCTCGAGCGAGAAGAACACCCGCCCGGGGTAGCGCTCGGCCGCCTCGATGGCCATCTCCGACAGGCCAAACAGCCCCTTCTCGACGCCGTACTTGTCCATCTCGGCCATCGTGGTCGCGATCGGATCGCTCTCGCGATCCGCCTCGTCGGGCACTTCCTTGAACATGTACTCGGCGGGGAAGGTGAACTCCTTCTTCGTCTCCTCGTCGCGGATCCCTCGCATCAGGTACTCGTAGACGGCCTTCTTGTCGCGCATCGGGAACCCGATCATCAGATCGACGGCCCCGATTCCCTCCGGCATCGGCACGGGTGCTGGCTCCTCTCCACGGGTGGAACCGTGGGAGAGTATGCGGTGACCATGAGGGACCACCAACACGGTCATGCGGGCGGTCACGACCACGGCCGCCGCGACGGCCCGGCCCTCCGCGTCGTGCGCCGGCTCGTCCGCACCCATTCGCACGACCACGCCGACCGGGTCGACGGGCAGTTGGAGGGCAGCGCCGAGGGCATCCGCGCGCTCTGGATGTCGCTCGCGGCACTTGCCGTCACGGCCGCGGCCCAGCTCGTCGTCGTGCTCGTCAGCGGCTCGATCGCGCTGCTCGGCGACACGCTGCACAACTTCGCCGACGCGCTCACGGCCGTCCCGCTCGGGCTCGCCTTCGTCGTGTCGCGGCGGCCGCCGAACCGCCGCTACACGTACGGGTACGGCCGGGCCGAGGATCTCGCGGGCATCGCCGTCATCGCGATGATCGCGATCTCGGCGATCGCCGCCGCCGTCGCGGCGGTCGCACGGCTGCTCGACCCGCAACCGGTCCACCGGGTGGGGTGGGTGATCGCGGCCGGGGTCGTCGGGTTCGCGGGCAACGAGCTGGCGGCCCGCTTCCGCATCCGCACCGGACGCCGGATCGGCTCGGCCGCGCTGGTCGCCGACGGCGTGCACGCCCGTGCCGACGGCCTGACCTCACTGGCGGTCGTCGCCGGCGCGGCGGCGGTCGCGGCCGGGGTGCCCGACGCCGATCCCATGGTCGGCCTGCTGATCGCGGTGTCGATCGCGTTCGTGGCGAAGGACGCCGCCCGCAACGTGTACTACCGCCTGATGGACGCCGTGAGCCCCGAGCTCGTCGATCGAGCGCGGGCGACGGTGCTGGGCACGCCGGGCGTCCTCTCGGTGGTGGAGCTGCGGCTTCGGTGGGTCGGTCATCGGCTCCACGCGGAGGCGGAGATCACGGTCGACCCGGCACGGTCGCAGGTCGAGGCGCACGCCGTCGCGCACGAGGCGCACCACCGGCTCCTGCACGCGATCCCGCGCCTCGACCGCGTCATCGTGCACGCGAGCCCGGCCGACGTCGACGGCGTCGACCATCACACCGCGATCGCCCACCACGAGCACGGCGAACCGCACTCGCACACGTCCGGCGGCCTGTAGCGCGCCAGGGCGCGCGCCGTCGCAGCCGACGGTCGCGCCGATCTCAGGCCGCTCTCAGCGCCCCTGCGCCACGATCCGGTGTCGAGCAGGAGCAGGGAGCAGGAGGACGTCATGAGCGACGAGACGGGCGGACCCGCCGGGCCCGAGCCCGGGACCGATCCGGGCGCCCAAGGCGCCGAGGCGCCCGTCGGGCCGCCCGCCACGGTGCCGCCCGCGACGGCGCCGCCCGTCGAGGCGACCGGGGGCGCAGGCGCGACCCGCCCGCGCTGGGTGACGGCGGTGGTGGCGGGCCTCGCGGTGCTGGCGCTCCTCGCCGCCGGCTTCGGCATCGGTCGGTGGACCGACAGCGGCGGCGACCACGACCGGCTGCGCTTCCTCGGCGGGCCCGGCCGGGGCGTGCCGTTCGGCGGTCGCGACGGTCGTGGCTTCGGCGGACCCGGTGGCGGTGGCCCCGCAGGCGGTCCCCGCTTCCACTTCGACGGGCCGGGATTCGGCGGCGACGGGGACGGTCCCGGCGGCGGCTTCGGACCCCGAGGGCGGTTCCCGCAGAACGGGTCGGGGAGCTCCTCGACCACGACGACGACGCAGCCGTCGTCGTTGCAGTAAGGCGGCACCGGTTCGCTCCGGCGCGTGACGCGCGGCTTCCCCCCGCTGCCGCGTCACGCGCCGGAGTAGTACACGCTCGTCATCATGCCCACCTCCTGGTGGTAGGCGTTGTGGCAGTGCAGCATCCAGTCGCCCGAGTTGTCGGCGTCGAAGTCGACCCGCACGGTCTCGCCCGGGCGCACGATCACGGTGTCCTTGCGGGCCCCGGCGCGCTGGGCGCGGTCGAGCACCGCGAAGCTGTGGCCGTGCAGGTGCATCGGATGGAACATCGGTGACCGGTTGACGAAGTCGAGGCGCACGCGCTCGCCGATGTCGACGACGAACGGCGAGTCCTTCCCGTACGTGCGGCCGTTGATCGTCCACCGGTACGGATGGTGACTCCCACGCAGCACGACTCGGAAGTCACGGTCGGGCCGGCGGGTATGGAGGCGCGACGACGCGGTGGGTCGCAACGACGGGGCCGTGAGCACGCGACCGCCGAGCTCGCGCGGCCGGGAGCTCGCGGGTGGGACGCGGCCGCTGCCCGTCCGCAGCAGCGCGCGTGCGGCACCGCCCTTGCCTTCCGCCAGCGCGACGAGCGGAAAGACGCCGTCGCCCGCCGTGAACGTGGCGTCGACGCGTTCGCCCATGCCGAGCAGCACCGCGTCCGCGGCGACCGGTTCGACCTCGGCGCCGTCCGCGTGCGTCACCCGCAGCCGGTGGCCGCCGAGCGCGACCCGGAACGCCGTCTCGGCACCCGCGTTCACGACCCGCAGGCGGACGCGGGCACCCGGTCGCGTCCGCAGCGTGGTCGGAGCCGTCGCGACGCGCCCGTTGACGAGGTAGTAGGGATAGCGGACGTCGCCGGCGTGACCACCGAGCAGCGCGCTCGTGCCGTGCACCATGGGCATCGAGCCACCGCCGGTCGCGGCCGGCCCGTCGCCGGGCATCGACATGCCGGGCATCTGCATACCGGTGCCCGGTGACCCGCCCGCGCCGGCCGTGAGCGACGCGAGGATCGCGTCCGGCGACGGGCCGACGCCGTCCGTCCAGTCGTCGAGGACGACGATCCACTCCTCGTCGTATGCGCCCGGCTCGCCGGGGTCGTCGACGACGAGCGGTGCGTACAGCGCGCGGTCGAGCTGCAGCCCGACGTGGGGGTGCAGGAAGTAGGTGCCGGCTGCGGGCGGCGAGAACCGGTAGGTGAACGAGCCGCCGGGCGCGATCGGGTCCTGGCTGACGCCGGGGACGCCGTCCATGTCGAAGGGCAGCGCGATCCCGTGCCAGTGGATCGTCGTCGGTTCGGGGAGCGCGTTCTCGACGACGGCGACGAGCGGTTGCCCGGCGGTCACGCGCACCAGCGGACCCGGCACCGCGCCGCCGTAGGCCCACGTGTCGACGATCGGGCCCCCGAGGTCGACGGTCGCCGGCGCGGCCCGGAGCGCGACGCTCGTCGCGGTCGCCGCGCCGCCGCGCCGTACACGGAGGCCGGCCGGCGCGCCGAGGGCGTGTGCGAGGCGCGCCGCGACCGGCGTCGCGACGAGGGCGGCGCCGGCGCGAAGGAATCGCCGGCGCGACCAGGCGTCGGGGTCGTCGGCGCCGGGCGTCACCCGGGTGACGCTACCGGCGCGGCAGCGCTATTCGGCCGTCGGGCCGCCCGGGCCCGACCCGGGTGAGGTGTCGCCACTCCCGCTGACCGCGCCGTAGTCGATGGTCCCCGAGCTGGCGGCACCGAACGTGTCCTGGCTCTTGCGCTTGCGCCAGAAGAAGATCACACCGCCGATCGCCGCCCCGATGACCGCGAGCCTGCGGAGCCTTCCCTTGGCCATTGCGAACCTCCCGTGTCGCCCGTTGTCGCCGACCGTGCTGACCCGCCATGCCGTCCGGCGGGTCCGTCGGCCGCCATCTTGACCGATCGGAACGGGACCTGTCGTGCCTCAGCCCTTGCGGTAGCGGCGCACGGCGAGCGTCGTGAAGACGACGACGATGGCCGCCCACCAGAGGCCGAAGTGCCAGGCCGCCGTCGACAGGTGGATGTCGCTCACGCGCTGGAGGGTGCGATCACCGAGCGCGAGGCCCCGGGCGAAGTCGATCGCGGCCGTGATCGGGCTCACCCGCGCGATCGGCTGCATCCACCCGGGGAGGCTCGAGATCGGCGCGAACGCCGAGCTCGTGAACACGAGGGGGAGCAGCGGGACGAACACGGCCGCCTGGACCGTCTCCGGATCGCCGACCGTGAGGCCGACCCACGCGGAGAACGTCGCGAGCGCGAGGCCGAAGAGCACGATCACGACGACCATCGCGACCGCGGCGGCGAATCCGTTGTGGAAGCTGAAGCCGAGCACGAACGACATCGCGACGAGCAGGAGAGCCTGGATGCCGAGCCGGAGGCTGTCGCTCATCGTGCGGCCGACGAGGAACGCCGAGCGCGCGATCGGCAGCGACCGGAACCGGTCGATCATGCCGGTCTGCAGGTCGTTCGCGATCCCGACGCCTGATCCCATCGACGAGAAGGTCATCGTCTGCACGAGGACGGCGGGGACGACGAAGTCCTTGTAGGGGACGCCCGCCTTGGTGCCGATCACCGCCCCGAACACCTCGACGAACAGGACGAGCTGCATCAACGGCTGCAGTGTCGAGAAGACGATCAGGCCGGTGTTGCGGATGGTCTTGCGGAGGTTGCGACCGGCGACGAGGCCGATGTCGCGCGCGACGCGCGTGAGCGGCAGGGCCGCGCGCTCGGTCGCGGTCGTGACGTCGAGCGGCGCCGCGATCGTCGCCACGTCAGCCCATCCTCACGCGGCGGCGCCGGCCGCCCGGCTCGGCGCGTTCGATCCGCGACTCCTCGGCCATGTGGCCCGTCAGGCTGAGGAAGACGTCGTCGAGCGACGGGCGCCGCAGGCCCATGTCCGCGATGGGCACGTCCTCGGCGTCGAGCGCCCGCACCGCGGCGACGAGCGCGTCGGCGCCGGTCGTCACGGGCGCGGCGACCGTGCCGAGCTCGCGGTCGACCGTCACGTCCGACGGGGACAGCCCGAACGTCTGGGTGAGCGTCGCGACCGCCTTGTCGACGGCGGTCCGGTCGGCGACGGTGAGCTCGAGCATGTCGCCGCCGACCATGGACTTGAGCTCGTCGGCCGTCCCCTCCGCGATGATCTGGCCGACGTCGATGACGCTGATCGTGTCGCAGAGCTGGTCGGCCTCTTCGAGGTACTGCGTCGTGAGCACGATCGTCGTGCCCTGCTGCTTGAGCTCGCTGATCACCTCCCACAGACCGAGCCGACTCCGCGGGTCGAGCCCGGTCGTCGGCTCGTCGAGGAACAGGACGGCGGGCGCGACCATGAGGCTCGCAGCCACGTCGGCGCGGCGTCGCATGCCGCCCGAGTAGGTGCGGAGCGGGCGGTCGGCCGCCTCGACCAACCCGAACGACTCGAGCAGCTGGGCCGCTCGCTCGCGGGCCCGGGCCTTGCGCATCCGCCCCAACCGACCGACGAGGATCAGGTTCTCGCGGCCGGTCAGGTCCTCGTCGATGGCCGCGAACTGCCCGGTGAGCCCGATGACGCTGCGCACGAGCTGCGGTTCGCGGACCACGTCGAACCCGGCGACGGTCGCGTGGCCGCCGTCGGGCTGCAGCAGGGTCGTGAGGATGCGGATCGTCGTCGTCTTGCCGGCGCCGTTCGGGCCGAGCAGCCCGACGAGCGACGCCTCGGGGACCTCGAAGTCGACGCCCTTGAGCGCGGTGAAGTTGCCGAACCGTTTGACGAGCCCCTCGGCGACGACCCCGTTCACGGCGTCCGAACCTACTCGGGCCGCGACCGGTACTCGGAATGCGTTCCGCGTGCGCGGCGCGTAGCCTTCCGAGCGGTGTGAGAGGGAGGTTGGGGACATGCGCGTGCCGCTGACCGTGAACGACTTCATCGAACGCGCCGCGTTCGTCTACGGCGACCGCATCGGGATCGTCGACGAGCCCGATCAGCCGGCGGAGTCACTCGGTGAGCTGAGCTACCGGCGTGTCCACGAGCTGGCTCGGGCGCAGGCGGCCGGCCTCGACGAACACGGCATCCCGCAGGGTGAGCGCGTCGCGATCGTCTCGCAGAACGCGGCCCGGCTGCTCGTGTCGCTCTTCGGGGTCAGCGGCTCGGGCCGCATCCTCGTGCCGATCAACTTCCGGCTCAACGCCGACGAGGTGCGGTTCATCGTCGAGCACAGCGGCGCGTCGATGCTGCTGGTGGACCCCGAGCTCGACGAGATGCTGGGGGACGTCGACGCGAAGTTCCGCTACGTGATCGGCGCCGACGCCGACCGCGAGCTCTTCCGATTCGGCGTCGAGCCCGAGCCGTGGGACCCCGACGAGGACGCCACGGCCACGATCAACTACACGAGTGGCACGACCGCGCGGCCGAAGGGCGTGCAGATCACGCACCGCAACGCGTGGATCAACACGGCGACCTTCGGTTGGCAGGCGGGCGTGAGCGACCGCGACGTGTACCTGCACACGCTGCCGATGTTCCACTGCAACGGATGGGGGATGCCCTACGGGCTCGCGGGCATGGGCGCGAAGCAGGTCGTCCTGCGAAAGGTCGACGGCGCGGAGATCCTGCGCCGCATCGAGGCCCACGGCGTGACGCTGCTCAACGGCGCGCCCGCGGTCGCCGCCGCCATCCTCGACGCGGCCGCGGAGTGGTCGGGCCCGGCCCCCGGGAGTGGCCGGACGCGGATGATCGTCGCCGGCGCCCCGCCCCCGACGCGCACGATCGAGCGCATCGAGACCGAGCTGGGCTGGGAGTTCATCCAGATCTACGGCCTCACCGAGACGTCGCCGCTGCTCACGATGAACCGCTCGCGTGCCGAGTACGACGAGCTGTCGCCGTCGGAGCGCGCCGCCCGCCTCGGGCGTGCCGGCGCGCCCGCGATCGGCGTGCGCCTGCGAGTCGACGACGAGGGCGAGGTGCTCGCGCGCAGCAACGTCGTGATGGAGGGCTACTGGAACCAACCCGACGCCACGGCGACCGCGCTGGACGGTGGCTGGTTCCACACCGGTGATGGCGGCTTCCTCGACGCCGAGGGCTACCTCACGATCCACGACCGCAAGAAGGACGTGATCATCTCCGGTGGCGAGAACGTGTCGTCGATCGAGGTCGAGGACGTGCTCTTCTCGCACCCGGCGGTCGCCGAGGTCGCGGTGATCGGAGTGCCGGACGAGAAGTGGGGTGAGACGGTCAAGGCGCTCGTCGTCCTCGCGCCCGGCGCGTCCGCCACCGAGGAGGAGCTGATCGCGCACAGCCGCGAGCGTCTCGCGCACTACAAGTGCCCGACCTCGGTGGAGTTCCGTGGCGAGCTCGCCCGCACCGCCACCGGCAAGCTCCAGAAGTTCAAGCTCCGCCAGCCCTACTGGGAGGGTCGCGAGAGCCAGGTGAGCTGACGTCGCTCGAGAGCGAGGCGGAGCACTCGCGTCAGAAGCGCCGGCAGGCGCCGCCGTCGACGAGGAACGTCTGGCCGGTGATGAACGCGGCCTCGTCGCTGCAGAGGTAGAGGAGCATGCTCGCGAGCTCCGACATCTCGCCCATGCGCTTGACGAGCTGTTGGCCGAGCACCTGCTCGATGATCTCCCGGGGGCGGCGCGTCCGGTTGATCGGCGTGTCGGTCATGCCCGGCGCGAGGGCGTTGACCCGGATCCCGTCCGGCGCCAGCTCGACGGCGAGGGCCATCGTCATCCCGTTGACGGCGACCTTGGAGACCCCGTAGGCGGTCGCCGACGGTGTGTATGCCGCGGTCGACGAGATGTTGACGATCGAGCCGCCTCCCCTGGCCCTCATCGAGTCGCGGCACGCGGCGGCGGTGACGACATGCGAGATGACGTTCACGTCGAAGATCCGGCGCCAGTCGGCCGCGGGCAGCTCGACGCAGGTGTTCCACTTCCCGTGCAGCAGGCCGGCGTTGTTCACGAGGATGTCGACGCCGCCGTAGGTCTCGACGCACGCCGCGACCATCCCCGCGACGGCGGCCTCGTCGGCGACGTCGACGGTGACGTCCAGCGCGCTGCCGCCCGCGCTCGTGATCTCGCCGACGACCCGGCCCGCCGCTCCCGTGTCGACGTCGGCGACGACGACCGACGCACCCTCGGTCGCGAACGCCTTCGCGTACGCCTCCCCGAGCCCGTTCCCGGCGCCCGTGACGATCGCAACCTTCCCGTCGAAGCGACGCATGACCCGATCTTCGCGCCCATCCGCGGGCCGGTGTTCTCGTGACCGTGGATCGGTCACACCCCTCCTCACGGCCACGAGAACGGCGGGGTTGCTATTCGGGAGACGGGAGCTCCTGGTGGCCGGGTTCGAGCTCGACGCCGCAGGCGTTGGTGAGCATCGACAGCATCGTGTACTGACCGACGATCATCGGGATCTCGACGAGGGCGGCCGGGTCGTAGTGCGCCGCGAGGACGGACCAGGTCGCGTCGTCGACGTCGGACGCCGTGTGGAGCTGGTCGGCGGCGCGCAGCAGCGCGGCCTCGAGCTCGGACCATCCGTCCGCATCGGGACCCGCGACGAGGCGGATGATCTCGTCGTCGGTGATCCCGGCCGCGTGCGCGAAGACGATGTGGTGGCCCCACTCGAACCGGGAGCGGCAGTTCCACGCGGCGCGCAGGGCGAGGAGCTCGTGCTCGCGGCGTGGCAGCACACCCTCGAGGGCGAGCGCGCTCGCCCAGGCGAGGAACGGCCCGAGCAGGCGGGGCGCGTGCGCGAGCACGGTGAGGACGGCGAGCGGCTTGCGCTCCTCGCCCTCGGCGGCACGGTGGCCCTCCATCGCGGCGACCGGGGCGAGCGTCGGGAGCAGGAGCGCGCGCACCTCCTCGCTCATCTCGTCGAGCCCGAGCCCCGGAACGCGCGGTTCGCTCGTCATGTGATCCTCGCCTTCATCCAGCCGGACCCGTTGTGGAAGTCGGCGACGGCGTTGCCGGGATGCACGATCTCGTCGAGGCGCGTCGCGGTCGACTCGTCGAGCGTCATGCCCAGGACGGGGAGCGATTCCTCGAGTTGTGCCAGTGTGCGCGGGCCGATGATCGGCGCGGTGACGTCGGGTTGGTCCTTGACCCAGAGCGTCGCGAGCTGCCCGGGCGTGATGCCCAGGTCGGCCGCCAGCGCGGCCACCTGCTCCGCCGCGGTCAGCGCGGCCGGGCTCACGCGTACCCGCATCTGAGGCCGGCGCGTGAGCCGCGAACCCTCCGGGACGTCGGTGGTCGACCGGTACCGGCCCGCCAGGATCCCGGCGGCGAGGGGCGACCAGGGGATCACCGCGAGGCCGTACTTGCGACAGAGCGGGAGGAGCTCGTTCTCGATCCGCCGGTCGAGCAGGTTGTAGGGCGGCTGCTCGCTCACGTACGACGGCAGACCGAGCCGCTCGCTCGTCGCCAGCGCCTCCATCACCATCCACGCCGGGTGTGTCGAGCAGCCGACGTAGCGGACCTTGCCCGCCCGGATCAGCTCGTCGAACGCGGCGAGCGTCTCCTCCTGGGGGACGACCGACGACGGCCGGTGGAGCTGCAACAGGTCGATGCGGTCGGTCTGGAGCCGGCGCAGCGACGTCTCGCACGTCGCGACGATGTGCTCGCGACGGTGCCATGTCCCCGGCTCACCCTCACCGTGCGGGATGCCGACCTTCGTGGCGAGGACGATCGCGTCGCGGCGGCCGTTCGCCGCGAGCGCGCGACCCAGGACCTCTTCGCTGTGCCCGCCCGCGTAGACGTCGGCCGTGTCGACGAAGTTGATCCCGCCGTCGAGGGCGGCGTCGACGATCCGGATCGACTCGGCGTCGTCGGTCGGGTCACCGAAGTTCATCGCGCCGAGACACAGCGCCGAGACCTTCAGGTCGGTCCGACCGAAGCTGCGGAGCGCGGACGGCGAAACGGCCGCCAAGGTTCAGGAACCGGTGTCGACGATGAGGACGCTGCAGCCGGCGTGGTGCGAGACGCTGTTCGGCACGCTGCCGAGGAACCGGCGCCCGCCCTTCATGCCCCGACTCCCGACGACGATCAGATCGGCACCGACGTCGTCGGCGACCTGGCAGATCACCTCGGCCGCGCTGCCGATCTCCGCGTGCACGTCGACCTGCACACCGTGCGCCTTGGCCTCGAGGCTGGCGCGCCCGAGGATCGTGTCGAGCTCCGCGCGCGCCGCGTCCGACCAGTCCGGCGTCGCGGGGATCACCGACATCGCCTCCGGGCCGACGAACCCCCCGGTGAGCGGTGCCTTCATCGCGCTCACCACGTGCAATTCCGCGCCCGTTGCCTGCGCCAGCTCGATCGCCGTGTTGAGCGCGACCGTGGCGCCGTCGGACCCGTCGGTCCCCACGACGATCTTCTGGAACATCTCGTCTCCTTGGCTCGCTGCGCCGCAGGTTACCTTCGGACTCTGCAGACCTCGATCGGCGCCCGGATACCGGCGCTCGCTCCACCCCTCTGCCGGACCTGCAAGCATCCTCCCGTGGACGGCGAGCGGGTCGACGTGGTGGTCGTCGGCAGCGTGAACTTCGACCTCACCCTGCAGACGCCGCGGCTGCCCCGTCCCGGTGAGTCGATCGCCGCCCGCGGCTCGCACGCCGGCCCCGGCGGCAAGGGTCTGAACCAGGCGATCGCCGCGGCGCGCCAGGGCGCGAGTGCCGCGCTCGTCGCCTGTATCGGCGCCGACGCGCCGGGCGACGAGATGCTCGCAACCCTCGTCACGGAGGGCGTCGACGTCGACGGGGTGGCGCGGCTCGAGAGTGTGCCGTCGGGCCTCGCCTCCGTGATCGTGACCGACGACGCCGAGAACGCCATCGTCGTGGCGCTCGGCGCGAACGACGCCCTCACGGAGGACCACGTCCACCGGCACGGCCGCGCGATCGGCGACGCCAAGGTGCTCCTCGTCCAGCTCGAGATCCCGCCGGACGCCGTTCGGGCCGCGCTCGAGATCGCTCGGGGCACTGCGACCCTCGCGATCCTGAACGCGGCGCCGCCCCGACCTGTCGCCGACGACGTGCTGCGCCTCGCGGACGTCGTGGTCGCCAACGAAGGCGAGGCCGCCGCGCTCACCGGCGGGTCGATCGGCGGTGACGGCGAGGCGGACTGGCCGGAACGCGCCGCCCGGGCCCTCGTGGCCCGCGGGTGCACTGCGGCGATCGTCACCGTCGGCGCCCGGGGCGCCTGGTACGCCGACCAACGGCGCCGGCTGTACATCCCGCCGCACACCGTCGACGCGGTCGACACGACCGGCGCCGGCGACGCCTTCTGCGGCGCGCTCGCGGCCGCGCTCGCGGCGGGCCGTTCGATGCCCGAGGCGCTCGTGCGCGCCTCCGCGGCGGGCGCGCTGACGGCCACGCTCCCGGGGACGGCACCCTCCCTGCCGACGGCGCTCGCCGTCGACGAGCTGCTCACCGCCACCTGAGCGGCGTCGCACCCGGCGCGATCACGGGGGCGACGGGTGAGAACGACCGACCGTCGAGATCGGTCCGGGGCAGGGGTAGGCGGTCCGCGTAGGTGATCAGCGGGTGAGTCGGTCCGGTCGTCGTCGGGGTGGTGGCGCGGGCATTTCGTGCGGAAGGTCGTTGATCGCCTGGCGAATCTCGGCGAGGATGTCGAGCAGCGCTTCCTGGCGCTTCTGGCCGATGTGGTCGATGAGCGCAACAGTGAGCTGTTGCACCTCGGGCAGGAGGTCGTCGAGGACCGACTGCGCGGCCGGTGTGATGTCGACGAGGACACGCCGGCGATCATCGGCGTCGCTGCTGCGCAGCACGTAGCCCTTGCGTTCGAGATTGTCGATCAGCGACGTGATGGTGCCGCTCGTGATGTGCATGCGGCTGGCGACCTCACCGATGAGCATGGGCTGACCCTCACCCTCGATCACCGCGAGCGCATTGAGCGCGGCGTGCGAGAGTCCGTAGCGGCGAGCGACTCCGGCAATCGCGGCCTCGATGAGACCACCGACAACCTCGAGTTCCCGGGCGCAGCGGGCGCAGAGCCAGCGGGCGCCCGGGAACTCACGCTCGAATGCGATGGCCTCGGGAGGCCGGCGCGGAGACAGGGTCTACGCCTCCACCGTGATCTCGATACGGGGCGGCCCGGCGACGCCGGCCTTCTGCATGGCGTCGCGGAGCTCGGGGGCGCCGACGAACGCCTGGGCCTGGGCGACCGACGGGAACCAGTGCAGGACCGTGACGTTGTTCGGGTCGGCAGGATCCTGGAGGACGTTCGCTGCGGTCACGCCGTGCCGGTCGCGCAGCGGCTGGACGTCCTCGTAGCCCGCACGCCACGTGGCGTAGTCGTTCACCTCGTGGTTGACGATGATCAACGCCTGTCCCATGTCTCTCTCCTCGCCTCGGAATCAAGTACCTTGAACTCATGTATCTTGAGATCAAGATAGACGCATTCGCGGGGATTGCAAGCACTTTCTCCGGCGCGCCCTCGGGAGTCAGCCGCGGGAGTCGGCGGGTGGCGCCCGTATCATGCGGGGGTGAGCCGCCCACCCGCGTCGCGCCGTGCCCTCGCCGTCGCCCGGGGCGAGGAGCCCGCCGACCTGCTCTTGACCGGTGGCCGTGTCTTCGCCCCGCACACCCGCGAGTGGATCGAGACCGACCTCGCGATCGCCGACGGCGTGGTCGCCGGTTGGGGCCGCCGCGACGCCGTCGAGACCGTCGACGTGGAGGGCGCGGCGCTGACGCCCGGCTTCGTCGACAGCCACATGCACCTCGAGTCGACCAAGCTCTGGGTCGACGAGTTCGTCCGCTCGGTGCTCCCGCACGGGACGACGGCCGTGGCGGCCGATCCGCACGAGATCGCCAACGTCTTCGGGGTACCGGGGGTCGCCGCGCTCGCCGAGGCGGCGGCGCGCCTGCCGTTCACGTTCGGCATCTGCGCGTCGAGCTGCGTTCCGGCGTCGCCGTTCGAGAGCCCGGGCGCGGAGATCGGCGTCCCCGAGCTCGAGACGCTGCTCGACGACGTCGGGTCGATCGGCGTCGCCGAGGTCATGAACTTCCCTGCCGTCATCTCCGGTGACCCGGAGTTCCGGGCCAAGATCGCCGCCGCCGGTTCGGCCCGGCGGGTCGACGGCCACGCGCCCGGCCTCTCGGGCCACGCGCTCGACGCCTACCTCGCCGCGGGCGTCGAGTCCGACCACGAGAGCACGGTGCTCGCCGAGGCGGAGGAGAAGCGCCGCAAGGGGATGTGGGTCTTCGTGCGCCAGGGTTCCGCGAGCCAGAACCTGCGCGCGCTGATTCCGACCGTCCTCCGGCACGGCACCGACCGGGTCGCGCTGTGCACCGACGACCGCGAGCCCGACACCATCCGCGAGCTCGGCCATCTCAACGACTGTGTGCGGCTGGCGGTCGCGGCGGGCGTCTCCGTCGAGGACGCGCTGGTGCTCGCGACCGTCAACGGCGCCGAGTACCACAACTTCCACCATCTCGGGTCGCTCGGCCCCGGCTACCAGGCCGACGTCCTCGCCTTCGACCACCTCGACTCGTGGGAGCCGGCGCGCGTCTGGCACGCGGGACGGCTCGTGGCGGCCGGCGGGGCCGTCGTCGCCGGCGCGGTGCCCGACTCGCCCGCGCCCGGATGGATGTGCCGGTCGGTCCACCTGCAGCACGTGCCCACGCCGGCCGACCTCGAGCTCGATGTGCCCGCGTCCGGCCACGCTCGGGTCATCGGCGTCGTCGCCGGCAGCCTCTCGACGCGGTCCCTCGTCCTCGATCCACGTGATCCGTCGGTCGACATCGCACGGATCTCGGTGCTGGAACGCCACCGCCGGACGGGCCGGGTCGGCCTGGGCTACGTGTCGGGGTTCGGTCTGCAGCGCGGGGCGATCGGGTCGACGGTCGCCCACGACGCGCACAACTGCATGCTGGTCGGCGCACGCGACGGGTCGGGGCCACGCGACATGGCGGTCGCCGCGGCGCGCCTCGCGGAGATCGAGGGTGGTCAGGTCGCGGTGCTCGACGGCGAGGTGGTCGGGGAGGTGCGCCTCCCGATCGGCGGTCTCATGAGCGACCGCCCGGCCGACGACGTCGCGGACGCGCTCACGCGGTTGGTCGAGCTCGCCCGCGCGCACCTCGGGGTGACGATCGCGGCGCCCTTCATGCAGCTCAGCTTCCTCGGTCTGTCGGTCATCCCCCAGCTCCGGATCACCGACCGCGGTCTCGTCGACGTCGACCGCTTCGAGCTCACCACCGTCGACGCCGGCTGAGCCTGCCCGACCGAGCGGCGCCGGGATACCCGGCGCCGCCCTTCGGGACGCTCGTTGCTCCTGCCGGGAGGCGAGGCATGTTGGTGGGGGCCGGGCGGCGGAAGCGGGGCCCGTCGCCCGGGCCGGCCCACCGTGTCGCCTACGTCTCTCGCCCGCAGCGGGTGGGGCGGGGCTGGGCATCGCTGCTGGGTGGGCGGACACGTAGACGAATCGCCGACGCCGTGGCGTCGCATCGCGTTTGTACCTCATCCACAACCCGCGTGCGCGGCCGGACCCTCCCGGATCGGGCGAACGAGGCAAAAAAAAGCACGGTCCGCGCGGAGGGCGCGCGGCGAAGGCCGCAACCGGACGCGGAACGCGCGTTGGGCGCGCAGCGTCCGCAACGCTCCTACGCCGCGAACGGCGCGGCGCGGCACGGTGCGCCACGCGCGTGCGAAGCTGCCGCGCATGGCAGCGGTTCCGGAGATGCGCGAGTGGGGTCTGGTTGCCGCGGAGGAGCTCCGGCGCATCGTGGTGATATCGCCGCACCTCGACGACGCCGTGCTCGGATGCTCCTACCTGATGGCGCGCCACCCGGGCGCGACCGTCGTCACCGTCTTCGCCGGCCGTCCCGACGCGTATCCCGAGCCGATGGAACGGTGGGACGCGCTCCGCGGGTTCGTCCCCGGTGACGAGGTGCACGTCGCGCGCCGGTCGGAGGACGAAGCCGCCCTGGCCGTCCTGGACGCGAAGCCGGTGTGGCTCGACTTCGTGGAGCACTCCTACCTGGAGCGTGACGACTGGGTGAGCCCCGCGGCCGTCGTCGACCACCTGAGCGAGACCGTCGGCAGCCTCGATCCGACCGCCGTGTTCGCGCCGTTCGGGCTCGCGAACCCCGACCACGACTGCACGCACGCCGCCGCGATGCTCGTGCGGGAGCGGCTCGGGCCGGACGTCGCCTGGTTCTGCTACGAGGACACGGGCTACAAGCACATCCCCGGCCTCCTCGCGTGGCGGATCGCCCGCCTGTTCCGCGCCGGCACCTGGCCGACGCCCGCCGCGGTGCCGGTCGCCGTCGACCACGAGCGGAAGATGCAGGCTGTCGGCTGCTACCCGTCGCAGTTGCGCGCGCTCGAAGCCGACTGGCAGATCTCGGCCAAGCTGGCGGCACCGTCACCCGAGCAGTACTGGCGTCTCGCGCCGCCGCCCGACGGGTGGGGCGCGCTCTCCGAGAGATGACGGGAGGACGAGAGGTGGTGCAGTCATGAGGTTCGGACTCGACGTCGCGCAGCAGCGCCTGCCGTGGCCGGAGATCGCGGCTCGGACCCGGTTCGCCGAGGACCTCGGCTTCGACGGCGCCTGGGGCTTCGACCACTTCCAGCCGATGTACGGCGAGGGTCCGGGCGAGTGCTTCGAGGGCTACGCGACGCTCGCCGCCCTCGCCGCGCTGACCGAGCGGGTGCGGCTCGGCCTGCTCGTGACCGGCATCACGTACCGCCATCCGTCGGTCCTCGCCGCCCAGGCCATCACGATCGACCACGTGTCGGCCGGCCGGCTCGAGCTGGCGGTCGGCTCGGCCTGGTTCGACAAGGAACACCGGGAGCTGGGGATCCCGTTCCCGCCGACACGCGACCGCGTCGACATGCTCGACGAGGCGGTCGAGCTGATGATCGGGTTGATGACGACCGACGGCTACTCGTTCTCCGGCAGGCACTTCGAGCTGCGCGACGCGACCTTGCTCCCGCGCCCCGTGCAGCAGCCGCACGTCCCGATCTGGATCGGTGGCACGGGCGAGCGGCGCACGCTCCCGCTCGTCGCCCGCTTCGGCGACGCGTGGCACGGCTTCGGCGGGGTCGCGCAGCTCCTGCCGAAGTCGCGGCGCATCGACGAGCTCGCCGAGGCCGCGGGCCGGGATCCGGCGTCGATCCTGCGGACGGCGTCGATCTCGCTCGACCCGCCGGTGGACGCGGTGAGGCGCACGGTCGAGGAGTGGCGCGACGCCGGTTTCGGGTACCTGATCGCCGGGTGGCCCGGCGAGGGACGGCCCAAGGTCGAGCAGTTCGCGGCCGAGGTGCTGCCTGCGTTCCGCGAGGAGTGACGGCCGATGTCGTGGCGTGTGCTCGTGACCGGTGCGACCGGCCGGGTGGCCTTCCCGATCGCCCGGGAGCTCGCGCGCACGCACGAGGTGTTCGGGATGGCTCGCTGCACGAAGCCGGGCGACGAGCAGCGCCTGCGCGACGCGGGAGTCGAGCCGATCGTCGCCGACGTGTCCACCTACGACCTGGACGCGCTCCCGAGCGGGCTGACGCACGTCTTCCACGCGGCCGCGGCGCTCGGACGTGAGGCCGAGGCCGACTGGCGGCACACCTTCGCCGTCAACGCCGACACGAGCGGGCGCCTGGTCGCGGCCTGCCGGGGCGTGCGCGGGTTCGTGTTCTGCAGCACCGGGTCGCAGTACGAGTACCAGGGGGCGCGGCCCCTCCGGGAGGACGACCCGCCCGGCGTCCACCTCGGCGTCTACAGCCTGTCGAAGATCGCGGCCGAGGCCGTCGTACGGTTCGCGGCCGTCGAGCACGGCGTCCCGACGACGATCATCCGCATCTTCTCGACCTACGGACCGCTCGGCGGCGCGCCCGCCGACCGCCTCGACCGCATGCTCGCCGGCAAGCCCGTCCGGCTGCATCCCGACGCACCCAACCGGTACAACCCGATCTACGAGGACGACTACGTCCGGCTGGGCATCCGCGCGCTCGAGGTCGCGGCCGTCCCGCCGCTGACCGTCAACTGGGCGGGCAGCCAGACCGTCAGCGCCGAGGACTACCTCGCGTACCTCGGCGAGCTGACCGGCGTCGAGCCGCACATCGTGTACGACCCGGCGGCGCCGTGGCCGATCTGGCCCGACGTCACGCGCATGCACGAGGTGCTCGGCGGAACCCAGGTTCCGTGGCGTGACGGCATGCGCCGCATGCTGGAGGCCCGTCACCCGGAGGCGCGGCGCGGAGGCACCCATGGGTGAGGTCCGCGCCGCCACCGAGGACGAGGCGCCGGCACTCGGCGCCGTGCTGTCCCGCGCGTTCCTCGACGACCCCGGCTTCGCGTGGGCCGCGCCGCACGACGGCCGGCGGCAACGGCTCGGGCCGCGCTACTTCGAGCTGCTGATGCGCCACGTCTACCTCCCGAAGGGCGAGACGCACACGACCGGCGACGGGCGTGCCGTCGCGCTCTGGGCGCCCCCGGACCGGTGGAAGGTTCCGGCGCGCCGGCTCCTGCCGCTGCTGCCCGTGATGGCCCGTGCCTGCGGCGCCACGCTGCCTCGCACGATGCGGATGCTCGGGCTCATGGAGCGGCTCCACGAGCAGCACGTCGAGCCGCACTACTACCTCGCCTTCGTCGGCACCGACCCGCCGGCCCAGGGTCAGGGCCTGGGCAGCGCGCTGCTCGCGCACGTCCTCCACCGCTGTGATGTCGACGGCGTGCCGGCGTACCTCGAGGCGTCGAGCCCCGCCAACCGGTCGCTGTACCACCGCCACGGGTTCGAGGTGGTCGACGAGCTGCGCTGGCCGGGCGGCGGGCCCCCCTTCTGGCCGATGTGGCGCGAGCCCCGCGAGCCCGGCCGCTGACCGCGGGTACCGTCGCGACGCGGACGGCGCCGTCTGCGAGGCAAGGGGGGATCATGATCAACGGCTGGCTGGCGGCCGACAGCGACATGCACGTCATGGAGCCGGCCGACCTGTGGCAGCGCTACATGGACCCGGCGTGGGAGCACGCGGCTCCCGTCGGTATGACCGAGATCGAGCGCGACATGCGCGTGAAGGTGAAGAACAAGGTCGTCCTCCGTCTCGGCCGGGCGCGGCCGCGTTCGGTGGGGCGACCGTGGAAGGCGGCGCAGGACTCCGCCTTCGTGCACGCCGAGGAGCGCAACTGGGACGCGAAGTCGCAGGTGATGGCGATGGACCTCGAGCACCTCGACTCGACGGTCCTGTTCCCGAGCCGCGGGCTCTTCGTGCTGTCGCTGCAGTCGAGCGAGCACATCGGAGCCGACGGCCTGGAGCCCGACCTCGCGCTCGCGATCGCCCGCGCCTACAACGACTGGATGCACGACTTCTGCCAGGAGGCGCCCGACCGCATGTGGGGCGCGGCGATGATCGCGCCCCACGACGTCGCCGGCTCCGTCGACGAGCTGGCGCGATGCGTCGAGGAGTACGGGTTCAAGGCCGCGTTCCTCGTACCCGGTCTCGTCGACAGCAAGCCGTGGCACGACAAGAAGTACGACCCGCTGTGGCGCGAGGCGGAGCGCCTGGGCGTGCCCGTGTGCTTCCACGGCGGCGGGCAGACGTATCTGGAGCCCGACTTCGCGTTCTCGACCCACTTCGACAAGCTCATGCTCTGGCACCCGTTCAACCAGCCGCTCGGCATCCAGTTCGTCGCCACGTGCTTCACGTCCGGCGGGATCCTGGAGCGATTCCCCGAGTTGCGTGTCGGGCTGCTCGAGGGCAACTGCTCGTGGGCGCCGTTCATGATGTACCGGCTCGACGAGCACTGGGAGTGGATGGGGAAGTACGAGGCGCCCGACGTGCAGATGGCGCCGTCGAAGTACCTGTTGCGGAACTGCTTCCTCGCCGTGGAGGCCGACGAGCACCCGGTCAGGTACTACGTCGAGGAGTTCGGCGACGACAACCTGATCTACTCGACCGACTACCCGCACGCGGACTCGAAGTTCCCCGAGGCGACCGAGACCTTCCTCACGCTCCCGATCTCCGACGAGTCGAAGCGCAAGATCCTCTGGGACAACTACGCCAAGCTGTACGACGTCCCGGCGCCGGCGTAGCTCACAGCGCGAGGCACGCTCGGATCGCGGCGTCCGATGCCGCTTCGGTCGCGAGCTGCGCGTCGCGAGCGAGGCGCGTCAGCACCTCCATCTTGTCGGGGTTCGCTTCGAGCCACTTGGTGATGGCGTCGACGTCGGCCGTCCCGTCGGGGTTCGTCATCGCGAACAGGCTCTGGTCGACGAGGCCCTCGCCCGCGTAGTCACTGATGCTGCGGAAGACGGCCCACGGCACGCCCGCGGCGTCGCAGACGGCGGCGGCAGCCGCGGTCTCCATGTCGACGGCGATCACGCCGAGCTCGTGCATGCCGTCGAGCACGGTCTGGTCGAGGATGAGGTCGTCGCCGCAGCTCAGGTGGCCTCTCGGGGCGTGGTCGTGGAACCACGACGGCGCGAACTGCCGGCCCGTGGCGCGCTCGATCACGACTTCGGGCACGATCACGTCGCCGATCCTCACCGAGCTCTGGCTGACGCCACCCGCGATCCCGACGACCATCACGAGATCGACGTCGAGCTCGATCATCCGGCGCGTCGCGTCCGCGGCCGCGGCCATACCCATCGTCGTGAGCATGGCCACCACCTCGACGTTCCCGGCCCGTCCGCGGTACAGAACCCCGTCCCGCTCGTCGTCGAGGTCGAGCTTGCGGACGATCGGCTCCAGCTCCGACTGCATCGGCGCCAGCATCCCGACCCGCCTCACCTGTGTGCTGTCGAGCATCGGCCGGCTCCCCTCGGCGCCTCAGGCTACGTGCTGTACCGGATGAGCTCGAACGACACGCCGCCCGCATCGATGCGGGCCAGGGTCGACGTGGTGCCGTCGACGCCGACGATGTCGCGCGGTCCGTGCACGGCGAAGCCGGCGGCGCGGGCTTCGCTCGACCGGCCTTCCACGTCGCGGCTGCCGTAGCTCAGGAGCGCGACCCCGGGCTCGACCTCGCCCCGGAGCCCGGGTGGGATCTCGACCAGCTCGAGCATGCCCGGTGGGCGACCGACGATCGCGCCGCGCGTCGCGCCCCGGTCGGCGGGCCACCCGAGCCCGACGGCGGCCTGCTCGCCGGTCGACTCGTACGACTCGACCGGTTCGGCGCCCACCACGCCGCCGAGCAGGCGCACCACCGCGTCGAGGTCGTCGACCAGCACGACCGCCTTCACGATCCCCTTCGGCATCCTCGTCTCCCTCCGGCCGTCCACACGCTACGGTGCGCCGGCGTGGGTCGCCTTCCTCTCGTCGATCCGGACGACGAGTCCGCGCCCGAGCCGGTACGAGCCGTCCTCCGCGCCATGCGCGAGGCGACGGGCCGCGACTTCAACGTGATCCGGGCGACCGCGAACCACCCCGCGATCTTCGAGGCGTTCCTGACGTTCTCGTCCGCCGCGTACGTGGGCAACTCGCTCGACCCGGCGACGCGCGAGCTCGCCTACCTGAGCGCGTCGCTCGCCAACGACTGCCACTACTGAGTGCCGACGCACATCGTGCTCGGTCGGAGCACGGGACTCAGCGAGGAGAAGCTCGCGCACCTGCTCGACGACCCGTTGCCCGGCGGGGTCTACGACGACGCGGAGCGGGTTGCGATCCGCTATGCCCGCCGCTCGACCCGCATGGAGCCGATCGACGATGCGCTCTACGCCGAGCTCGAGCTCCACTTCCCGACGGCTCAGATCATCGAGCTCTGCTTCACGGTCGGCCTCTCGAACGTGGTCAACCGCTTCCACGCCACGTTCCACACCGACCTCGACGCCGAGACCAGCGCCGAGCTCCGCACGGGCTCCCCGCTGCCCCTTCCGCCGCTTCCGGGGAACCGTCCTCGTGTTCCTTGACCGGACCTCGCGGTCCGTGCACGATGCACACGTATCCGCGGCCTCTCGGTCGCGCGCCTGCCGGTCTCAGTAGAGCGGCGACCAGCGGACGGTGCGCAGGAGGCGGCTCTCCCAGTCGTCGCGGACGCGCAGCGCGTCGATCATCCACGTGCCCGGCTTGCGGAACTCGGGCGGCACCTCGTGCGTGAGCAGGTGGGCGAGGCGGTCGTGGTCGAGGATCTTCTGCCACAGCACGACCTCGGCCCGCCGCCCGGTGCCCCACGCCGTCTGCAGCGCGCCCTGCAGCTCGATGAGGCCCCGGTTCCCCGCCTTGAGCGAGGGCGCGTACTGCGTCTCCGCGGCCTCGAGGTAATCGTCGAGCATGCCCTCGTGGGGCCACGCCGTGTCCTCCATGAACAGCGTGAGCTCGTGGTCGGCGGCACCGTCGGTCGGGACGTCGGCGAGGTCGAGCGTCGCGATCCGGTCGGACCACGGCAGGGGGAACAGGATCTTGCCCTGCACACCATGGCGGAGCTGGTCGACGTCGCGCGCCCACTCCCGCAGGTCGCCCGTCTGCACGCGTCTTGCGAGACGTTCCCAGGCCGCGCCGTCGCGCACGGCCGTGATCGTCGTCACGACGTAGGCGCGCCCCGAGCCGTGGGCGAGGTGCATGAAGTAGAGGAGCCGCGCGTCGTCGTCCTTGGCGAGCGTCGGCATCCACCCTTCGCGGAACGCCGCCTCGAACTCCTCTTCGTGCGCGCCGCGCACCCGGTGGGTCTCGTGCAACCACAGCATGCCGCGAGCCTACGCGGAGGCTGACACGCCCGTCAGGTGCGCGTGGCGCCCGCCGCCGTGAGCTGCCGGAGCAGCGCGTCCACCGCCCCGTCGGCGAGGGCCCGCATCTCGTCGTCGGTGCGGTCCTGGATGGGGTGGGCCACGAAGACGGCGGCGGGGTCGGCGCCGAGCGACCGGGCCTGGGCCTCGGCGGCGTCGACGAACTCGCTCGACGCGACGAACACGCTCGGGATGCCGGCCGCTTCCAGGTTGACGATGTCGTGCACACTGCACGACGTGCAGGACCCTCAGTCGGCGAGGGCCTCGATCACGACGTCGCAGTGCTGCGCGATCTCGTGGCGCAGGTCGACCGGCGCGACTTTCGTGAACGTCGGCTTCGCGAACCGCACGACCCGATGGCCGCGCTCACCGAGGTGACGTTCGATCCGGTCGAGGAAGACGTCGCCGCGCTGTTTCGAGATGTCGAGCAGGCCGATCGTCAAGCCGTCGAGCGAGGTCGGCCGTTTCGCGCGCTCACGGGTGACCGGCGTCCGCTCGCTCGTGGGGTCGAGGAGCACGCGCGGCATGTCGGTCATCGGATCGTCCTCCTCGTTCGGCGGTCGTCCACGGTCAGCCGCGGATCGGGACGGTGATCGGCTCGCTGCCGGTCGGACCGCTCGCCCAGCCGCCGATGATGGCCGAGAAGAACCCCGCGCCACCACCGGCCTGCGCGATCTGCAGCCCACCCGGCCGGAACTTCGGGATCGTGTGCGCGGCGGCCGCCGCGGGCAGACCTTCGAGGACGTCGCCGGCGCCGCGCACGAGGTCGGAGCCGGGGAGCTGCAGGCGCGCCATGAGCTCTTCGAGCACTCGGCTCTTGCTCCACCCCGCGTCGCGGAACACGCGGCGATGCTCGGGGCACACGACCAGGACCGCGTCGAAGCCGATCGCGATCTTCGGGTGCGCCACCGCGCGCAGGCACATGGCGAGCGACGTCGCAAGGGACTCGGGGGTGCGCGACTGCTGGTCGGCCATGCCGCGCGGCGCCTCGCCCGCGAACAGCGTGATCGCCGACTGCTCGGGGCTGCAGCCGCGCGTGACGTGCATGGGCTCCCAGTCAGGCCCGGCCGGGCTCTCGGCGAAGCAGAACGAGTACTTGCCCGGCTGACCGAGCGTGGCGCGGTCGATCTCTCCCGGCCGGCCGCCACCGACGTTGCGGACGACGAGCTGCAGCGCGCGGCCGATCGTGGCGTTGGCCCGGTTGCCCTGACCCAGCGCGTTGATGCCCGAGTTCATGCCG
>DASRHL010000393.1:0-13670 GCA_035650535.1 Acidimicrobiia bacterium
TCGTAGCACTGGAGCCGGATGAGCTCGCGGTCGAGCGCCCCGGCGAGGACCTTGGCGAGCTCGGTCTTGCCGACGCCGGCCGGCCCCTCGACGAGGACGGGCTTCTCGAGGCGGTCGGCGAGGTAGACGACACCGGCGATCCCGGCGTCGGACAGGTAGTCGGCGGTGCGCAACCGCGTGATGACGTCGGAGACCGACTCGAAACGTTCACCCACGAGCGCAACGCCCTTTCTTTGACCGGACGGCCGCGTTCACTCCACGACCTGGCCGTTCCCGAAGACCAGGTACTTGTACGTCGTCAGCTCGCGGAGACCCATCGGGCCGCGCGCGTGCAGCTTCTGCGTCGAGATCCCGATCTCGGCGCCGAACCCGAACCGCTCGCCGTCGGTGAACCGCGTCGACGCGTTCACGATCACGACGCCCGAATCGACCTCCTGCGTGAAGCGGGTCGCGGCGTCGAGGTCGCGCGTGAGGATCGCCTCCGTGTGGCCCGTTCCGAAGCGGTTGACGTGCGCGATCGCGTCGTCGAGGGTCGGGACGACCGCGACCGACATCTCGAGGCCCAGGAACTCACGCGCATAGTCGTCCTCGGTGGCCGTCCCCATGGCGGGCCAGCGCCGCCGCGACTCGGCATCGCCGACGAGCTCGACCCCGTGACGGTTGGCGAGCGCGTCGCAGACGACCGGGAGGAACTCGTCCGCGACCGCCTCGTGGACGAGCAACGACTCGGCGGCGTTGCACACGCTCGGCCGGTTGGTCTTGGAGTTCACGACGATCTCGAGGGCCTGGTCGAGATCGGCCGACGCATCGACGTAGACGTGGCAGTTGCCGTCGCCGTCGATCACGACGGGCACCGTGGCGTTCTCGCGGATGCTCTGGATCAGTGCGTGGCCGCCGCGCGGGATCAGGCAGTCGACGAACTCGGTCAGCTGCATGACCTCCACCGCGGCCTCGTGGGACACGTCGTCGACGAGGACGACCGCGTCGGCCGGGAGCCCCGCCTTGGCGATGCCGGCCCGCAGTGCCTCGGCGACCGCGCGGTTGGAGTTGAGCGCGGAGGCCGAGCCGCGCAGCAACGCGGCGTTGCCCGACTTGAGGCAGATGCCCGCGGCGTCGCTCGTGACGTTCGGTCGGTTCTCGTAGATGATCGCGACGACCCCGAGCGGGACGCGGACGCGGCGGATGTCGAGCCCGTTCGGCCGCCGGAAGCCGTCGAGCACCTCGCCGACCGGATCGGGAAGGGCGGCGAGCTGGCGCAGGCCCCGGGCCATGCTCTCGAGGCGGGCCTCGGAGAGGCGGAGGCGGTCGAGCGGCGATGCCTCCATGCCGGCCGCCTCGGCCGCCGCGAGGTCGAGGGCGTTGGCCTCCAGGATCTCGGGGGCCCGTTCAAGCAGGAGTGCCGCGGCCGCGTGCAGCGCGCCGTCCTTCTCGGCCGTCGACGCCGTGGCGAGGCGGCGCGCCGCCGCCTTCGCGCGCCGGCCGAGCTCGAAGACGGGACCGCTCACGCGTCGAGTGTAGACGGGGGTCGCGCCGGACCCTTCTGGAGTTGCGGCGAGTTGCGGCGAGTTGCGCCGCCGGAGGCGTGGGGTGCGGGAGGGCACGAGACCGCGCCGTCGCGGGCCTGACCCGCCGGCGCTGGCCTCGTGCCGACTCCCGGTCATCGCCGGCCGTCTGGAGCCCCGACCCCGGCGTCGGCGCGATGCGCCCGTCCGGTGCCGAGGCCCTCCCCCCGTCGGCCGGCGACGAGTGTGGGAAGTGTGTCGCGCGTCACACCCGCCCCGCAAGGCGCGATCGCGCAATTTTCCGAGCGGCGCAGCCAGCCGAGCCCCTCGCCGGTAAGCGAGGCATGGAGACGAGGCGTTCAGGGCAGGACGACGAGGTCGTCCCGGTGGATCACCTCTTGCGGGGCGCCCTCGGGGAGCTCCTTGGTCTTCAGCCCGGCCACGGCTTCGAGCATGTGACTCGAGTACCGCACGATGCCCTTCGCGAAGGGTTTGCCGTTGTCGGTGACGACCTCCACGGCGCTGTCGGGATCGAACGTCCCCTCCACGCCTTTGACTCCCGCGGGAAGCAGCGAACGGTGTTCGTCGCGCAGGGCCTTGCGCGCACCCTTGTCGACGACGACCCGGCCCGCCGCACCGAGCGCGAACGCGATCCAGAGCTTGCGACTCGACAGCCGTTCACGGCGCGGGTGCACGACCGTCCCGACGGCCTCGCCCTCGATCGCCTGGCGCACGACGTCGGGTGCCGCGGCCGACGCGATGACGGCCCGTACGCCCGACCAGGCCGCGATCTTCGCGGCCGCGAGCTTCGTCGCCATGCCGCCGCTCCCGCGCTCGGTACCGGCACCGCCGGCCAGCGACTCGAGGGCGACGTCCACCTCGACGATCTCCTCGATCAGCGACGCTTCGGCGTCGAGGCGCGGATCCGACGTGAAGACACCTTCGGTATCCGTCAGCAGGACGAGCACGTCGGCGCCGATCAGGTGCGAGACGAGCGCGGCGAGACGGTCGTTGTCGCCGTACCGGATCTCGTCGTCGGCGACGGTGTCGTTCTCGTTGACGATGGGTACCACGCCGAGCTCGAGCAGCCGTTGCATCGTCTCCCGGGCGTGCAGGTACTGCGACCGCTGGCCGAAGTCGTACGCCGTCAGGAGAACCTGGCCGGCGACGAGCCCGTGCTCCTCGAGGAGGGCGGCGAAGCGCGCCATCAGCCGGGGCTGGCCGACGGCGGCCAGTGCCTGCAGCGTCCCGATGTCAGCCGGTCGGCTGAGGAGCCCGACCGCCGGCTGGCCGAGCGCGATCGCCCCCGACGAGACGAGCACGACGCGGTGCCCGGCCGCCCGGGCCGACGCGAGCTCGGCACACAGCTTGACGACCGCGCCCTCGTCGACGTCCCCGTCGCTCGTCGTGATCGACGAGCTCCCGACCTTGACGACGGCCTTCAGCGGCGATGCGTAGGGGACGGCGTCAGGATCGACGGCACGCGCGCTCACGGCCGCAGGGTACCTGGCACGCGACACCATGCGGTTCCGTCGTCGTCATCCGAATCCCTCGACGAACTCGAGCTCGACGTCGCCGATGCGGACGACGTCGCCCTCCCGTGCCCCGGCGCGTGTCAGCGCGCGCTCGACGCCCATCCGCCGGAAGCGTTCCTGCACGTACGCGATCGCCTCGGCGTTGGTCAGGTCCGCCACCGCGACCACCCGTTCCGCGGCCCGGCCGCGCACACGGAACGCCCCGTCGTCGTCCCGCCCCACCGAGAACCCCTCCTCGGCCGGCCGCAGGACGACGAACCCCTCGTCGACCGGTTCGGCCCCGCGCGCCTCGTCGACCATCTGGCCGAGCGTCCCGAGGAAACGGTCGACGCCCTGGCGCGTGACGGCCGACAGCCGCAGCTCGGGAACCCCGTCGGCATCCCGTGCCGTCGCGACGTCCGCCCTGCTCCCGACGACCAGCCGGGGGCGCTCGAGCAGTTCCGGGCGGTAACGCCCGAGCTCGTCGAGGAGGACCCGTTCCTGGGTTCGGGGCGTGATCCCCTCGACGTTGGCCAGGTCGAGGAGCAGCACCAGGACCCGGGCCCGCTCGACGTGGCGGAGGAACCGGTGCCCGAGCCCGCGCCCCTCGGCGGCGCCCTCGACCAGCCCGGGAATGTCGGCGAGCACGAACTCGTGGTCGCGGAAGCGCACGACTCCGAGATGGGGCTCGAGGGTGGTGAACGGGTAGTCGGCGATCTTCGGTTTCGCCGCACTCACGACCGAGATCAGCGTCGACTTGCCGGCGTTCGGGTACCCGACGAGCGCCGCGTCGGCCAGCAGCTTCACCTCGAGCCGGAGCCAGAGCTCCTCCCCGTACTCGCCCTGCTCGGCGAACCCGGGCGCGCGCCGCGCGTTGGAGAGGAAGCGGGCATTCCCGCGGCCGCCGCGACCACCCCGGGCCGCGACGTAGCGGTCTCCGTGCCGCACGAGGTCGGCGAGCATCTCGCCGTCGCGCGAACGCACGACGGTCCCCTCGGGAACGGCGACGACGAGATCCTCGCCCCGGGCGCCGTGCCGTTGCTTGCTCGACCCGTGCTTGCCCGACGGCGCGCGCCGGTGGG
Source organism: Acidimicrobiia bacterium (assembly GCA_035650535.1). Lineage (GTDB taxonomy): Bacteria > Actinomycetota > Acidimicrobiia > IMCC26256 > PALSA-555 > DASRHL01. Next base: position 4,099 of record DASRHL010000393.1, read on the forward strand.
GATGGTCGCGGAAGCCGAGCAGCGACGCCGTGTTGCGGTCGGCGACGAGGACGACCGCACCCCCGGCCCCGCCGTCGCCGCCGTCGGGCCCGCCCTTGGGCACGTGGGCCTCGCGCCGGAACGAGACCGCACCGGCGCCGCCGTCGCCGCCGCGCACGTTGACCTGGACCTCGTCGACGAACTGCGACACGGTCCAACGTTACGGTGACCGGGTGGGCGGACGGCTCAACTCGTGCCCCTCGGGACCGAATGGGTACGTATGAGGCCGCAACCGACGAAGGTCTCGGTACAACGCCTGCTCCGGCACCTCGAGGAGTTGCCCGCGCACCCGAACGTCGCGATGCGCGTCGTGCTCGAGACCAACGACCCGAGCTCGTCCGCGGCGCGCCTCGGTCGCCTCATCGAGATCGATCCGTCGCTCACCGCCCACGTGATGCGGCTGGCGAACTCGGCGTTCTACGGCCTCAGCACCCGGGTGTCGAGCGCGGCGCGGGCGGTCGCCGTCCTCGGCTTCTCCATGGTCCGCTCGATGGCGGCCGGGATCGCCACCGGGGTGCTCGACGCCGACTCGGGCGGGCTGCCGGACGGCTTCTGGGAGCACAGCGTCGGCACGGCGGTGGCGGCGTCGATGCTCGCGCCGCGGGTCGGTTGCAGCGGTTCCGACGCCTTCAGCATGGGCCTGCTGCACGACATCGGGTCCGCGCTCCTGTACCGGCTGCAGCCGGGCGCGTACGAGCTCGCGCTGAGCCGGGCGATCGCGGGCGAGCTCCCGCTCGCGCGCGCGGAGCACGAGATGTTCGGGATCAGCCACGACGTCGCGGCGGGCCGGGTGTTCGCGGCGTGGAACTTCCCGCCCGACCTGGTGCGGGCGATCGCCACCCACCACCAGACGCCGTCGTTCGCGCCTCTCTCGCTGCTGCTCGCCGGCGCCGAGGAGCTCGCGCACTGGCTGCCCGACGCTCCCCGCGGCGAGCCGTACCGGCCCGGCGCCCTCGCCGCCATCGGCGTGACGCACGGTGAGCTCGCCGGCCTCATCGAGCAGATGGCCGACCGGGCGGCGGCGGTCGCGGTCTCGGTCGCGCCCCTCGTCGCCGTCTGAGGCGCCGACCGGGGCGCTACGCCTCGGGCAGGATGTCGACGAGCTTGCGGCCGCGGCGGTGACCGAAACGGACGGTGCCGTCGGCGGTGGCGAACAGCGTGTCGTCGCCGCCGCGACCGACGTTCTCGCCCGGGTGGAAGCGCGTGCCCCGCTGGCGGACGATGATCGTCCCCGCGGTCACGACCTGGCCGCTGCCGACCTTCACCCCGAGGCGCTGCGCGGCGGAGTCACGCCCGTTGCGCGACGACGAGGCACCCTTCTTCTTCGACATGGCGGTCTGGCCTTCCTCGGCTCTCGCTCAGCCGCGCTCACCGGCCGTGATCTCGGTGACCTCGATCACGGAGTAGTGCTGGCGGTGACCCCAGCGGCGGCGCTGGTTCGACTTGCTCTTGTAGGTGAATCCCCGGATCTTCGGGCCCTTGGCGTCGCCGACGACCCGTGCCTTGACCGAGGCGCCGCCCAGGGCGTCGGGCGTCGCGAGGACGCGCTCGCCGTCGACGACGAGGACCGGCGCGAGCTCGACCTCCGACTCGGCCTCCGCGCCGAGCCGCTCGACCTCGAGGCGCTGCCCGGGCTCGACCCGGTACTGCTTGCCGCCGGTGCGGATCACTGCATACATGAGTTGAAGACCTTACTGCATCTCCGCGAGCAGCCTCTCGTCGAGCACGAACCCCCGCCCGAGGCAGGTCGGGCAGGTCTCGCTCACGGACTCGACGAGTCCTTCCGAGATCCGCTTCCGGGTCATCTCGACCAGACCGAGCTCGGAGATTTCGAAGACCTGGGTGCGGGTCTTGTCGCGGGCGAGGGCGTCGCGGAGGGCCCGCATGACCTTCTCGCGGTTCTCGCGGATCTCCATGTCGATGAAGTCGATGACGATGATCCCGCCGATGTCGCGGAGGCGGAGCTGGCGGGCGACCTCGTCGGCCGCCTCGAGGTTGTTGCGGAACACCGTCTCCTCGAGGTTCGCCCGCCCGACGTTCTTGCCGGTGTTGACGTCGATGACGGTGAGCGCCTCGGTCCGTTCGATGATCAACGAGCCGCCGGACGGCAGCCAGACCTTGCGTTCGAGCGCCTTCAGCAGCTGCTCGTGGACGTGGAAGCGCTCGAACAGCGGGAGCCCCTCCTCCGCCTCGTCGTAGAACTCGACCCGGTCGAGGAGCTCCGGCGACACCGCCTCGACGTAGGAGCGCACGTCCTCGTAGAGGGACCGGTCGTCGATGGCGACGCCGCGGTACTCCTTCGTGAACTCCTCGCGCAGGAGTCGCAGCACGAGGGGCGGCTCCTGGTAGAGGAGCCGGGCCGGCTTGTTGCGCGCCGCGAGGTCGGAGATCTGCTCCCACTGCTGGCGCAACCGGCGCACGTCGCGCTCGAGCTCCTCCGCGGTGGCGCCCTCGGCGGCGGTGCGCACGATCAGGCCGGCGTCCTGCGGGCGCAGGTCCTCGAGCACGCGGCGGAGGCGCTTGCGCTCGTCGTCGGGGAGCCGCTTCGAGATGCCGTAGGTCTCGGGCTGGCCCGGCACCATCACCACGAAGCGGCCGGCGAGGCTGACCTCCTGGGTGAGGCGGGCCCCCTTGGCGCCGATCGGGTTCTTCGTGACCTGGACCATGATCGGCTGACCGTTCTTCAACAGCCGCTCGATGCGGGGCTGGCTCTCCTCGACCTCGTCGCGGTCGAAGGCGACGTCGCCGCGGTAGAGGACGCCGTTCTTCGGCGTCCCGATGTCGACGAACGCGGCCTCCATGCCCGGCAGCACGTTCTGGACCTTGCCCAGGTAGATGTTGCCGTCGATCGACGTGTCCGAGTCGGCCTGGGTGCTGACGTAGTGCTCGACCAGGCTCCGGCCCTCGAGCACGGCGAGGTGGGTGTGGCCGTCCTCGCTCACGTGGACGCACATCATGTAGCGACCGGCCGGGCGTCCCTTGCGGGTACGCCCGCGACGCCGGGCGAGGGTCTCGTCGTCGAGGTCCTCGAGGTCGATGGCCTCGCCGGCCCCGACGTCGGCCCGGACGTGGTCGTCGCCCACCGCGGTGCGCCGGCCCTCCGCCGGGACGCCGCTCCGGCCGGCGCCGGCCCGGCCCCGGCCCCGCCCGCCCCGGCGCCTCCGTCGACCCGAGCCGGTTCGGGGCGCCTCGCCCTCGCCCGCGGCGCCGCCGGGTGCCGGCGCCGGCCGGGTGTCGCCGATGCGGGGGCGTGGCGGCGCCGGGCGGCTGTCGCCGATGCGGGGCCGGGCGGCCTCGGTCAGCCCGGCGTCCTCGAGGGCCTCGGCGGCGAGGTCCTCGGTCGTGAGCCCGCGGTCGGCCGCGGCGTCGGTGTAGTCGTGGCCGGGCAGCACCGTGTCGTCGGTGAGCGCGGGTGCGCCGGCACCCTGCTTGGCGGCGACGGCACGCGGCGCGGCCCCCGGGGTCGGGGCGATCGCGGGCCGGACCGCCGCGGGGCCGCTGCGCCCGGGTGCGCCGTCCGGCGCCGCGTCGGCGCCCGGGCCGGGCGAGGGCCGGCGGCGGTTCCGGCCGCCGCGTGAGCCGCGGCGGCGGCGCTTGCGGGCCGCATCGTTGCCGGCCGGGCCGCCACCGGCGCTGCCGTTGCCGGCGGCGGGCCGGGCGTCACCGGCGCCGGCGGACTCGCCGGGATCGGTGGCGCCGGCGGACCCGCCGGGATCGGTGGCGTCGGCGACGTCGGGATGGGGCGTGGGGGGACGGTCAGCCGGTGCGGCGGCCTCCGTGGCGGTCGGCGACGGTGGCGCGAGCGCCGGGCTCGCCGCATCGAGGGTCTCGGAGGTCGTGACCTCCGTCGGGTCGTCGGGCATCGAAGGGTCCTTTGCGAGTCACGCGCACGCCTCCAGTGCGCGCGTGGACGCTCCCGAGGGAGCGCTCGAGCGAACGTCGGCGTCGAGCGGCTCCAGCCGCGCGCCGTCACGCTCGATCCACTGGTGGGTTCGGACGACCCGGTGCTCAACGAGCGCGCTCAGGCCCGGCGCGCCGTCGCGCAGGGCGGCGAGCGCTTCGCCGGGTCGGATGGAGCGCGGCCGCGTCGCGAGCTCGAGCCGGAGGCCGGGACCGCCGTCGACGGTCACCACCTCCACGGCCCGCAGCGCGGGTCGCACGTCTTCGACGGTCTCGCGCCCCTTGCGCACGACCGTCAGGGTCACGGTGTCGCGCCGGAGGAGCGCCGAGACCGCGTCGTCGAGCGCCGCCGGTGACGTACCGGGCAGGGACACCCGGTACGCGACGGCGGTGATTGCCTCCTGGAGGGCCGGCGCCCGCTCCGCCAGGGCGGCCGACCCGGTGACGTCGATGCCGTCGGGCAGCGCATCCGACAGCGGCCCTTCGAGGACCGCACGGTCGACGGGTGCGACGAGCTCGACGTCGAGGTACTCGGCGTCGCTCTCGTAGCCGACGGAGAGGGCGAGCCCGAAGCTGACCTTCGGCCGGGGCGCGAACCCCTGCGTGAACGCCAACGGCAGCTCGGTGATCCGGAACGCCCGCTCGAAGGCGCGGGCCACGTCACGGTGGGAGATGAACCGGACCTTGCCGTGCTTGGTGAAGCGGAGCCGGACCGGGTAGCCCTGGTCGCCCCTCATCCGTGCACCCCCGTGAGGAAGCGCACGGGGACGGCACCACCGGCGGAAAGGTCCTGACCCGTCCCCTGACTGCCACCGGCGGGAGCGACGGCCGAGGCCACGACGTGCTCGATCCCGTAGCCGGTGCACACCCCGCAGTCGTAGCACGGCGTCCACCGGCAGTCGGGGAGCCCGTGCTCGGCCAGTGCGGCCTGCCAGTCGTCCCAGAGGAAGTCCTTGTGCAGACCGGCGGTCACGTGGTCCCAGGGCAGGACCTCGTCGGACGGGCGATGGCGGGTCACGTACCAGTCCGGGTCGAGCCCCTCGGCCGCCATGGCGTCGAGCCACCGGGCCAGGTCGAACTGCTCCCCCCACTCCTGGAACGTGCCGCCGGCCCGCCACACCCGCTCGATCACCGCACCGATCCGGCGGTCGCCCCGGCTCACGATGCCCTCCGCGAAGGTCGCCCGCGGATCGTGCCAGCGCAGCTGGGCGCCGCTCTTGCGGAGGTCGTCGCGGAGCAGCCCGACCTTGCGGGTGAGCTCCTCGACCGAGTTCTGGCCGAACCACTGGAACGGGGTGTGCGGCTTGGGAACGAACCCGCCGACGGACGCGGTGCAGCTGGCGCCCTTCGTGTGGCGGCGCCCGACCCGCACGACGTTGCGGGCGAGCTCGGCGATCCCGCGCGTGTCGGCGTCGGTCTCGGTCGGGAGGCCCGTGAGGAAGTAGAGCTTCACGCGGCGCCAGCCCTGCGAGTAGGCCGCGTCGACCGCCGCGTAGAGGTCGTCCTCGGTGATGAGCTTGTTGATGACCTGGCGGAGCCGCCACGTGCCGGCCTCGGGCGCGAACGTCAGGCCCGTCCGGCGGACCTTCTGGATCTCGGTCGCGACGCCCACGGTGAACGCGTCGACGCGCAGTGAGGGGAGCGACAGGCTCACGCAGCCGGTCCCCTCCTGGTTGTTCACGAGGTCGGCGACGACGCCGTCGATCCCCGAGAAGTCGGCGCTCGACAACGACGTGAGCGCGACCTCGTCGTAGCCGGAGCGCCGCAGCCCGTCCCGCACCATCGTCCGCACCTGCTCCGCGGGACGCTCCCGGACGGGGCGGGTGATCATGCCGGCCTGGCAGAAGCGGCAGCCACGCGTGCAGCCGCGGAAGATCTCGACGTTCAGCCGGTCGTGCACCACCTCGACGAGCGGGACGAGCTGGTGCTTCGGGTAGGGCCAGTCGGCGAGGTCGGCGACGGTCCGCTTGTCGACGGTCGGCGGGACGTCGGGATGGCGTGGGGTCACGCTCCGGATGAAGGGGCCGTCGTATTCGACCTCGTACATCGAGGGCACGTACACACCCGGGATCGACGCGAGCTCGCGCAGCACACCCTCGCGTGACGCCGTCCGCCCGCCTCGCTTCCACGCCCCGAGCACCTCGGTGATCTCGCCGACGACCTCCTCGCCGTCGCCGATCGCGAACGCGTCGACGAAGTCGGCCATGGGCTCCGGGTTGAACGTGCAGTGACCACCCGCGAGGACGATCGGGTCGGCAGCGGAGCGGTGCGCGCTGCGCACCGGGATCCCCGCGAGGTCGAGGCAGTTGAGGACGTTGGTGAACACGAGCTCGGCCGAGAGGTTGAAGGCGACGACGTCGAACGCGCCGGCGGGGCGGTGCGTGTCGACGGAGAAGAGCGGCACCTGCTCCCGGCGGAGCTCCCGCTCGAGGTCGAGCCAGGGGGCGTAGGCGCGCTCGGCCGCGGCGTCGTCGCGTTCGTTGAGGATCTCGTAGAGGATCTGGAGCCCCTGGTTGGGCAAGCCGATCTCGTAGGTGTCGGGGTAGACGAGCAGCCAGGACACCCGGTCGGGCGCGTGCTCGGGCCGCTGCGAGCCCCGCTCCATGCCGATGTAGCGGGCCGGCTTCTCCACCCTGGCCAGGAGGGGTTCGATCCTCGGCCACAGGTTCGACATTTGCCGAACAGTGTAACTAGCTGAACCTTCGGGCGTAGACGTTGGCCACCAGGGCCACGCAGGCGCAGTCGGCGAGCAGCCCCGACCCTCCGTACGACATGAACGGGAGGGGGATCCCGGTCACCGGCATGATCCCCATGGTCATCCCGACGTTCTCGAAGACCTGGAAGGCGAACATCGCCAGCACGGCGGTGCAGACGGCCGTCCCGTAGAAGTCGCGGGCGATCTGGGCTGTTCGCCAGGTGCGCCAGATGACGATCGCGAACAGGGTGAGGAGGAGCGATCCGCCCACGAACCCGAGCTCCTCGCCGACGGCGGTGAAGATGAAGTCGGTGTGCTGCTCGGGCACGAATCCGAGCCGGGTCTGGGGGCCGTTGAACAGCCCGGCGCCGGTGAGGCCGCCGCTGCCGATCGTCGTCTTCGACTGGTTCTGGTTGTAGGCCGAGGGTTGACGGGTGTCGGGGTTGATGAAGTTGAGCCGGTCGATCTGGTACTGCTTCAGCAGCCCGAGGCTGAAGACGGCGTAGATCCCCGTGATGCCGAGCAGGACGAGGATCATCAGGTACCGGGCCCTGACCCCCGCGATGGCGAGGAGCGCGACCACGATGACGGCGAGCACCATGTTGGTGCCGAGGTCGGGCTGGAGCTGCACGAGCCCGAGTGGGATGAGGGCGAGCCCGATCAGCACCGTGAGCCGCCAGGGATCGAGCTCGGTGCGGTGCTCGTTGACGTAGCCGCACAGCGCCACGATCAACCCGAACTTCGCGATCTCCGACGGCTGGAACTCGAACCCGCCGGGCAACTGGTACCAGGACTGCGCGCCGTTGACGTGCGAGCCGACAGGTGTGAGGACGAAGAAGAGGACCGCGCACGTCCCGATGAACGCGAGCAGCGAGAAGTCACGCCACTTGCGGTAGTCGATCCGCAGGATGGCGACGAACAGCACGAGCCCGAGTACGTACGAGAACACCTGCCGCTTCAGGTAGTAGTACGGATCGCTCGCCACCAGGTGCCGGGTGGTCGAGTAGACCATCACGAGCCCGAGCGCGGCGATCGCCGCGGTTGCACCGATGAGGAGCCAGTCCTGCGCGCGCCAGTCGATGTCGAGACGGCCGCGGCGCGGGGCAGCCCAGGGGCTGCGGCGGAGGCCGACGCGGGACCGGGTCGCGAGCGCCATCAGTCGTTCTTCGGCGCGGGCGCGGCGACGCGCACCGGCGCGGGGCTCGTGTCGCCGAGGAGGTAGTCGAAGATGCGGCGGGCGATCGGCGCCGCGACCGAGCCGCCGAAGCCGCCGTGCTCGACGACGACACAGACGACGTACTGCGGTTGGCCACTGTCGGCCGGGGGCGGGTCGACGGGCGTGAACCCGCAGAACAGGGCGTTGTCCTGCTGGTTGCTGCCACCGGTCTGCGCGGTGCCGGTCTTCCCCGCGACGACGTTGCACGGGTAGCCCTGGAAGGCGGCGTACGCCGTCCCCTCCGGGTCGCAGACCGCTCCGGCGAGCCCGGGAAGGATCGTGTTGCGGACGTCGTCGGGGATCTTGATCTTCGCGGTGGGCTGCGACGGCAGGTCGCGCACGACCTTGCCCGGGCCGGCGATCCCGCTGTTCTCGAGGATCTTCGACGCGACCCGGGGCTGGTAGAGGATGCCGCCGTTCGCGAACGCCGCGTACGCGGTGGCGAGCTGCAGCGGCGTCACGACGAGGTCACCCTGCCCGACCGCCAGGTTGGCGCCGTCACCCGGGAGCCAGACCTGCGTCGACCCGTCGGGGTTGCCCTTGTTGAGCGCGAGCTTGAAGGAGAGATCGGGGACGCGCCCCTTCGCCTCGTCGGGGAGACCGACGCCGGTCGCACTCCCGAACCCGAACGTCCGGGCGACGCGCTGGATCCCGTAGAGCTTCTTCGTCAGGTCGGTGCTCTGGTAGTCGGAGCCGTAGTCCTGGAAGTACTTGAAGCCGACGTTGTAGAAGAAGACGTCGCTCGACACGGTCAGCGCGCGCTTCAGGTCGACGATCCCGTGGGCCTCGTGCTGCGCGTTGAACAGCGTGATCTTGTTCGAGGACCCACCCCACGTCACGAAGCCCCGGTCGTTGAACGTGAAGTCGGGTGTGATCACGCCGTCCTCGAGCGCGGCGATCGACGTGAACAGCTTGAACGTCGACCCGGGCGCGTAGAGACCCTGGATCGCGCGGTTGATGAGCGGATAGTGGGCCGACGGATCCGTGAGCGCCTTGAACTCGTCGGCCTGGATGCCGTTCGTGAACTTGTCGACCGGTTCGGCCGGAGCCGACGCCATCGCGACGATCGAGCCGTCGTTCGCGTTCAACACGACGACCGCACCCGCGTCGGCCTTCAGGCTGCCACCACTCGTCGAGTGCAACCGGCGCGCGCCGAGCATCCCCTGTGCGAGTGACTCCTCCGCGATCTTCTGCACGCCGAGGTCGAGTGTGAGCTGCACGTCGTGCCCGGCCTGCGCGGGCGTGTCGCTCAGCACCTGCACGAAACGACCGCGGCTGTCGACCTCGAGCCGGCGGGTCCGCGGCACTCCGCGCAGCTCCGACTCGAAGAGCTGCTCGACGCCCTGCTTCCCGATCTGGTCGCTCTGGCCGTAGCCCTCGCCCTTGTGGATCTTCAGCTCTTCCCTGTTGATCGCCGCGACGTAGCCGATCAGGTGGCCGGCCGTGTCGCCGTTCGGGTACAGGCGGGTCGTGCGCCGGGTGGCCTGCACGCCCGGGAACAGCTCGGGATGCTCCTCGATGTAGACGAGCGAGTCGAAGTCGACCTGCTTGGCGACGACCACGGGCTCGTAGGGCGAGAAGCGCGGGCTCGACAGGTCATCGAGGATCGACTTCTTCGAGCGCAGGAGCACCCGGGCGAGATTCGTCGCGGTGATGCTCGTCTGCTCGGGTGTGAGACCCCGCTTGACGGTGATCTCGTCGACCAGCGTGTTCTGGACGAGC
>DASRHL010000394.1:0-2371 GCA_035650535.1 Acidimicrobiia bacterium
GCTGACGGGACGGTTGGTGCTGGTCGCACCCGGTCGCGCCGCGCGCCCGCACACCGTCGCCCGCGAGGAACCGTCCGGCCCCTCCGCGAACTGCCCGTTCTGTGCCGGACACGAACACGAGACGCCGCCCGAGGTGTACCGCACGGGCGAGGGCGATCCCGACACACCGGGCTGGCGTGTGCGCGTCGTCCCGAACCTCTACCCGATCGTCGGCCCGCACGCGGCACCGGGAGCGACGGGCGCGCACGAGGTCGTCGTGCTCTCCCCCGCGCACGACCATTCGTTCGCGCAGCTGTCCGAGCGCGAGGCGCTCGAGGTGATGACGGTGCTGCGAGCGCGCGCCCGGCTCCACGCCGACGCCGGCCGCCGGCACGTGCAGGTGCTGGTGAACTCCGGACGCGCCGCCGGCGCGTCGATCGCGCATCCGCACGCGCAGCTCCTCGCGCTCGATGTCGTCCCACCCGCGGTCGCGGACGCCGAAGCCCGCTTCGAGTCCACGGACGCGCTGCATGCCGACCTCGACGACGCAGTCGCCCGCGACCTGGTCGTCCTCGACGGTGCCGCGCCGGCGTGGTGCCCGTGGGCGTCGGCGTCGCCGGCTGCCGTCCGCATCGCGGTCCGCGACGCCGGGCCGCACTTCGAGCGGGCAACCGACGAGCAACTCGACGCGGTGACCCGCACGCTGCAGCGCGTGCTCGGGGCGCTCGCGGTCGAGCTCGGCGACCCGCCCTACAACGTCGTCGTGCACACCGGACCGGCGGGCACGGCGGCGCGCTGGTCGCGCTGGTACGTGGAGGTGGTCCCGCGCGTCACCTTCGTCGCGGGTTTCGAGCTCGGGACGGGCATCTTCGTCAACTCGGCGAGCCCGGAGGCGTCCGCCGAGCAGCTCCGTTCGGCGCTCTCCGGCTGAAGCGACGCCGGGGCGCGCGGGCGGGTCAGCGGCCCGAGAACGTCGCCTTGCCCGGCCCGTTCTCGAGGAAGCTGCGGACGCCCACCGCGGCGTCGTCGGTCGCGAACACGTCGACGAAGGCCTGCGCCTCGATGTCGAGCCCGGTCGAGAGCGGACCGTCGAGGCCCCGGTCGATGGCCCGCTTCGCGTAGCCCATCGCGACCACCGCACCCTTCGCGAACGTCGCCGCCCACTCGAGCGCGACCTGCTCGACCTCGGCGGCCGGCACGACCCGGTCGACGAGACCCATGGCGAGCGCCTCGTCCGCCCGCACCTGCCGGCCGCTCCAGACCAGCTCCTTGGCCCGGGCCGGCCCGATGAGTCGCGGCAGCCGCTGCGTCCCGCCCGCGCCCGGGATGATCCCGAGCAGGATCTCGGGCTGGCCCAGGCGCGCGCTGTCGGCGGCGACCCGGAGGTCGCAGGCGAGCGCGAGCTCGAGCCCGCCGCCGAGCGCGAACCCACGAATCGCGGCGACGACCGGGCGCGGGATCCCCGCGACCGCGTCGAACGCGGCCCGGAACCGCGTCGCGATGCGGCGGGCGTCGTCGGGCCCGCCGAACTCGCCGATGTCGGCCCCGGCTGCCAGCGCCTTCTCGCTGCCGGCCACGACGACGGCCTTCACGTCCAGGTCGGCGGCGAGCGCGACGGCGTGGTCGGCCAGCTGGCCGAGCAGGGCCTGCGACAGCGGGTTCAGCGGCGGCCGGTTCAGCCGCAGGAGCACCACGCCGTCGTCGCGGTCCTCGCGGACGACCAGCGGGCCGGCGGCGGGTTCGGCGCTCATCCGTCCGACGCTAACCCGTCGCGCCCTCCGCGGGCTCCAGCAGCCGGGCGGCGGCCGTGTACGGGTCGAGCGCGTGCTCCGCGACCGCGGCCACGAGCGCGTCGAACGCCGCGCCGCGGCAGAGCGCGTCGGCCCGGGCCTCGATCCGGGCGACGACGATGGCGCGGATCTCGTCGCGCAGCCGCTCGGCCCGCCGACGGGCGAGCGCGCCGTCGCGCTCGAGGAACGCCCGGTGCCGCGCCACCGCCGACGCGAGCTCGTCGATACCCCGGTTGTCGGTGGCGACGGTCTCGACGATCGGCGGCGTCCACGGTCGGGCGCCCGACAGCTCGAGCATCTGTACGAGATCGCGGACGGCGTCGTCGGTGCCCGCCCGGTCGGCCTTGTTGACGACGAACACGTCGGCGATCTCGAGCAGCCCGGCCTTGGCCGCCTGGACGCCGTCGCCCCAGCCGGGGTTGACGACCACGATCGTGGTGTCGGCGGACTCCGCGATCTCGACCTCGACCTGGCCCACGCCGACCGTCTCGACGACGATCCACGGCTTGCCCGCCGCGTCGAGCACCCGGACGGCCTGCGGTGTGGCGAGCGACAGCCCGCCGAGGTGGCCGCGGGTCGCCAGGCTGCGGATGAACACGCCG
>DASRHL010000395.1:0-9552 GCA_035650535.1 Acidimicrobiia bacterium
CGCGCCGTCGAGGCTCTCGATCAGCTCGAGCGATTCTGCGTAGCGTGCCCGCAACACCTCGCGGTCGTGACCTGCGAAGTACCGATCGAGCCATTCGACGGCCGAGCTCTTGTAGACCACACGTTCCGGCATCGCCGCCCACCTCTCGACCACGCACCCGGGCCGGCAGCGATGCTAAACGGCGGTCCCGGCGGCCGCCATGGGGCCGGGCGACGCCGCCGGGCGGTGCGCTACGGCGAACGATGCCCGTCGTCCGCCAGCCGGTCGCGGAGGACGAACTTCTGCACCTTCCCTGACGCGTTCACCGGGAGCTCGTCGACGAACACCCAGCGCTTCGGCACCTTGTACGGCGCGAGCCGCTCACGCGCGAACGCCTCGAGCTCCGGCGCGGCCGGGGGCTCGTCTCCCGCCGGCAGGATCACCGCGACGACGGCCTCACCCCACTTGGGATTGGGCAGGCCGAGGACGGCGACGGCGGCGACCGACGGATGCCCCGCGATCACGGCCTCGAGCTCCGCGGGATACACGTTGACGCCGCCGGTCACGATCATGTCCTTCAGCCGCCCGGTGACCTTGAGGTACCCGCGCCCGTCCATGGTGGCCAGGTCGCCTGTGTGCAGCCACCCGTCGGCGTCGATCGTCGCCGCCGTCGCGTCGGGGTCGTCGAAGTAGCCGTTCATGACCGCGAAGCCGCGGATCTGCAGTTCCCCGACCGCTCCGACCGGCACCACGCCGCCCCGTCGCGGATCGACGATCCGGCCGTCGAGCCGTGGAAGGAGGCGACCGACGGTCGAGGCCTTGTCGTCGGGATCGTCGTGGGGAAACGTCTGCGAGACGAAGCCGCAGGCCTCTGTCTGCCCGAAGACGATCGTCGTCTGCACGCCGAGCCGCCGCTCGATGCGCCGGATGAGCTCGGCCGGTACCGCAGCCCCTCCGGTGCTGAGGCTCCGCAAGGCGGACAGGTCGCGGTGCGCGAAGTCGGGATGGTCCATGACGGCGAGCCACATCGTGGGCACGCCGACGGTGTGCGTGGCCCGCTCGCATTCGAGCAGCTCCAGGTGCAGGCCGGCGTCGAACTGGGTGACGAGGACGTTCGTCGCGAGGGCCTGCACGATCTGGAACGTGAGACCCTGCCCGCCGACGTGGAACAACGGGATCGTGTTGACGTACACGTCGCCCGGGCCGAGGCCGAAGCGCGCGCCGCCGAGGCGGGCGGCATTGCACATCCCGCGGTGTGTGAGCATCGCTCCCTTCGGCGCGCCGGTCGTGCCCGACGTGAAGACGATCTGCGCGACGTCGTCGGGCGCGGGCGCCGGCAGTGGTCGATCGTCGGCTCGCCCGCGGTCGACCAGCGCGGGCCACTCGTCGAACGGGACGACCTCGCGGACGTCCGGCAGGCGCGCACGGAGCCCGGCGACCGTCGTGGCCACGTCGTTGCCCCGGTGTTGCGCGACGAGGAAGACCCCGGCCGCGCCCGAGCAGGCGAGCAGGTGCGCGATCTCGGGCTCGCGCAACATCGGGTTCATCGGGACAAGGACCAGTCGTGCCATGGCCGCCGCGAACGAGAGCACGAAGAACTCGGGGATGCCCGGCGCGAGGACCGCGACGCGCTCGCCCGGCGCGAACCGCGCCGCCAGCGAGCGCGCCGCGGCTTCGGCCTCGGCGGCGACCTGCCGGTATGTCCAGCGCGCCCGCGCCGCCGGGTCGGCCGCGCCGGCCACGAGCGCGACGCGGTCGGGCGCCAGCGTCGCGGCGTCGCGCAGGATCCCAGCGATCGTCGAGTCGAGGATCGCCGCGTCGGTGTCGGCCGGCCAGTACGCCTGGGTCAACACTCGTCGGCGAGGTACGCGTCGAGGGTCGCGTGGAAGTGGCGGATCCGGATCTCGTGGTAGCGGGCCAGGGTGATCGTGGGCCTCACCGAGGCATGCAGGCCACGTTGGATGCGTCCGAACGTCGAACCGTCCTGGTTCAGGATGCGGCCGAGGTAGCCCAGCTCGGGCGCGTCCGCCCAGGTCTCGTCGGGGCCGAGATGCCGGGTCGGTGCGGGCGGCGGGAGGCCGTCGCCCTCCGGGACGGGCTCCAGCAGCATGACGTCGATCACGCACGAGTCCGCATCGTTGCCGTCGGGGCGGAAGCGGTACACGAGCGGGGTGAGGTAGCCCGCCCAGGGCATGAAGTTCGGGAACAGGAAGTACTCGATGCCGTCGAGCGCTTCGGCGTCGGTGACGCTCGAGCAGTCGCGACCCGTCCGCTCGTGGAGCGTCGCCCGCATCCGGTCGGCGAGGAGATGCCTCGCGCTCGACCCCGGGTCCACGGTGAGGTCGGCGCCGTTCGCGATGAACATCGCCTCGAGGATCTCCCGGTCATCGACGTCCCGGTCGACGTGCTCGCTCTTCATGCCCACGGGGGTGATCATCCGGCTGACGTGACGTCCGTACACGTCGTACTCGGTCAGCGAGTCGCCCGTCGTCCGCAGCAGCTGCGGATGCACCGCGACCGTGTGGTAGGCCTCGATGAACGCCTCCAGCGCGACCTTCCAGTTGCACGGCATCGTCCGGACGACGTGGGCGGACAGGTACCGCTCCTCGAGCGGCCACGCGGCGAAGTGCCACGGCAGGTCCTCGAGGTAGTCGGCGAGCGGCGGTGCTCCGGGATCGAGGTTGACGAAGACGAACCCGCCCCACGTGCCGACCTGCGCCTGCGGAAGGCAGAAGTCGGCAGGGTCGACGTGGGGGAAGTCCCACGGGCACGGCATCTCGCGGAAGGTGCCGTCGAGATTCCACGTGAACCCGTGGAAGGGGCACCGCAGCGCGGTCAGACGGCCGGCACCGGTCCGGAGCTGGGTGCCGCGGTGCAGGCACGAGTTGTGGAAGGCGCGGATCTCGTCAGGCGCCGTCCGCACGACGACGAGCGACGCGTCGGCGATCTCGTACACGACCGAATCCCCGACCTCGGGGATCTGTTCCTCGCGGCACGCCATCTGCCACACCCGGCGCCACATCCGCTCGACCTCGAGGCGATGGAACGCGGGATCGACGTAGCGCGTCGGTGCGATGTCGACCTCGCCGACCTGAGCCGTCGACGTCGTGCGCAGGCTCGCGGGAACCGGGCGGCTCTCCTCGTCGAGCAGCCGCTGGTAGTACCGCTCGCCGCGCCGCTCGTGCGCTTCGGTGAGGTGTCGTTCGTTCACGTCATCCGCCACCTTCGTCTCGTCGTCACCCGGCCGCGACCTCGCCCGCCCGGGCTCCGAACACCAGCGCGGGCCCGATCGTGCACCCGCCGGCCGGGGTGGCGATCCCGAACGGGCTCGCCGCGGCGTTCCCGACCGCGAAGAGACCCGCGACCGGACCACCGTCGAGCTGCAGCACGCGGCCCCGGTCGTCGGTGCGCGGACCGCCCTTCGTCCCGAGGCACCCGAGATGCACCTCGGCCGCGTAGAACGGTGGATCCGCGAGCGGCGCGAGCGTGGGGTGCGCAGCGCCCGGATCCCCGATCCAGCGATCGTACTGACGGGTCCCGCGGCCGAAGTCGGGGTCGTCGCCCCGGCGCGCGCCGTCGTTGAACCGTACGACCGTGGAGGCGAGCGTGCCCTTCGGGAGCGCGAGCTGCTCGCCGAGCGAGTCGAGGTCGTCGGCGCGCGCCAGCCAGGCCGGATCGGGGTCGCCGGGTGTGACCGGCCCGAACGGGTACCGCGCTCGGTACCGCGCGTCGAACACCAGCCAGCACGGCGACGCCGGGAACGAGTACGTGGACGGGTCGAACCGCTGCATCGCGCGACCGACGTCGGCGTAGTTCTGCGCCTCGTCGACGAAACGGTGGCCGGCGCGGTCGACGATGATCGCGCCCGGCTGCGCCCGCTCGGTATGGAGCGGCCGGTAGTGCTGCACGCCGTCGAGCTGCTCGCCGGGGACGGCGATGGCGGGCATCCACCACCCCTCGGTCATGTTGGCGAGCGCGGCGCCGGTCGCCATCGCCATGCGCAGCCCGTGGCCCGCGCAACCCGGCGTGCCGAGCGGCGCGATCGCGGCCGGCGGGAGGAAGGCGGCGCGCAGCCCCGGATCGTGCTGGAACCCGCCCGTCGCGAGGACGACGCGGCCGTCGACGCGCTCGCCGCCGGCGACCAACCCGTGGACGCCACGTTCGTCGGACACGAGACGGTCGGCCCGCACGCCGGTGCGGACCTCGACGTTCCGGTCCCGGAGCCCGGCGAGCAGCGCGCCGACGAGCGCCTGCCCGCGCACCGGCCCCCGGAACAGCATCGCCTTGTCGGCTCCTTCGCCGACCGGCGAGGGAGCGACGCCGGGCTCGGCCGGCCGTTGCACGCGCGCGGCGACCTCCTCCGGGAGCGTCAGGCGCACCGGCCAGATCGAGCGGCCACCCGCCCTCCCACCCGGGAACTCGCTGTGGTAGTCGGGCCAGTCGGCGAGGAGCTCCCAGCGCAGCGGCGTCGACGCTTCGAGCCAGCGGACGACGCGGCCGGCGTCTTCGACGAAGGTCGACAGCATCGTGCGGTCCGCGTCACCGTGCGCGACCGCGTCGAGATAGGTCAACGCGTCGGCCGCGTCGTCGGGCGCGGCGCCGTACGGGTGGCCGGGCGCCCACACGACGCCGCCCGAGAGCGCCGTCGTCCCGCCGACTGCCGCCGCGGACTCGAGCACGAGCACGTCGGCACCTCCCTCGGCCGCGGCGAGGGCGGCCGCCAGCCCCGCGGCACCCGAGCCCACGACGATCACGGACGGCATCAGCGAGCACCGACCGACGGGATGTCGTCGTCGAGCAGCTCGACGAAGTCGCCGGCGTCGACCCGGACCTTCAACAGGAGCCGGAAGAGATCGTGCATCTCCTCGTCGGAGAGGCTGACGGCCTCGAACACGTCCCGGTTGAGCGCGTCGGTGGCCTGCCCGACGACCCGGCGGCCGCGCGCCGTGATCCGGGCGAGCGTGGTGCGGGCGTCGTGCGGGTGAGGAACCCGGCGGACGAGGCGGGCGCCTTCCAGGCGATCGATCGCCTTGGTGATCGTGGCGGGAGTGACCTGGAGGAACTCGCTGAGATCCTTGAGCGACAACGATCCGTCGTCCGACTGCCACACGAGCCACGCCAGGACTTCGTACCGCGAGTACGTCAGGTCGAACGGTCGGAGCGTGTCGTTCGCGCGGGCGAGGAAGAGCTGGTGCGCGCGCATGATCGACGTGATCGCGGCCATCCCGGTCGCGGCCTGCCTCCAGCCGTTCGAGATCCAGATGTCGCGCGCCGATGCGACCGGGTCGAACGGGAGGCCGCGGGCGGGTCTGCGTGGGGCAGGGTGCAACGCCGCGGAAAATACTACGACGGCAAAGTAATCGGCAAGGTCCCGCTGCGCGGCTCCGCCCGCGGTTCCCGCGCCCGCTCAACCCGGCGGTCGGGGCGGGCCCGGCGGAGGGTCGGGCGGCGGGTCGGGCGGCGGGTCGGGCGGCGCGTCGGGCGGGGTCGGCGCCACGGGGACCGTGGCGCGCTGGTAGGTGCTCACCGACGAGCGGCCCATCACGAGCTCGGCCGCGACCGCCGCGAGCAGCCCGGGGACGACGAACCCGGGCCGGCCCGTGCTCTCGGCGACGAACATCACCGCCGCCAAGGGCACCCGGTAGCCGGCTCCGAGGAACGCGGCGACCCCGATGACCAGGAAGAGGCTGGTGTCGAGGTCGCCGACGATGCCGCCCACCCCGCGCCCGAGCAGCGCGCCGGCGACGACGAGCGGGATGAACAGCCCGCCGACACCGCCGGCCGCGACCGTCGACGCGGTGGCGAGGCAGCGCAGGAGGAGGATCACGACGATGAGCCAGACGGCCCGCCCGGGGTCGAGGGCCCAGGCGATCGCGTCGTAGCCGACCCCGATCGTGATGGACCGGTCGGTGAGCAGCTCGCCCACGGCGAAGATCCCCGCGAGCGACAGGCCGCCGGCGAGGATCCGCAGCGCCGGCGCCGTCCGCCTCGAGAGCTCCTTGGCGCGGCGGAGGAGCCAGGCGAAGCCGCGCGCGCCGACGCCGGCGAGGAGGCCCAGCGCGACCGCACCGGCGAGCTCCGCGAACGCCAACCTGGGATTGCCGTGGACGGTAAGGATCGGGTCCGTGCCGTTGATCGCGACGAAGGTGAGGTAGCTCGTGCCGCCGGCGACGAGCGCGGGCAGCAGCATGCGGCGTGCGAGGTCGTCGTGGTAGGGCACCTCGAGCGCGAACACGGCGCCGGTCGCGGGCGCCTTGAAGATCGCGGCGACGCCGGCCGCCGCGCCCGCGACGAGCAGCAGCCGGCGGTCGACGTTCCCCGCGAGGCGGCGCAGCTTCTGTTGGAGGAACGTGCCGATCGACGCCCCGAGGTACAACGACGGGCCCTCGAGTCCCATCGCACCGCCGAAGCCGAGGGTCGCGAGCGCGGCGAGCATCTTGCCCGGTGCCTCGCGCAGCCGGAGGGGGTGGTCGGCGTCGTGGAACGCGTGCAGGTACGCGTCCGCGCTGTCGGGATCCGCGCCGAGGGCCACCCATCGCAACACCGCCGCTGCGAGCGCGAGGCCGGCAAGCGGGAGGAACGCGAGGATCCAGCGCGACTGATCGACGAGATGGCCGTAGACCCAGTCGACGACCGCGCGGTCGAAGAGGGCGACGCCGGCCCCGGTGAAGGCGCCGGTGATCGCGGCGAGGACGATCACCTCCCGTGAGCGACGGGCGAAGGCGCGCAGCTCCTCCCGCCGGATCAGGCCGCGTGCCCGGTCCGCCCATTGGCCGCCACGGTGGCCCCGCGCCGACGACTCGTCGGAGGAGCTCACTCGTCCGACCAGCCGGGGAGCCACGCCGAGTCCGGCGGCTCGCCGGCCGCGTCGCCGAACGCCTGTAGGGCGCGGACCATTGCCCGGCGTTGCGTCTTCGGAACGCGCGCCACGATGTCGGCGATCTCGGCGCGCCGGCGCACGGTCACGGACCGCACCAGCTTCCGGCCGCGTGAGGTCAGGTCGAGCAGGATCTCGCGGCGATTCGTCGGCGACTCGCGCCGCGTGATCAGACCCTTCGTGACGAGGCGATCGCACAACCGCGTCAGCGTCGACGAGTGGATCCCGAGAACGTCTGCCAGCGCGCCCGCGTTCTGCGGACCGTTCCCGGCGAGGACGACCAGCGCCCGGTACTGGGGCAGCGTCACCGTGTCGGAGACGCCGGCGAGCGAGCGGGCCGCGACGGAGACGAGCACACGCGACGCCCGCAGCACCGCGTCGACGACGTCGTCCACCTCCTGGCCCGCCACGGGCCGACCGGCGCGATCCTTCGGCTGTTCCTGGCTCGGTCGAACCACATCTGTACCATACAACAGTTGTGGGGAGCGACGTTCACCGATCCGTCGTCGTGGCGCCAGGCGGAATCCGTCCTCGTGCTGCTCGGGATCGACCGGCACGGTGGCGCGACGGTCGACGGGGGCGCGGGCGACGACTCGATCCTCCACGACCTCGCCCGGCGCCTCGGCGGCGCGGCCAGGGCGGCGGCGGCTGCGTGCGACATCGTCGTCCAGCCCGCCGGGTCGGACGCGCTCGACGACCCGGGCGAGCGCGAGGTGACGTTCGTGCGCGTCCTCGCCGCCGGCACGTAGCCGCCTCGCGCGGGGGCGGCGCGGCTACACGAGGCGACCGAGCGCCTGCATCAGCTCGCGGGTCATCTCCTCGCGCCGCTCGGGGTCGATGCCCGAGGCCATGCAGTGCCGCACGTGGCCTTCCGCGAGGCCCAGGGCCACCTTGTCGAGCGCGGCCTGGACGGCCGCGATCTGCTGGAGGATGTCGGGGCACCAGCGGTCCTGGTCGACCATGCTCTGGAGCCCGCGCACCTGGCCCTCGATGCGCCGCAGCCGGTTCAGGAGCTGCTCCTTGGTGGCGGAGTAGCCCCGCTCCGGGGTGGTCCGGGGTTCGCTCGCCGACATGGTCCGATCCTACTCCCGGGGGGTTCTACTCCCGGGGGGTATCGGTTCCCGGTGGCTCCGCCCGCCGTCCCGCCCGACGGCTGCGCCGGTTCCGATCGAGCGTCACGAGCTGAGAAGCTCCGCGGCGCGCTCGCCGATGGCGATGGAGCTCAGGTTCGTCGGCGCACGCGGGATCGTCGGCATGACGGAAGCGTCGGCGACGTGCAGCGCGTCGACGCCGAAGACACGGAGTCGACCGTCGACGACCGCGCCGCCCGCGGGGTCGGTGCCCATGCGGCAGGTGCCGCTCGCGTGGTACCAGCCACCGACCGTCGTCCGGATGTAGGTCTCGAGTGCCTCGCGGTCATCCGCGCTCGCGGGGTCGAGCAGGCCGATGCCCCGGTACGACGCGGTGAACGCGCGATGTGACGCGAGCTCGAGGACGAGCTGCAGGCCTTCGACGAGGCGGGGGAGGTCGGCAGGGTCGGTCAGCATCCGGAAGTCGACCGCCGGCCTGACTGCCGGGTCGGCGCTCCGCAGGCGGACGGTGCCGTGCGACCGGGGGTCGTGCACGCCGACGACGAGGGCACTGATCGACGGGACGCCGAGCGCCGCGTGCATGTCGGGGAAGCCGGCGAGCTCCCAGGCGCTCCAGCAGCTGAGCCACATGTCGTCGGCTCCGGTGCCGAGCGACGACGAGGAGCGCGCGCCCAGCTGGCACACGCGCTCGTCCGGTGGCGGGAGCTCGCCCTCGGGCACGAGGAACACCGCGATTCCCTCGTGGTCGACGAGGTTCTCGCCGACGCCCGGCAGGTCGACCGTGCACTCGATGCCGAGCTCCGCGAGGTGTCGCGCCGGGCCGATCCCCGAGCGCATGAGTAGCGCCGGCGACTGTAACGCGCCGGCGCAGACGACGACGCGTGCGCCGCGGACATCGTGCAAGCGCCCGTCGCGCGGGTACTCGACGCCGACCGCGCGGCCCTGCTCGAGCCTGACCCGCGTCACCTCGGTGTCGGGCCAGATGGTGAGGTTCGGGCGCGAGCGCGCGAGCGGCAGGTAGCTCAGGGCGGTCGACACGCGCACCCCGTCGCGGCGGTTCATCGGGATCGCGCCGATGCCCGACGCTCCGGGAGCGTTCAGGTCGTCGACCCAGGGGATACCGTGGTCGGTGACGGCCGTCAGGAACGCCTCCTGCACCGGCAGGAGCTCGTCGCGGCGCCAGCGAACCACGGGAACCGGCCCGGCCGTCCCGTGCGCGTCGCCGTCGAAGTCCTGGTCGCTCTCCAGCCGGCGGAGCACCCGCAACATGTGCGGCCACGACCACTCGTCGCCCGCCGCGGCCGCCCATCGGGCGTAGTCGTCGGGGAGGCCGCGCACCGCGAACGCGCCGTTGACCGCGGAACCGCCGCCCATCGTGCGGCCCTGCGGGTAGTTCAGGTCGACCCCGGGCACGAACGAGGCGTCGATGCCCCACGCGGTGAGCGTCGACGCGAAGCGCATCTGGTCGCCGAGACGGTCGGCGTCGGTGACCACACCGGGATCCGGTCCGGCCTCGATCAGCAGGACCCGCCGCCCCTCGTCCTGGCTCAGGCGGGTTGCGAGCACGCCGCCCGCCGAACCGCCGCCCACGATGATGTCGTCGTA
>DASRHL010000396.1:0-5187 GCA_035650535.1 Acidimicrobiia bacterium
GGGGCAGTCGCGGGCAGCTCGTCCCACCAACCCCAGCCGAAGGGCGGCGGCTCCGATCCGTGCTCGACGTGGCGGAGCTCGCCGGCTCCCGCGACCACGGCCAGGCAGCGACCCTTCGTGTGGGCATCGGCCACGAGCGGGTCGACGACGGCGAGGGCGGCCTCGTTGGCGCCCCGCTCGCGTAGGTCGTCACGCAGCGCCCGCCAGCTCCTGGGAGCGCACCGCAGCGGGAACGGGTCGTGTCGACGTCTCCACGGTCGGGAGCTACCCGACCACCGCCGTCCCGAACCAGGACCCCCAGCCGGATCGCCCCGCCGGCGCCGGCGCCGGCGCGTCGGCCGCGGTCAGAGGCGGCCGAGGTCGAAGCCGAAGACCTCGGCCGCGGTACCGCCGACGATCGCCGCGACCTCGGCGGGATCGACGCCGTCGAACTGCTTCGCCGCGATCTCCTGTGAGATGGGCCAGGTGCCCTCGGGGTGCGGGTAGTCGTTTCCCCACATGAGCGTCTCGACGCCCGTGATGTGCCGGTTGTTGATCGCGACCGGGTCGAACATGAACGTCGCCGCGCACTGACGACGGATGAGCTCGCTCGGCTTCATCGACAGCTTCGGGCGCGCGTACATCGCGTGGTCCTCGTAGATCGAGTCCGCCTGCGTCATGATCCAGCCGAGCCATGCCGCACCGGTCTCGACCGTCACCACGCGCAGCCCGGGGAACCGGTCGAGCGCGCCACCCGCTGCGAGCAGCAGCAGGACCATCGGGCCGTCGAGCTGGGCGCCGAGCAGGTAGTTGACGACGGCCCCGCCCGGTCCGCGCACGACCCGCGGCTCGTGTCCCGTGCCGGAGTGGAACGTCAGCGGCAGGCCGAGCTCCTCCGCGGCGGCCCAGAAGCGGTCGTACTCCGGGTCGTTGTAGGGGCGCTGCGGGACGCGCGCGGGGAGGAAGAGGGCTCGGCATCCCCGAGCTGCGAGGTCCTGCGCCTGCGCGACCGCGGCATCGACGTCGAGCATCGGGACGAGCCCGACGGGCAGCAGCCGGTGTTCGCCGCCGAGCACGTCCAGCGCCCATTCGTTGTACGCCTTGCACAGCGCGGACTGCAGGCCCACGTCGCCGGATGCGAAGCAGGCCTGGAGCGCGAACGTCGGGAAGATCACCTCGGCCCGGACGCCGTCACGCTCCTGGTCGGCGAATCGGCTCGCGGCGTCGACGTCGCCGATGACCGCTCCGGCCAGCTCGTCGGCGCGCATCAGCTTGCGCGGATCGAGACCCTCGATGAACAGCGTCCGCCAGCCGTCGCGCTCCACGATGCGAGGCGCCCGCTCGCGATACGCCTGCGGGACGCCCTCCTCGTAGAGCGTGATCGGTTCCGTGACGTGCGAGTCGGTGGAGATGAACACGAGGTCGCGGTACGTGTCCGTCACGGCTCTCTCCTCGGGTCGCGGTCCACGGCACGGGCCCGCGGGTCCATCATCGCGTTCCGCCGCCGACCACGTCGGCCCGACGCAGCTCGGCGATGCGGTCGTCGCCGTATCCCAGCTCCCGCAGGACCGCGTCGGTGTGGTGCCCGAGCATCGGCGCCGGTCCGGCCACCCCGGTGCAGCGTGAGAAGCGGACGAGCGGGGTGAGGCGGTCGTACTCGCCGATGACCGGGTGCGTCTGCTCGGCGACGATGCCGAGCTCGGCGCCCATACCCCCCCCGAACCAGACGACCTCCTCGACCGGTCCCTTCACCGCCTCGACGCAGGCGACGTCGACGGCCGTGAGCGCGGCCTCCCAGTCGGCGGCCGACTTCTCCCGGAACCGCTCGGTGAGCGCGGCGGCGAGGGCATCCGGGTCGTCGCGCAGCTCCGCCGGAAGCCCGAGCTCCTCCGCGAGCACGTCCCAGTCGCCGGGTTCGGGCGCGGCGAGGAACACCCATCCCGCCGCCGTCTCGTACAGGCGGTACAGCGGGCCGAGACCGTGGAGCTCGCGGTCGGGGGCGACGAGCGGCGCGCGCCCCTCGTACTCGACCATGTCCTCGGCGAGCGCGTGTGCCATCGTCGAGAGCATCGAGATCGACATCTCCTGCCCGGGTGACCCGCGCCGTTTCGCGAGCAGCCCGAGCAGCAGCGCGGTCGCGACGCCGATCGAGCCGAATCCGTCGGCGTGGCCCAGGAGCATCGCCGCGGTGCCGATGCGCATCGTGTTGCGCTTGACCTGCTCCAGGTCGAGCTCGGGGCCGTGCGGCACGTTGGCGACACCGCCCACGTTGCGGTAGGCGAGGCCGGAGCCGGCGCCGATCGTCGGCGCGAACGCGGGGCGGTGCCCGTGCGGGCCGCCCGTGCCGTAGCCCGGGGCGTCGAGGTACACGAGCTCCGGATTGACGGCGAGGAGATCGGCGGCGGCGTAACCGTGCCGGGCGGCGACGCCCGCCCGGAAGCTCTGCAGGACGGCGTCGGCGCGTCGCACGAGCTCGAGCACGATCTCGCGTCCGGCCGCGCTCGTGATGTCGACGGCGATGCTCTCCTTGCCCTGGAGCACCTTGATGCCGGCGATCTCCGGGAAGGGGACGACGTTGCGGATCGGGTCCCCCTCGAGCGGCTCGACCTTGACGACGCGTGCGCCGAGATCCGCGAGGACCGTCGCGCCGTAGGGCGCCGCGTAGAACGTCCCGAGCTCGACGATCGTCACCCCGGCGAGGGGCGGTGCCGGCGCGGGTGGCTGTGCGGACGCAGCGCGGCCGGACGGTGCTCGGCCGGCGGCGCGGGCCCGCACCGCGTCCCCGTCCGCGTCGAGCGCGGGGGCGGGCGTGTCGGGCGTGCCGGGCGTCGTGTGCAGATGCACCAGGGGACCGGGCTGCAGCACGGGACCCACCGCTGGATCGTCGATCACGACGGTGCGGCGGTCGTGGACCAGCTGGGGATGGTGCAGCAGCTCGCTGCCGTGACGGAACATCTCGGCCCAGACGTCGGGTTCGGCGTCGAACACGTCGAGCCACTCGTCGTAGGTCTTCGTCCGCGTGCGGGCGAGCGCTTCTTCCCAGAAGCCGACGCGGACGTCGTCGTCCTCCGCGGTGATCGCGTTCTCCCAACCCGGCCGCTCCCGCATCACGTCATCGAGGCCCGTCACGCGCAGGAACGCCTGCCAGAGGCGCTCGGTCGTCTGCGAGAACTGCATGTACCGCCCGTCCTTCGAGTAGCCGACGAGCAGCCGGAAGAACAGGTCGGAGTTCGGGACGAGCCGGCGATGGTCGATCGGCGGCGCAGCCGCGTAGGCGTCCGCGTACTGCGAGACGATCTTGCGGATCAGCCAGTTCCACGTGTCGTGGGCGAGGATCCCCTGGACGAGCGTGGTCTCGACGCTCTGTCCGCAGCCGCTGCGCTCACGTTCGAACAGCGCGGCCAGGATGCCGTGCAGCGCGAGTTGCGATGCGCTGAAGCTGCAGTACGGCGCGCTGGCGTACGCCGGCCCCGCGCGGTCCGTCATGACCGAGAACGCGTCGAGCCCACCGAGCTTGGCGAGCACGATCGGGTCGTAGGCCTTGAGGTTCGACCAGCGGTTCCCGCGACCGAAGCCGGTGACGGACGCGTGCACGAGCCCGGGGTTCCGGGCCGCGAGCGTCGCGTGGTCCAGGCCGAGCCGCTCGGCAACCCCGGGGCGCCACGTCTCGACGACGACGTCGACGGCGACCGCCAGCTCCTGGGCCGTCGCGCGGTCGGTCGGGTCGTGCAGGTCGAGGACCACGCTGCGCTTGCCGCGGCCCCAGAACGGCCACGCGGGCTGCCCGCGGAGCGGGTTGCCGCCCGGGGGTTCGACGAGCGTGACCTCGCAGCCGAAGTCGGCCAGCGTCTGCGAGACGTGCGCCCCCGTGAGCGTCGTGCTCAGGTCGACGACCCGAAGGCCGTCCAGTGGTCCCCCCATGCATACCAGTGTTGCTCAGGTCCGCGTCGCGTGCTCGGGCTGGGTGATCGGCGCGAGGTGGGCCGCGCATTCGAGCATGCCGGAGTGGACGAACGCCTGGGGAAGGTTGCCGCGGAGTTGGCGCCGTCTCCTGCATCCCTGTGATCGCGAGCACGGGTGCGTGAACGAGCTTCGCGTCGTACAGGCCGTTCAGAAGGTGGATTCCGCCCGGACCCGACGTCGCGAGGCAGACGCCGAGGCGCCCGGTGCACTACGCGTAGCCGGTCGCCATGAAGGCCGCCGCCTCCTCGTGGTGGACCAGCACGAATCGCACTCGGTCCTGATGGCGGCGGAGCCCCTCCATGATCCCGTTGATGCCGTCCTCGGGCAGGCCGAACACGGTGTCGACACCCCAGTCGGCGAGACGTTCGACGAGCCGTTCCGACGCGATCTTCTGCATGACTCGAGTCCTCGAGATCTCACCCGTCACGTTGTGTGCCCTCGCGCTCCGTACCCGCGCCTCGCGCGGCAGAAGCGGCACCGTGGTGTGCCGGCCCGCGCGGCGGGGTACACGCGTCACCGCCATGGCCGCTCCGATCGGGACCGTCCCGGCGCCGCCCGGGTACGTGCGCGGGGCCGGCGCGCGCCTGGGGGCCGCGGCGTGAACGTGCCCGACCGTGACGCGGAGCTCGTGGCGTGCGTCGCCGGACAGCTCGGTGGGAGGACCGTCGCCTGCGCCGAGTCGTGCACGGCCGGTCTCGTCGCGCAGGCCTTCGCCGCCGCGCCGGGGTCGCTCGACTGGTTCCGGGGCGGGGTCGTCGCCTACCAGCGCGGCGTGAAGCACCGGGTGCTGGGCGTGACACCCGGGCCCGTCGTCACCGGGTCCGCGGCCGAGGAGATGGCGCGCGGCGTCGCGGAGCTGCTCGACGCCGACGTCGCGGTGAGCACGACGGGCGCCGCGGGGCCCGATCCGCTCGACGGCGCCGCGCCCGGGACGGTCGTGGTCGCGACGTACGCCGATGGCGTCGCCCGGTCGCGCGTCTTCCGTTTCGCCGGCGACCCGGCCGCGGTGTGCGTGCAGGCCAGCACCGCCGCGCTGCGCGAGCTGGCGGCTCGGCTCACGGCCTGACGGCGGGGCGCGCGACAGCCGGTCGCGGTCACCGGAAGAGGCTGGCCACGACGTTCACCGTCACGCCGAGGATCACCGCGCCGAACAGGAACGACAGCAGCGCGTGCCGCAGGACGGTTCGCCGGATCGCCTTCGACTGGATGTCGGTGTCGGACACCTGGAACGTCATCCCGATCGTG
>DASRHL010000397.1:0-14069 GCA_035650535.1 Acidimicrobiia bacterium
CGAGGAGGCGTTGCCGCTCGCGCTGCGACCGGTGGTCGATGCCACGTCCGCCGACGGCGCGACGCGAAAGTGGCTGTGGGCGTGCGGCGGGCGACGAGACGCGCAGGTCGAGACCGTGCTCATGGAGTACCCCGACCGCGCCACGGTCTGCGTGTCTTCGCAGGCCGGCTGCGCGATGGGTTGCACGTTCTGTGCGACCGGCCAGGAAGGCTTCGAGCGTCATCTCGAGAGCGGCGAGATCGTCGAGCAGGTGCTGCGCGCGCAACACGCGTCGCCGCGCCGCGTGTCGAACGTCGTGTTCATGGGGATG
The DNA here is from genome assembly GCA_035650535.1 of Acidimicrobiia bacterium. Taxonomy (GTDB): domain Bacteria; phylum Actinomycetota; class Acidimicrobiia; order IMCC26256; family PALSA-555; genus DASRHL01. The sequence goes on from DASRHL010000397.1 coordinate 311, forward strand.
GGGGAACCGCTCGCGAACTACGACGCCGTGTGGACGTCCGTCGAGCGACTCCACGCCGACGCCGGGATCTCCGCCCGGCACCTGACGATCAGTACGGTCGGGGTCGTCCCGGGGATGCGCCGGCTCGCGACCGAGGACCTGCCCGTCACACTGGCCGTGTCGCTCCACGCACCGGACGACGATCTGCGGTCGCGCCTCGTCCCGCTCAACCGCCGCTACCGGATCGCGGAGGTGCTCGACGCCGCGGCCGAGTTCGCGGCCGCCCGGGGCCGCCGGGTGACCTTCGAGTACGCGTGCATCGCCGGCGTCAATGACGCACCCGAGCAGTCCGCCGCGCTGGCCCGCCTGCTGTCGACCTGGCCGGGCACGGGCGGCGCCCACGTCAACCTCATCCCGCTCAACCCCACGGCCGAGTTCGGGGGCAGGGCACCCGGGCACGCCCGGCTCCGGGCGTTCGCCGAGCGCCTGCGGGCCGCCGGCGTCGGGGCGACGGTGCGCCGGAACCGGGGGGTCGACATCGACGCCGCCTGCGGGCAGCTCCGGGCCCGGGAGCCGATCGGGCAGAGGGGTTCCCCACCGACAACAATGGTGCCGTGAACGAACGGAAGTTCCTGAACCAGTTCCAGCCGCAGACGCTGGTCATCGCGACGCTGCTGCTCTACATCAACGCCTTCTTCGACCTCATCTCGTTCAACGGCGTCCTCATGATCGCGGCGATCGTCGGTGCGGCCGGTGGGTACGGCATCGCGAACGAGAAGCGGTGGGGCTACGTCGTCGGGACGGTCTTCGCCATCCTGCAGGTCGCGACGCTGCTCGGCTTCGCCGGCAGCGACGCCTTCGACTTCCCGCTCATCCTCACGCTGCTCTTCGACGGCGCGCTCGTCGCCCTGCTCGTGCACCCGCAGAGCCGCGAGTACCAGCGCATCTGGTTCAAGTAACCGCTTCACTCGCGGCGGCGAGATGCCGACAACTCCTCTGGAGGGCCGGAGGAGGCCGCGGGTTGAGGTTCTTCAGGCCGATGCACGGCGATCGGCTCGCGCGGGCGCTCGTCGCCGCGGGTGCGGACCCTCCGGCGCCCGGCGACCGCCGCTCCGACTCCGTCCGCGTCCGCGTCCGGATGGGCGGCACCTACCGGCTGGTCAGCCCGGAGGCGCGGGGCTGGTGCGCGTTCGCGACCGCCGACCTCTCGGCCGGCGGCGCCGCGATCGAGTGCTCCGCCCAGCCGCTCGAGATCGGCGACGTGATCCTCGTCCGGCTCGAACGCCACCCCGACGTCGGGCTCGAGCCCATGCAGCTCCGGGCCGAGGTCCGCAACCGGCGGGGCAACTCCGACATCTACGGGATCATGTGGACCCGGCTGACCCGCGAGCAGCAGACGCACCTGATCCACGTCACGCTCGAGCTCTCTCGCCTCCGCCGCGAGTTCGAGCGGCTCGTCGCCGAGCAGGACCGGGCCTCGCTCCGCCGCTCCCACTGAGCACGAGACAGGGCCCGGACGCCTCGCCCGCTGCTCCGCGCCGGTTCCCGTGCCCCGGCTCCGGAACTTCTGCTTGCATACGCAGGTGGCCGTGAGCGACCAGGTACCCGACTGGAGGTCGTACGACGCCGTCGCCGAGCCGTACGCGCGCGTCCGTGCCATCCACTACACGCTGCTCGCCCGCGACCTCGTCGCGCTCGTCGCCCCCGCCTTCCGGAGCCGCGTCCTCGACGTCGGCGCCGGGACCGGGATCGCGGCGCGCGCCGCGCTGGCCGCGACCGGGACCGACGGGACGGTGGTCGCCGTCGATCCTTCGATCGAGATGCTGCGCCGGCTCGAGGCGCGGGGACGGATCCCCGCCGCGGTCGGCGCGACCCCGAGCCTGCCCTTCGGTCCCGCCCGCTTCGACGCCGTGGTCGCCAACCTCGTCGTCGCCGACGTTCCCGACTACCGCAGCGCGCTCGCCGACATGGTGCGCGTCGTCCGCCCCGGTGGACGGCTCGGGGTCTCGGTGTGGGGCGCGCTCGGAGACGCTCCGCCGGTCGACGACGGGCTCGAGCGGGCCGCGTACGAGATCTGGGCGAAGGTGGCCGCCGAGGCCGCCGACCCCGACGCCGTCGAGGAGGCGGCTCGCGAGGCGCTGCCGTGGGGAACGTGGTTCGCCGATCCGGTGCACGTGCGCGCCGCGCTCACCGAGGCCGGTCTCGAGCGGGTCGAGCTGACCGGGCGGGCCTACCGGTACCGGCTGTCGCACGCCGACTGGCTCGCCGCGGTCGGCACGAGCGCCAAGGCCCGGTACCTCCGCCACACGCTGGGCGACGACGAGTGGGCCCGGTTCGGTACCCGGGTCCTCGACGGGCTGCGGGGCACGGTGCCCGATCCGATCCCCTGCGTCGACGAGGCGCTCCTCGCCGTGGGCAACCGCCCGGCCTGACGGCGCGACGACAAGGGGACCGCGCGGAGGCTGTGCCCCGGTGATCGACCGGAACCGCAGGCCCCGTCCGTAGACTGCGCCCGTGAGCGAGTCGGCCCGCGATCTGGTGGCGGAGGTCGAGGCGCGGCTGCGTCCCTTGGAGGTGGCCCTCAGCTCGGCGTGGTGGGACGCCAACACCCACTCCTCGCCCGAGGCGGACCGCACCAAGGCGGACATCGACCTGGAGCGCCGGGCACTCCTCGCCGATCCCGACGCGTTCGCGGCGATCCGCGCCGCCCGCCACGACGTCGAAGGCGACGGCGCCGATCCGCTGCTCGTGCGCCAGCTCGAGGTCCTCGACGACGCCTTCACCCCGCACCAGGTGCCCGAGGACCTCCGCCGCCGACTGGTCGAGCTCGAGACCTCGGTCGAGACGACCTACAACACCTTCCGCGGCGAGCTCGACGGCGAGCGGGTCGACGACAACACGATCCTCGAGATCCTGCGGACCAGCGACGACGCCGAGCTGCGCCGGCGGGCCTGGGAGGCGTCGAAGCAGATCGGGGCCGAGGTGGCGGGCAAGGTGCGGGAGCTGGCTCGCCTGCGCAACGAGGCCGCCCGCTCGCTCGGCTACCGCGACCACTTCGCGCTCGCGCTCAGCACCGGCGAGATGGACGAGGCCCGACTCTTCACCATGCTCGACGAGGTCGACCGGGAGACCCGACCCCGTTTCGAGACCTGGAAGCAGCAGGTCGACGGCGCGCTCGCGGACCGCTTCGGCTGCGCGGCCGGCGAGCTGCGGCCCTGGCATCTCGACGACCCGTTCTTCCAGGACCCGCCGGTTCAGGGGGCCGTCGACCTCGACCCGTACTTCGCGGACGCCGACCTCGAGTCGCTGACGACCCGGACCTACGACGGCCTCGGCCTCGACGTCCGGGCCGTCCTCGAGCGGAGCGACCTGTACGCGCGCGCCGGGAAGAGCCAGCACGCGTTCTGTATCGACATCGACCGCGAGGGTGATGTGCGCGTCCTGTGCAACGTCGAGCGCAACGAGCGCTGGGCCGAGACGATGCTGCACGAGTTCGGGCACGCGGTCTACGACCGCAATCTCGACCGTGATGTCCCGTGGTTGGTCCGCGCCGCCGCGCACGCGCTGACGACGGAGGGCATCGCCATGCTGTTCGGCCGCCTCGTGCGCGACCCCGCGTGGCTGCGCGAGGTCGCCGGGCTCGACGTGACGACGCTCGAGACCCTCGCGCCGCGGCTCGCGGCCGCGCGCCGGGCCGCGCTCCTGACCTTCGCCCGCTGGGTCCTGGTCGTGACGCACTTCGAGCAGCAGCTCTACGCCGACCCCGACGGCGACCTCGACACGATCTGGTGGGATCTCGTCGAGCGCTACCAGCTCCTGCGCCGACCCGACGGTCGCCACGCGCCCGACTGGGCTGCGAAGATCCACCTCGCGGTCGTGCCCGTCTACTACCAGAACTACCTCTACGGCGAGCTCGTCGCCTCCCAGCTCCACGCCACCCTGCACGAGCGATTCGGCGGGCTCGTCGACCACCGGCAGGCGGGCCGCTTCCTCGTCGACGAGTTCTTCGCACCCGCGGCCAGCCGGCGCTGGGACCGGCTCGTCGCCGACGCCACCGGCGAGCCGCTGACCGCCCGCCACCTCGCGGACCAGCTCGCCGGCTGACGGCGCGCGCATCGAACGGAGGTCGACGTGGAGCTCGGGCTTGCCGGTCGGGCGACGATCGTCGCCGGTGGGACACGGGGCATCGGACGTTCGACCGCGGAGCTCCTCGCCTCCGAGGGCGCCCGGGTCGCGATCCTCGCCCGTGACGAGGCCGAGCTGCGGGAGACGGAGGAGGCGCTCCAGGCAGCAGGTGCGGGCGACGCCATCGGACTGCAGTGCGACCTCCTCGACACCGGCGAGGTCGAGGCCGCCTTCAGCTTCCTCGACGAGCGGTGGGGCGAATGTCACGCGCTCGTCAACGCGGTCGGCCCGGCGCACTTCGGCGCGCTCGACGAGCTGACCGACAACGAATGGCTCGACGAGTTCGACCGCGGTGTTCTCACGATGGTTCGGACGACGCGCGCCGCCCTACCGCTGCTGCGGAACGCGACCTACGCCCGCATCGTGAACCTGGCGGCGTCGTCGATCCGCCACCAGAGCCCGGGGCTGATCGGCTACACGGCGGCCAAGGCCGCGCTCGCGAGCGCGTCGAAGAACCTCGCCCGGGCGCTTGCACCGGAGGGCATCGTCGTCAACACGGTGTGCCCGGGAACGGTCATGTCGTCCGCGCTCGAAAACTACCTCGACGACGCCGACCTGACCGGCCTCCCCGACGGCCCCCTGGAAGCCGCGTACGCCGTGATGGCGCGCGACTTCGGCGAGACGAACGACCTCGGACGGATCGGCACGCCCGAGGAGGTCGCCTCGCTCGTGGTGTTCCTGTGCTCCGAGCTCGCCAGCTTCGTCGTCGGCGCCACCATCCCCGTCGACGGAGGCACCGACTTCGACTGACCCACGGGTGCGCTCGGGCGCCTTCGGCGCGGGCCACTCCGGAGCCCCGGTTGTCGGGCGATCGGTCTGGGTACCGACCAGACATGCAAGCCCGGAAATCCCTCCCCTTCGGGAACGAGACGAACGCGCTCGCGCGCCGGATCGAGCACCTCGACGCGCTGGACGGCATCGCCGCACCCGCGAGCCGGTGGGTTCGGCGAGCGGTCGCCGACCCGAAGCTCAAGGACCTGCTCAGCGGGACGTGGCTCGGCCATCCGGTGCACCCCGCGTTGACCGACCTTCCCATCGGGTTCTGGACGAGCGCGGTCATGCTCGACCTCGTCGGCGGGAAGAAGAGCCGGCGCGCCGCGCAACGTCTCGTCGCCCTCGGTGCGTTGAGCGCCGTCCCCGCCGCGATCACCGGCGCGTCGGACTGGAGCGACACCGAGCCCGACGACCGGCGGGTCGGGCTCGTGCACGCGTTGTTGAACTCGATCGCGCTCGTCACGTTCGTCTCGTCGTGGCGCGCGCGCCGCCGCGGCCACCACGTCCGCGGCGTGACGATCGGGTTGCTCGGCAGCGCGTTCGCAACCGTGTCGGCCCATCTCGGCGGGCACCTCGTCGACGCGCGCGGCGTCGGCGTCGCCCAGACGGCCTTCGACCCCGCACCCGTGGAGTGGACCCCGGTGTGCCAGGAGCTCGAGGTGTCGGAGCAGCCGATGCGAGTGACCGCGCTCGGCGGCTCGGTGCTCGTCGTCCGTGTCGACGACCGGATCGTCGCCGTCGCCTCGACGTGCCCCCACCGGGGCGGTCCGCTCGACGAGGGCAAGGTCGAGGACGGCACGATCGTCTGCCCGTGGCACGCGAGCCGCTTCCGCCTCGACGACGGCGCGCTGCTGCAGGGGCCGTCCGCCGTCCCCTTGACGCGCTACGAGACCCGCGTCGTCGACGGAACCGTCGAGGTCCGCGTCGCGCGCGGATGAACCCGGCGGGTACCCTCCCCGCCCGTGGAGTACAACCTCGCGGACCTCTGGGAGGCGGTCGTCGACGCCGTCCCGGAGCGCGAGGCGTTGATCTGCGGCGACCGCCGTCTGAGCTACGCGGCCGCCGACGATCGCATGAACCGGCTCGCGCACGTCCTCCGCGCGCGCGGCATCGGAGCCGGTGACCACGTCGCGCTGTACCTCTACAACGGCACCGAGTACCTCGAGGCGATGGTCGCGGCGTGGAAGATCCGCGCCGTCCCCGTGAACGTGAACTACCGGTACGTCGAGGACGAGCTCCGCTACCTCCTCGCCGACAGCGATGCCAAGGCGGTGGTGTTCCACCGCGAGTTCGCACCCAAGCTCGCCGCCATCCGCGACCAGCTCCCCGAGCTGACGACGCTCGTCGCGCTCGAGGACGGTTCCGGCGCCGACCTCGACGCGCTCGGGGCGCTCGACTACGACACGGCCCTCGCGGCTGCTCCCGGCGGACGCGACTTCGAGCCCCGCTCCGCCGACGACCTCTACGTCATCTACACGGGCGGCACGACCGGCATGCCCAAGGGCGTCATGTGGCGGCACGAGGACATCTTCTTCGGCGCCTTCGGCGGCGGCGGCGTCACGAACCCGATCACGCGACCCGAGGAGATCTCCGACCGCGCCCGGGCCGGCATCACACGGTGCCTGCCGGCGTGCCCGTTCATGCACGGCACCGGTCACTGGATGGCGTTCATGTCGCTGTACGAAGGCGGCAGCGTGGTCATCTCGCCCGAGCGAAGCCTGGATGCCGTGCACATCTGGGAGCTCGTGGCGCGCGAGCGCGTCAACTTCCTGGTCGTGGTCGGCGACGCGATGGCCCGGCCGCTGGTCGAGGCACTCGACACGCTCGACCCGTCCGTCGACGTCTCGTCGCTCGTGATCTTCCTCTCGGGCGGCGCGATCCTCTCCCCGGCCGTCAAGCAGGCACTCGCGGAGAAGCTGCCGGGCACCGCCGTCATCGACGGCTTCGGGTCGTCGGAGGCGGGCAGCCAGGGCCAGATGGTGACCCGTTCGGAAGGCGACGCGCCGTCACAGCCGCGCTTCGTCGTGTCGCCCGAGACGACCGTGCTCACCCACGACTTCCGGCCCGCCGAGGTCGGGGTCGTCGGGAAGCTGGCGCGCCGGGGTCACGTCCCGCTCGGCTACTACAACGACCCGGTGAAGACCGCGCAGACCTTCCCGGTCATGGACGGCGTGCGCTGGTCGGTCCCGGGCGACGACGCCCGCATCGAGACCGACGGCACGATCACGGTGCTCGGGCGCGGCTCGGTCTCGATCAACAGCGGCGGCGAGAAGGTGTACCCCGAGGAGGTCGAGGGCGCGCTGAAGAGCCATCCCGCCGTCTTCGACGTCGTCGTCGTCGGAGTGCCAGACGAGCGCTGGGGCGAGCGCGTCGTGGCCGTCGTGCAGCTCCGCGAGGGTGCGCCGGCGCCGACGCTCGAGGAGCTCGACGACCACGCCCGGCATCACGTGGCGGGCTACAAGGTGCCGCGCGCGGTCGTGTACGTCGACCACGTGCTGCGCTCGCCCTCGGGCAAGCCCGACTACCGCTGGGGCAGGCAGACCGCGATGCGCCGCCTGGGCATCCCCGAGCCCGTCACCATCCCCGCGCCGTGATCACGTGGCCGGGGCGTGGACGAGGGTGGCCTACCGTGGGGTGATGGCCAACCGCCTCGCCGGTGAGACGAGTCCGTACCTGCGCCAGCACGCGGACAACCCGGTCGATTGGTACCCCTGGGGCGAGGAGGCGTTCGCGCGCGCCCGTGCGGAGGACCGTCCGATCCTGCTCTCGGTCGGCTACTCGTCGTGCCACTGGTGCCACGTGATGGCCCACGAGTCCTTCGAGGACGCCGAGGTCGCCGCCGCGATGAACGCGGCGTTCGTCAACGTGAAGGTCGACCGCGAGGAGCGGCCGGACGTCGACTCGATCTACATGCAGGCCGTCCAGGCGATGACCGGCCATGGCGGCTGGCCCATGACCGTGTTCCTCGCGCCCGACGGACGCCCCTTCTTCGGTGGCACCTACTTCCCGAAGGACGACCGGCCCGGCATGACCGGGTTCCTGCGCCTGATCGAGGCGGTCGACCGGGCGTGGCGCGAGCAGCGGGCGGAGCTGCTGGAGCAGGCCGACAAGCTGCGCGACGCCATCGGCCGCATGCTCGACGCCGGCAGCGGCGCGGGGTCGGGCGGGACTCGGCCGACCCCGGCCGTCCTCGAGCGTGCGCTCGCCAACGTCCGCACGCAGTTCGACCCGCGCTTCGGTGGGTTCGGACGCGCACCCAAGTTCCCGCAGGCGATGACGCTCGACTTCCTGCTCCGTACCTACATCCGGGACCCCGACCCGTCGACGCTCGAGATGGTGACCGTCTCGCTCGACGCGATGGCCGCGGGAGGGATGCACGACCAGCTCGGCGGCGGCTTCCACCGCTACTCCGTCGACGACTACTGGCTGGTCCCCCACTTCGAGAAGATGCTCTACGACCAGGCGCTGCTTGCCGGCGCCTACCTCCGCGGCTGGCTCGTCACACGCGAACCGCGCTACCGGCGCGTGCTCGAGGGCGTCGTCGAGTACGTCCTCCGGGACCTCACGCACCCGCTCGGCGGCTTCTTCTCCGCCGAGGACGCCGACTCGGAGGGAGTCGAGGGCAAGTTCTACTGCTGGCAGCTCGAGGAGATCGAGAACGTCTGCGGCGACGACGCACCCGAGGTCGTGCGCTACTACGGAGTCACCCGCAACGGGAACTTCGTCGACCCGCATACGGACTTCCGGGGCAACATCCTCCACGTGGTCGACCGCACCGAGGAACCCTCCGAGGCGGTGCGGCGCGGAGCCCGCGCGTTGCTGGGGGCGCGCGAGCTCCGGGTCCGCCCCGGCCTCGACGACAAGGTGCTGCTCGCCTGGAACGCGCTGTTCACGCGCACGCTCGCCGAGGCCGCGACCGCGCTCGACCGCGACGATTGGATGCGCGCCGCGGTGCGCAACGCCCACTTCCTCCTCGGCAACCTCCGCCGCGATGACGGCCGGCTCCTACGGTCGTGGCAGGGGGGCCGTGCGAATCCCGACCTGCTCGCGTATGCCGAGGACCACGCGGCGCTGCTCGAGGCGCTCCTGACGCTCGCGGAGGTCGACGACCTCGCCTGGCTCGCCGAGGCACGGACGGTCGCGGGCGCGCTGCTCGACCTGTTCGCGGACCGGGAGCACGGCGGGTTCTTCACCACGGGCGCCGACGCGGAGGCGCTGATCGTCCGCCCGAAGGACACGCAGGACAACGCGACGCCGGCCGAGAACTCCCTCGCCGCGAACGGCCTGCTCCGGCTCGCCGCGCTGACCGGCGACACGAGCTACGCGGACGCCGCGGCCCGCTGCGTCGAGAACCTGACACCGGTCATGGGCGAGCACCCGACGGCGTTCGCCTACCTGCTCGGCGCGCTCGAGCGGCTCGTCTCGCCTCCGATCGAGATCGCCGTCGTCGGCGATCCGACGGCGCCCGCGACCCGGGCGCTGCGGGCGGAGGTCGTGACCCGGCTGATCCCGGCGAGCGTGTCGGTCACGGCCGGCCCCGGCACCCCGGCCATCTCACCGCTGCTCGAAGGCCGGATCGCGGGCGACGGAACGGCGATCGCCTACGTCTGCGAGCGCTACGCGTGCCGCGCGCCCGTCACGAGCCCAGACGCGTTGCGAGGCGACATCGACGCCGCGCTCGCGGCGCGCCGGCAGTAGCGGGCGTCAGGTCGTGCCGAGGCCGTCGGCGAGCGCCTCGGCCATGGCCCAGCCGTAGGCGATCAGCGCCTCGCCCTTCGCCGGGTCGAGGTTGCCCACGAGGTCGGCCGCGGCCTTCCCGCCGAGCTTGACGTGACGGGTGTCGAGCACGAGCTGGGCACTGTCGCCCGCCTGCACGACGAACGTGCGATCGTCGTAGCGGGCGTCGCACCCGAAGCGCCGGGCGAGCCGCCGGCCCCATGCCCGCTCTTCGCCGTTGGGCGTGTACTTCGGCCGCGGGCACACGTCGTCGAGGCCCGACAGCAGCGCGTAGCCGGCCGGATGCGCGAGGCGCCCGGCGACGAGCACGTCCTCGTCGGGGAAGGAGATCGCGGCCCGCCGGTACAGCTCGCCCACGAGCTCCTCGAGGGTCGCCCGGGCCGTCCGGCCCTTCCGGGTCGCCCCGAGCCCCCACAGGATGCACGGGGTTCCGCCGATGCGCTCGAGCGAACCGAAGAGGAAGCCGTGCAACTCGTCGTCCTCGTGGGAGAGGGCGATGAGGGGAAAGTGCTCGACGTGCTGGTCGAGTTGCTCCTCGGCCAGCGGGAGCCCGATCCCGTGCACGAACTGGCCGAGCTCATCGAGCTCGGCCGGCTTCAGGGACACCGAATCACGCGACTCGACCGCCATGAGCCTCAATTGTTGTCGATCACCCGTAGGTGCGGCCAGTCGACCTCTCCGCGCGACGATCGGCCGCCCCCGGTTCGGTGTGCCCGAAATGTCTGCACCCTGGGTGCCGTGACCGCCACAGGACGCGCGCAGCGCCCCGGCGTTAGCCTGCGACCCGTGAGCGAGCGTCGCGGAGCGGGTATCCCGCGGAGCAGCGAGCGGGGGCCGGAGGCGCCGGCGTGCCGCGCCGGGAGCGGGCAGGGATGAGCGTCGATCTGCGGGCCTCCGATCTCGTGGTGAACATCCTCGACGGGGAGTTCTACGCGGGCGATCCGTTTCCCACGTACCGGCGCCTGCGCGACGAGGCGCCCCTCTACTGGGACGCCGTGAACCGGGTGTGGGGCGTCAGTCGCTACAGCGACGTCGTCGACATCGAGAAGAACGTCGCCCGCTACACCTCGTTCAAGGGGTCGCGGCCCCGCATCTTCTCCGACGAGTCGATGATCAACCACGACGACCCGCTGCACCAGAACAAGCGGCGGCTGGTCGCCCGCCGCTTCACGCCCCGAGCCGTCAAGCAGCACGAGGACCACGTCCGCCGGATCGTCACCGAGCTGATCGACAAGGTGGTCGCCCGGGGCGAGTGCGAGGTGGTCGAAGACCTGGCCGCGCCGCTGCCCGCCACCGTGATCTGCGAGATGCTCGGCTTTCCGCGCTCGCTCGCGCCCAAGTGCAAGTGGTGGTCGGAGGTCACGATGCTGTCGGGCGGCTCCTACCCGCTCGACGGCGGCGAGCGGGTGATGAGCGTGGAGAGCGCCACCGCGATCACCGAGTTCAGCGCGGCGACCCTGGAGGTGCTGGCGGCCCGTCGCAAGGAGCCGACCGACGACTTGATCTCGGTGTGGGCGCACTCGGAGGTCGAGTACCCCGACGGGACGGTCCGGCCCATGGACGAAGCCGAGATCATCCAGGAGGCGCTCCTCCTCCTCGACGGCGGCGCCGAGACGACCCGCACGGTCATCGGCACCATGTGTCTCGAGCTGACCCGTCACCCCGACCAGTGGCAGAAGCTCCGCGACGACCCGGGCATCCTCGCGACGACCGGGGTCGAGGAGTTCATCCGGTGGGTGACCCCGATCCTCAACATGAAACGGACGGCTACCGAGGACCACGAGTTGCACGGTCAGCACGTCCGCGAGGGCGACGAGCTCGTGCTGATGTACTCGTCGGCCAACCGCGACGAGCGCGTCTTCCCCGCCCCCGAGGTCTTCGACGTCACCCGTGAGCACAACCACCACGTCGCGTTCGGGTTCGGTTCGCACTTCTGCCTCGGCGCGTCGCTCGCCCGACTCGAGATCCGCGTCATGTTCGAGGAGCTGCTGCGCCGGATGCCGTCGTGGCGGGTGGCGCCGGGCGCCGAACCGGAGAAGGTGCCCTCGGCCTTCGCCTGCGCCTACGACGCGATCCCCATCGAGCTGACGGCAGGATGAGCGCGTTCCCCCTCGACGGTTGGAGCATCGCCGACGCCGACTCGGTCGAGTGGTCGCCCTGGGGATCGGGTGGGAACGCCCGGGCCAAGGTCCTCGCCAACGGGGACGGCTACCACCTCGCCCTGGTCGAGGCCGAGCCCGGCTACCGGGGCGATCCCCACGAACACGCGCACACCGAGTTCCTCTACGTCGTGCGCGGCTCGCTCCGCACCCAGGGCCGGACACTCCACGCCGGCGGCGCGTACGTCGCCGCGTCAGGTTCGACGCACGACGACTTCGCCACCGAAGACGGCGCGACCTACCTGTCGATCTTCAAGCTCTGAAGCGCGCCGGTCGGCGCCGGTCGTCAGGCCGGCGTGAAGGCGCACGGCATGCGCTTGATGCCGTGGATGAAGCCCGACTGGAGGTAGTCGGGCGGGCCCGTGATCTCGAGGTCGGGGAGGCGCCGGAAGATCTCCTCGAACATCACGCGGATCTCGCGGCGGGCAAGGTGGGCGCCGAGGCAGAAGTGCGGACCGCCGCCTCCGAAGCCGAGGTGCTCGTTGGGCGTGCGGCGCACGTCGAAGCGGTACGGATCTTCGAACGCCGACGCGTCGCGGTTGGCCGACGTGTACCACATGACGACCTTGTCACCCGCCGCGATCTCCTGGCCGCCGACGACCGTGTCCTCGGTCGCCGAACGCCGGAAGTGCATGACGGGCGTCGCCCACCGGATGATCTCCTCGATCGCCGTCGGCGCGACGCCGTCGAAGTCGGCAGCCCAGATTCGGCGCTCCTCGGGGTGCTCGGTGAGGGCGAGCATCCCGTGGCTGATCGCGTTGCGGGTGGTCTCGTTGCCCGCCGAGGTCAGCAGCACGAAGAACGACCCGAACTCGGCCGCCGTGAGCCGCTCGCCGTCGATCTCGGCCTGCATGAGCGCGGTCACGATGTCGTCGCGCGGGTTGTCGAGACGCTCCTTGCCCAGCTCCTGCGCGTAGCTCCAGAGCTCGTGCGCCGCTCCGAAGGCCGCGTCGAGCGAGGTCCCGAACTCCGGGTCGCCGACGCCGAGCACGATGTTGGTCTTCTCGAAGACGAACGAGTAGTCGGACGGCGGGATACCCATCATGTCGCAGATGATCTGGAGCGGGAGGGCCGCCGCGATCTCCGACACGAAGTCGCACTCCCCCTTCGGCGCGACGGCGTCGACGATGGCGCGGGCCCGTTCGTGCACGCCCCGTTCGAGCAGCGCGACCTGGCGGGGCGTGAAGCCACGGTTCACGATGAGGCGCAGCTTCGTGTGCCGCGGCGCGTCCATGTTGATCATCGAGCCGAGGAACTCGAGGACCTCGGGCGGCCAGTCGGGGATGTTGGACCCGCGGCCCGAGCTGAACAGCTCCGGGTTGCGGCTCACGTGGACAACGTCGTCGTAGCGCGTGATCGCCCAGAACCCAGGTCCGATCTCGATGCCGACCGTCGCGATGTCCGGTTCGTGGTGCCACGAGACCGGTCGCTCGCGCCGCAGCTTCGCGAAGACACCGTCGAGGTCGCCGCGGACCCAGGTCTCGGCGTCGCCGAGGTCGATCTCGTCGAGCGCGAGATCCGTTGTCGGCTCGGGAACGGTCACGCCCCGCCAATCTAAGCCTCCGACCGGGGAGCCGCGTTTACTGTGGCGCCGTGGATCCCGCCGACCGCGAGCAGACCCCGATCGCGATGCCCCACGGCCGGCACGCGCCCGCCCGCGAGACCATCGCCATCACGGCCGGCCGCCCACCGCACGGGCCCGACGCGCCCCTCAACCCGCCCGTCGTCTTCTCCTCGACCTATCACGCCGGCGGCCCGGTCGCCTACGCCCGCGACGGCAACCCGACCTGGGACGCGTTCGAGACCGTGCTCGGCCGGCTCGAGGGCGGCGAGGCACTCGCCTTCGCGTCCGGGATGGCCGCGGTGTCGGCCGTGTTCGAGACCGTGCCATCCGGCGCCAAGGTCGTCGTCGCCGACGGCTACTC